>JAAYSJ010000097.1 GCA_012518395.1 Clostridiales bacterium
GCCGGGGCTTCGGATACTGCTAAACAAGCTGCATGGGCAAATCTGTTACTATTGCCAATAACAAAGGAATCAAAGGTATATTTGATATTAAGAGCAGCAGTGTTTGTCCCGGTATCTTCCTGTTTTTCTTCCCCCTTATTGAGAAATTTCTCTGCCTCATTAGGCAGAACCAATGTAACGGAGTAATCAGTGGAGGATACTTCCTTAAGGGAATTCACGATAAGATCCATATATCTGGATTCTAAAATACTTTTGGTAAAATCGTTAGGAACCTTTAGATACAGGTGCTTGTCCATTATAATTAAGGGTTCTATGTTACTGATCCAGGTATTGAAACTGACATCGGTAAGCTCTAGCTTTATAAAGGGTAATGCCTCATCCCAAAGTTTTAAAATCTTTTGATCCATCAAGGAGCCTCCTATAAAGTACCTTAATAATACATATTTTTCCCTAATTTACATATTCTAAAACAGTTTTATATTGTATAGCCCGATAACGATATGGGAAATAATAGTTATGGACGGGATTACTGCCAAATTATATACTTAAAACTGCGGAAATAACGTCTTACAAATATGTAAGGTTAAAACATCGGAAGCAATTGCCTGCAATTGCAACACACCGTTTCAACGAGACGGGGGATTTTTATCCGACGTCTGTTTTGACTAATAGGAAACCGCCACTTATAGAAGTGAGGGATATCCTTCCATCTCGTTATAAACAATATTAACAGCCTGCAAGAATTCATTTTTCAAGGGAAAAATCAGGCTGAAAAATCTTATTCACAAAGTTATCCACAGAATGTGCATAACTTAAAATTCTTTTCTTCCTATATTATAGACAGGAAGTTATCAACAGTAAATACATAATATCAAATTATCTGTGGATAATCAATGATTTGATTTTCTTGACAGCAAAAGGTCTGTTCGCTTATAATACTATAGTAGCATTATTATGATTTTAATTGATATTTCAAGGAAGTTTATAAAAAATTTATATAACTTCCTGTTAGACTATAGAAAAAGGGAGGTATCTGGAAAATGAAGAGAACTTATCAGCCAAATAGAAGGCGTAGAAAAAAGAATCATGGCTTTAGAGCAAGGATGAGTACTAAGGGCGGCAGGTTGGTCCTAAAAAGAAGACGATTAAAGGGCAGAAAGAAACTATCAGCGTAAGACCACTCAGAAAAGTGGTCTTTTCTACCTTTTAGAAGTTAGAGGTTAGAAGTTGGAAGTTAGAGTCTCGAGGTTGGAAGTTAGCGGTTAAAAATTTGGATGCATATGTTCCGATAAGAAGTCGGCGCAGGATATCTTCTAAGGGTCTCAAAAAACATATGGCTATTTGAATAAATTGCATAGCGAGAGGATATTTTGTGAACAAGAAATATAGACTGAGAAAGAAAAAGGAATTCGATTATACTTACAAAAGGGGAAGATCATATGCGAATTCCTGCTTGGTATTGGTGTACAGAAAGACTGGCCAAGGGGTCTCCAGGGTAGGTTTTTCAGTTAGTAAAAAGTTCGGAAACGCAGTAGCCAGAAACAAGATAAAGAGAAGGCTCAAAGAAATTTATCGTAAAAGGATAGACAGAATCAAGACAGGCTATGATCTTATTTTCATAGTTAGGATAGGTGCAAGGAAAGCGGATTTTTTAAGGCTGGAAGACCAATTGGAAAGACTTTTAAAAAGAGCCGCCTTATTGAAGGATGAAGGTTAAAATGATATGAGAAGGCTAATTATAGGTATAATTAAACTCTACCAGGGGTTCATATCCCCATTATTCCCTAGAAGTTGCAGATTTTATCCTACCTGCTCTAATTATACTATTTTGGCACTGGAAAAATACGGGGTTTTAAAAGGCCTCTCAAAGGCTGTAGGGAGGATTGTGAAATGCCATCCCTTCCATAAGGGTGGTTATGATCCTCTCATATAGTACTTGAACGGTTCTATCCCAGAAAGCATATCGTTATTTAGCTTTTGCGGAGGATAACCGTTTAAATAGCTAAGTTGTAAAACAAATATTTGCGGAGGTACAAAGGCTAATGGCTTTAGCATATTTAGATTTTATAAACCGGAAGAAGAGGCAGGTGTTGTAGTATGGGAGCTTTGTGGGGTTCCTTGGTAGGCTTTCTCCAATCCATTATATTGACCATAAATAGTGTTGTGGGGAATTATGGTGTATCCGTAATCCTCTTTACTCTCTTGATTCGATTGGTCTTATTACCTATGGATTTAAAGTCAAAGGCGTCGATGAAGAAAATGTCCGCTTTAAACCCGGAAATACAAAAAATAAATGAGAAATATAAGAATGATCCGGAAAAGAAGAACAAAAAAGTCATGGAATTGTATCAAAAACATCAGGTAAGCCCCTTTGGTGGATGTCTTCCTATGTTGTTACAGATGCCCCTTATGTTTGCAATGTTCGCTGCCCTTAGGGCCATATCCAGTGACCAGCTCCAAGGCTTCTATGTAAACCTGATAAACTATAGTAATACCGCTATCGGGCCGGCACTTAATGAGTTTGTAGACAAAGTACAAAACGCCGCCGCAATAAAGCAGAGCATGGGTGATGTATTTACCAGCCTGTTTAGCAACCCTAACAATGAGAAGTTGATAACTCAGCTGACCGAAGTGGTAGGCAGTGGGAATATGACCACCATAATAGATGGTATTAAAAATATCAGCACGCCAGGGGCTTTGAATTTTTTAAAAACTTCCGAATCCAGTCTTAGATTTTTATGGATAAGAAACGTATGGATTGCAGATTCCCCTTTAAGGGACATAATAGGCAGGACGATACCTTTTATGGAAGGCGGAATAAAGGGTGCTTGGAATGGTCTGTTTATTCTATCGGGATTAGCGGGGCTAACGTCTTTTCTTCAAACTAAACTTACGGCACCCCCCGGAGATAATCAGCAGGCCAAGACTATGAATATGATCATGCCTTTAATGTCTATTTGGTTTACGTCTATGTATACATCAGCCTTCAGTATTTATTGGGTAACCAGTAACATTTTTCAGATAGTACAGCAGCTGATCTACAACCGATTGAACCCTGAAACAAAAACCGTCAAGGAAGGTGCTAAACAATGAAAGTCGTTGAGAGCAGCGGAAAGACAGTGGACGAGGCTATTTTAATGGCAGTTGCTCAATTGGGAGTACAAAGAGATAATTTGGATATAGAAATTTTAGAAGAACCCGTAAAGGGTCTTTTCGGCATTATCGGAGGTAAGGACGCAAAGGTTCGTGCCAGTATAAAAAGGACCATGGGTGACGATGCTAAGGAATTTTTAACTGAGTTATTGACCCATATAGGGGTAGAAGCGATTATCGATGTCAATGAATCCGACGATAGGATTTCCATAGATATGAAGGGCAGAGGTATGGGGCTACTTATAGGCCATAGAGGGGAAACCCTGGATGCGCTCCAATACCTTACAAGCCTTGCTGTAAACAATGAGGAAAGAGGGTACAAAAGGGTTGCCCTGGATACGGAAAACTATAGAAGAAAAAGAGAAGAAACCCTAAAGAGGCTGGCTAAAAGATTGGGTTATAAGGTTGCTAAGACCCGAAAGAGGATAAGTCTGGAGCCTATGAATCCCTTTGAGAGAAGAATTATTCATACCGCTCTCCAAAGTGACAGCTATGTGAGGACTTATAGTGAAGGCGAGGATCCCTACAGAAGGGTAGTCATAGCTGTTAAATGAATGTGGAGAAATAGGTATTTTATGAATGTTGTTTTTTTTGTAATAACCCAGTATGATGATACTGGGTTATTTCTTGTGCGCCATGCATGGCGCGTAACTTGGCGGTGAAAGTCCGCTATGGGGGCTGGCAGTTGCCAACCATTAGCCAAGCACAAGGGTGTCCACGGCGACGTGGAATCTGAAGGAAGTGTGATGA
>JAAYSJ010000098.1 GCA_012518395.1 Clostridiales bacterium
CTGTATCTGGGATTCGTCATAATCTTTTATTTCATTAAATCCGTTATTTGTCATTACCTCTCCTGCTTTTCTATTGAGTTATGGGAATAAACATCTGGTGTAAGCCTTGATCTTTTAAAAAGTGTTGCAGATGAAATAGGGGATAAAAACAGCGTTGTTCCCCGGCTCTCTTTGGCTAGTATTGCGCTCTTTGGCTTATCTGCTGATATATTCTTTATAGCTGCCTCCTCTTTGGCGGCTTCAAAAAACTCTTTATTTATCTCTGAGATTTCCGATGATTCCAAATCAATTATTGCTATTATATACTTCAGGGGGATAACTACGTTACCTCCTAGGTGAAGTGTCATAAAATCCACCAGCCTCCCTTGCACTGCCTTTGTTAGGATAAAACGTCCTTTGTTTTATTTCATTACTTGGTATTTATTATATCCTATTTTACCCTGTAATTAAAGAAATTTTATGCCTTGTCAACCTTACCCTTATTTACTATATATATCTCCGCATTCTTATCTTTTATATGGGGCAAGTTTCCATAATCCGTTGTAGTTATAAAGGTCTGAACCTTGTCAAAATATGAGATCAGCTCTCCCTGCCTGTATTGATCCAATTCCGACATTACATCGTCTAATAATAAAAGTGGATACTCCCCTGTCTCTTTATGCATCATTTCTATTTCTGATAATTTCAAAGATAAAACTGAAGTTCTTTGCTGACCCTGGGAGCCAAAATTTCTCACATCCATGCCATTAATAAAAATATTTAAATCATCCCTATGACACCCTTTTTCTGTTCTTCCCCTGCGTATATCATCGTTATGATTTGTCTCCAGAGTTTTCATGTACTCTTTCATAATGGCTTCGGTATTATCAGAGTCGATTTCGATGGAAGGGATATAGGATATATCCAGCTCTTCTTCATCGAAGGATATTTCTCTATGGGTTCTTTTGGCTATTATTTTTAAATCCTCTATAAATTTAAGCCTTCTTGAAATTATGTAAGCACCAGTCTCTGACAGCTGTTCATCCCAAACAGATAATGTTTTTCTTAAACTGTCCTTTTCACCAATGCTCTTTAACAAGTTATTTCTATGGCCTAATATTTTATTGTAACGTTGAAGACTATAAAAATATCTAGGGAATGTTTGAGAAATCCCCATATCGATAAACCTTCTACGCTCTGTGGGACTTCCCTTTACCAATCGTAAATCTTCAGGAGAAAAGAGCACACTATTTATATGCCCCATCAGCTCCCCTAACCTATCTGCCGCCATACCGTTAATGCTGATTTTCTTGTTTTCATTCTGTGCAAGGGCTATCTCGATAAGGCTCAATCCCTCTTTTTTTTCTACTAGGGCTCTTACCCTGGATTCCTTTTCGCCTTTTAAGATAATCTCCCTGTCCCTGGAAGTCCTATGGGATCTTCCAATCGATGAAAGAAAAATAGATTCTAATATATTAGTTTTTCCCTGAGCATTTTTACCTGAAAAAATAATTAAATTAGAGCTAAATGCTAACTCTAATTTAATATAATTCCTATAGTTTATTAAGCCTAGCTCTCTTAAACGCATCTTTGGCTCATCCTTCCTTTACTATCAGGAATCTGTCTTCACCCTTCATCAGTATTGTATCCCCGTCATATATTTTTCTGCCCCTTCGTGTTTCAACTTCACCGTTAACCTGAACCAGCCCTTCCCCAATTATTTCGTTGGCATGGGCACCGGTATGGGCGATCCCTGCCCACTTCAATAATTGGTTAAGCTTAATAAACTCTGTATGTATACCTATCTTCTCCAACAGTACCCCTCCCTTTTAAACGCTTGTCCTTACAGGTAAAAGAAGATATGTAAAATTATCCCCATCTTCAGGCCTAAAAACACAGGGGCTTACATTAGTTGTAAAATCAATGCATACCTCCTCGTCTCCCACAGCCTTTAGTATATCCATAAAATACCTTGAATTAAAGGCTATAGTCATCTCATTTCCTTCCAAAGTGATTGGCACTTCCTCATGGGCAGCTCCCACTTCAGAATTTGAGTTTATTATCAGCCTATCCTCTTTCAAAGTTAGTTTTATAAGATTATTCTTCCCTTCCCTGGCTAAAAGTGAGGCTCGCTCAATTGCATCATATAGGGTTCCAATATCAGCCCTTATACGGGTTTTATGTTCTTGTGGGATAATCTGGGTGTAGTTTAAGAATTCACCCACTAACAACCTTGAAACGATTCGTATGTAACCCATATCAAATAATACATGCTTTTCATCAACAGTAATACTGATCTTGTCGTCACTGTTGTCTATTATCCGGCTGACTTCACTCAAAGTCTTACCGGGTATTATTACACTAATATTTTTATTATTTGCTACCATCCCCCGTTTTAGCGCCAGGCGATAGCCATCTAAACAAACGATATTAATATTATCTTCTTTTACTTCAAAAAGAGCACCTGTTAAGATAGGTCTGGTCTCATCAGTAGCTACAGCAAATATAGTATTTTGAATCATTTCTTTTAAAAGATTCTGTTGAATCTCAATTGGATCCCTTTCCTCTACATACTTTAATTCGGGATATTCATCAGGCTTTACCCCTTGGATAGTAAAGTGGGAATTCTCAGTTTTGATGCTGATACGATAATTGCTGTCTACCTCTACTTCTATCATAGAATTAGGCATCTTTCTTATTATATCGCCAAAAATCCGTGAGGGTACTACCACAGCCCCCTCCTCTATTATATTGGCTTCCAAAAAGCATTCAATACCAAGATTCAGATCCGTTCCCACCAGCTTTAATACGCCCTTATAGGTGGTCATCAGAATCCCTTCTAATATGGGGAGGGTGGTTCTTGGTGTTATGGCTTTTTGTGCGATTATTATAGAGTCAGATAATTTTTTTTGAAAACATGTAAATTTCATGGAATACCTCCTGAGTAAGTTGAATATATATAATAGATTAGTAGTATTAGTAGTAGGGCCTGGGATTTTGTGAATTATGTCATATTTTCGCAAAATCCTCGAAAAAAGGCTGTGGATTATTCTGTGGGCTAAAAAGAGTTTTTCTTTAAGTTATCCACAAACTTTCCACATTTTTTCGGTTTCTATATACTTTCCAGTTCCTTTCGTATCTGACCTAGTGCTTTTGATAGCTCCGGATCCTTAGATGAACTATTAGCTATCTTGTCATAGGCGTGAATAACTGTGGAATGATCTCTGCCCCCAAATTCTTCCCCTATCTTTGGGAGGGAGAGATCTGTGAGTTCTCTACATAAATACATAGCGATTTGTCTAGGATAGGAGATGGCTCTATTTCTCTTTTTGGATCTAAAATCGTCTGTTTTCAGGTTATAAAATGCGGCCACTACCTCCATAATAAGGGCAGGAGTAATTGTCCTGGGACCATTATTGGAGATTATATCCTTAAGAGCTTCATCGGCTATTGATATATCCAATCTGTTATTGTTTAGGGTAGAATAGGCTAAAATCCTTATAAGGGCACCTTCAAGTTCTCTTATATTGGATTGTATCCTTTGCGCGATAAATAGAAGAATATCATCATCTACCTCTATTTGTTCTTGTTCAGCCTTTTTCTTAAGTATTGCTATTCTTGTCTCCAAATCCGGTGGCTGAATATCGGCTATAAGACCCCATTCAAACCTGGAGCGAAGCCTGTCCTCCAAGGTGGGTATCTCTTTTGGGGGGCGATCACTGGATATTATGATCTGTTTGTTCGATTCGTGGAGAGTATTAAAGGTATGGAAAAATTCCTCCTGGGTACTCTCTTTACCGGCTATAAACTGGATATCATCCACTAAAAGTACATCCACGTTTCGGTATCTATTGCGAAACTCCACATTTTTATTGGTCTGGATGGAGGTTATCAGTTCGTTGGTAAATTTCTCCGATGATACATATAAGACCTTGGTGTTTGGAGTCTGGGATAGAATAAAATGGCCTATGGCGTGCATCAGGTGGGTTTTGCCAAGCCCTACACCACCGTAGATAAAGAGGGGGTTATAGGCATTTGCAGGAGCTTCGGATACTGCTAAACAAGCCGCATGGGCAAATCTGTTACTATTGCCAATAACAAAGGAATCAAAGGTATATTTAATATTAAGGGCAGCAGTGTTTGTCCCGGTATCTTCCTGTTTTTCTTCACCCTTATTGAGAAATTTCTCTGCCTCGTTAGGCAGAACCAATGTAACGGAATAATCAGTGGAGGATACTTCCTTAAGGGAATTCACGATAAGATCCATATATCTGGATTCTAAAATAC
>JAAYSJ010000007.1 GCA_012518395.1 Clostridiales bacterium
CATGGTGGAATGTTCCTTCATGCTTTCGCCGTGCTCACGGCCCGGATTCAGAGAATCACGGAAACACAATAGACATTTGTTGTTTTTTTGCATAAATTCAGGCGGGCATTTGCCCGCCTGTAAATTATTTAGTAGCCTACTAATTCATTTATTTCAATGGGTGCCGCTATGGCCTCAGATACATATACTCTTGTTGGCCATAATTGCAAGACTGAGGTAGGTACCAATGGAGTAACCGGACCATAGAGTACCAGTCTCGACATTATCCTTTGCCATGCAGAGTATGTTCCACTGGTTGTGATTCCATGCATTTCCAAACGGTTTCTGGAGTTTTTAATATCCCTAGGTCCAATGGTAAAGGCCTTTGGTGGCACATTTGCAATATCACCGCTTTGTCCAAATACTCCATGCAAAGAATTTTGTATAATTGTCAAAGGGTGGAGGGTTACTATTCTAGCCCCCATATTAATAAATTCTTCTACGCTGTCAGTGCCGAATTCCGGTGTGCAAGGATCTACAAAACCTACATGCCCTGCCCAGCCCGGGCCGCTATAGGAAATATCAGCTCCGCCGTTACCGATATCTTCGATCATTTTTGTGTAATCAGCTGCATTCTCATTGGTAGGATAATGTACATTTTCCATAGGCATACGAAGATCTTCATCAATTTGATTTACAAGGTACTTTAAAAATGAGTAAGAGAATCCAGACCTGTAAGTAATAGGGGCAATATTGCCATCTTCGTCAGCCCATTCGTCCATAGCAAAAATATGCACGTTCCGGCAATTGATCTTAAAGTAATTTACTAATTCTGCAACCTGCATATAGGCCGGTGGGCTGGGATTAGGAATAATCATAACTAAGGTCTCATCCAAATCATCAGATAATTTCATACGCATAACCATATCGTTTATGAAAATACCATCAAAACTTGGTACTATTTTAATTTTAAAATCTGGATTAGAGTGCTTTTCCATGTCCTCTCTCTTTATGTTTCTGACACGTTCCAACACCTCTTTATCCCTAAAGGGTATCCATGGAGCCGGGGAAAAAGTAAATTCTTTCATGTCTATTCCTCGCTTTCTTAAAATATCGTAAAAATTTTATACTTGACTTTGTTCCTCATGCTCATAGTATGCTTTAATATATTTTAGCCCTTCCTCAACGGCTGCGTCTAAACATGCCTTGCCCAGCTCTGCTGTGGCATAGGTCGGATCTCCAAAGAGCCCTGTCTTGGTTTCCTGCAGCCCCCATGTAGAAATTGGGCCTCGAAGCGGACTATTGCAACGAATTGCATCAACATTTGTATAGGCAGAGGTATCCACAAGCTCGGGCGCAATATGCAGGATACATGAGGTCTCATATTCGCCGCCATGGATATCCCCTTCCGGATCCTTTTTAAGCTCGTTGTAGGTCTTTGAAGCAAGGGCAAAGGGTGATAAGGTCATTATGTAGATATTATACTTATCGACGATTTCCCTCATTACTGTTCTTAGCAGGCTGTCATGGTTTCCATGGCAGTCCAACAATACGATCTTTCTAAATCCTTCCTTAATTAAAGAATCGATCATAGAAAAGATATAATCCATAAAGGTTCGTGTATCTATATTTGGGCATCCGGGCCATTTCCTTACAATTCCCATAGAAAACCCATAATAAATAGTCCGCATAACCAATACGGGTATATTAGCTTCTGTACAGGCCTCCCCTAGTCTGTCTCCCATATATTTAGCAATGATGGCATCGGTTTCCACAGGTAAATGGGCACCATGCTCTTCGGTTGTGCCAATGGGTACAATAACAATAGAGTTTTTCTTAATTGCTTCTGCTACCTGATTCGTGTTCTGTTCGCCATAATAATATGACATGTTCTTACCTCCTAAATTTAAATAAACCTTAGTGCAATATAATTACTACCTAAAATGGTTGTTTTTTATTATAGGTATTTTCCCCATCTTCCCCTTTGCTATAAGCACATTAGTTACACTGGATCCGCATAAAATAATATTCAAAAGATTTCTGTTGCAATGGAACAAGGGAGATTTTTCGCCATCCGGGCAGCATAGTCGGGCATCTAATAATTACTAATGCTTATGATAATAATTATAGCACCTTCTTTGGGCAGAATCAATGCGGCAACTATGGAATTCGGCTGATAAGGAAAACGTTTCTAACACCTGGCCAACTATACAAGGCATTTGTCGAAAAACATATATAGTGTTAAGTAGTTGTTTATAAACAACTACTTAACACTATCCCCAAACAAGGGTTTATAGAATTTTTTTAATAGATTTGTTGCCCTATGGCATATGCCTTAAACTATCTAATTGTTACGCTCATCAATAATAGCTTTCCAATCGTAATCCTTTATAGTAGTTGCATCAAACAGCTGTGATTTGGATAATGTCTCTTTTGGAATATCTTCGCCATTTAACAGCTTTACTATGGAAGCAATGGTATCCCTTGCCTGAACCTGCGGAGAACTGGAAGCAAAAGCCTTCATAATGGGATCATCATTTTCTAATGCACGAAATGCCTCTTCTCCATAAGCAGTCCCAACTACTATTATATCCTTCCGGTCAGCGGCCTCTATAGCAGCCTTTGCACCTGCGGCGGTATCAAAGTTTATACCGTATACGATCTGTACATCCGGATTGGCTGTTAGGATATTTTCCATCACGCTCATAGAATCGGAACGTGTGGCCTTTCCGTCTTGTTGGGCAACAATTTCAGAATCAGTCTTCTCCAACACGGTGTCGATAAATCCTTGGGCACGGAGACCGCACACGATAGCGGACTGGGGAAAATCGATAACGGCTATTTTTGCTGTTCCATCCAAATGCTCGTTAATATAATCAGCGGTCCATTCACCTACCATAACACCATCATCGTAATAGTCAAAGCCTACAAAGGTAGAGGTCTTGTCTGTATTAGCATCCCCGTCATAGGTGACAACTGGTATTCCTGCCGCTACGGCTGCTTCAATGGCTGGAACCATCCCAGCAGGATCTGTAGCAGCAAGGGCTATTGCATCCACTTTTTGCTGTACAAAGTCTTCTATCTGCTGTGTTTGTTTAGCAGGATCAGAGTCAGCATCCTGAATGATCACTTTAACGCCTGCAGCCTTTGCTTCTTTTAGAAAGGCTGAATCCAAATCCTTATAATACTCGTCTCTTCGGTAAAAAAGAGATACTCCTATAACCTTTTCATCGTCTTCCTGCCCGCTTGGAACAGGTTTTGTTCCACATCCAGCCAGCAAGCCACCGATCAAAATTAATACACCAAGGGCCAAAGCAAGAATTCTTTTGGACATAATGTTTATTCCTCCTGTTGTGTTTTGTATTTTTTTACATAATGGCGTATTCGAGGATTTTTTCTTGGGTTGCCTCTTCCGCCATCAATTCACCTGTAATTCTTCCATCATGCATAACCATTATTCGATCACATACACCAAGCAACTCAGGCATATCCGAGGAAATCATGATGATGGCTTTTCCTTCTTCAGCCAGGTCACACATTAGGCTGTATATCTCTGCTTTTGCCCCCACATCAATACCTCTGGTGGGCTCATCAATAATGAGTATATCGCTTTCAGCATTCAGCCATTTACCTATGACTACCTTTTGCTGGTTGCCGCCTGAAAGATACTTTACCTGACGTTCTGCATCAGGGGTGGCAATGTGCAAAGCATCAATAAATTTATGGGCAATACTTTCTTCCTTTTTCGGCATGAGGAAAACAGAAGACATGATGCTTTTGAAATTTGCCATGGATATATTCTCTTTTACCATCATATCCAGGACCAGGCCTTGCTCTTTTCTATCCTCCGGGATCAGCCCGATGCCGTTAGAAACCGCGAAGCTTACGTTCTTGGGCGAATATGTTTTGCCATTTAGAAGAATTTCACCGGTAACACCCCTATCCGCGCCAAATATTGCTCTGGCGACTTCTGTCCTTCCAGCACCCACAAGGCCTGCAAAACCAAGTATTTCCCCCCTGTGCAGGGTAAAACTTACATCGTGCAAGACCCCTTTTCTATTCAGGTTCTTTACCTCTAAAACGGGTTCGCCGATTTCAACTTTACGCTTCGGGTATTCCATGCCTAAGGTTCTCCCCACCATGAGGCTAATTAGTTTTTCCCTGTCAACCTGGTTAACTGGCAGGGTGTCAATATGCTTTCCATCCCTTAATATGGTGACGGTATCGGCTAGCTTGAAAATTTCCTCCAAACGATGGGAGATATAAATAATCGTAATATTTTGGGCTTTCAACTCGTGTAAGATACTAAATAAGGTTTCCAATTCCTTCTCGGTCAAAGTGGCCGAGGGCTCGTCCATAATGATGATATCAGCGTTATAAGATAGTGCCTTGCAGATCTCTACAATTTGCTTTTGTGCCACAGATAAATTGGATACGAGTTCATCGGGATCCAGCGAAATGTTCAACCTATTGATTAAGTTGACAGCCTCGTCACGCAACTTTTGCCAGTCTATACCCATCTTACCCTTAAATGGACGACCAAGGAATATATTTTCCTTTACAGTCAATGATTCCACCAATTTTAGTTCCTGGTGAACAACGCTGATGCCCAGCTGCTGTGCCTCTAGTGGAGTATCAACGGTAACGGGCACCCCATTCAGTTCAAAAGAGCCCAGATCGGTAGAATAGACACCGGATAAAATCTTGATCAAGGTTGATTTACCGGCACCGTTTTCGCCTACTAGACCATGGAGTTCACCCTTTTTAATGTCGAAACTAACATCATCAAGGGCTTTTACCCCCGGGAAGGATTTTGAAATATTATTTATACGCAATGCATATTCTGCCATTTACAAATCCTCCCTTAATTTTTACTCTTTTTATTTATTGAATAGATATCAAAGCCAATAGCCAATACCAATACAATACCCTTTACCATCTGCTGCGGATACGATTCCATACCAATCAGGGTCATACCGTTTGTGAGGAGCCCTATTAGAATTGCGCCGAGAAGCGCGCCAAATACTCTGCCTCGCCCGCCAGTTATGGATACGCCACCGATAACTGCCGCAGTAACAGCCTCAAATTCCCAGGTCAAACCGCCATTTGGCTGACCCGAGGCTAATCTTGAGGTAAGAATCATTCCTGAAATTGCGGAAAGTGCCCCTAAAGCAATGTACGATATAATTTGTATTCTCTTATCTTTAATACCCGATAAATATGCCGCTTCCGGGTTGCCCCCTACAGCGTATACAGAACGCCCAAATCTTGTGCGTTGGGCCATATAATGAGCAATAATAGCTAGAATAGCTACAATAAACACAGGCCAGGGCAACCATTCCAACCCCAGTACATAACCTCTGCCTAAAAATGAAACGGATTCAGGAATACCTGAGATAGGGTATGCCCCCGTAATGACATAAGTAAACCCCCGGGAAATGGATTGGGTTCCCAAGGTAGCTATCATTGCCGGTATCCCAAACCTTGTCACCAAGGTGCCGTTTATTGTGCCAATCAAGACTCCGGCCAATACTGTCAGAATAAAAGCGGGAACCGGATGCATGCCATAGTTCACCATAAACATGGCAAAAAGAACTCCGGTCAATCCTACCGTAGCACCGCAGGAAATGTCTATCCCACCGCCTACCATAACAAAGAACATCCCAATTGTTAAAATAGCTATCATGGATATTTGACGGAACACATTAGTAAAGTTTTTCAGTGACAGAAAATCCGGCGAAGCAATGGATAGGATTACAATTAAGATTAAAACAGCGTAGATGATACTATAATCATCAAAAAATCGTTTTATTCTTCTTAGTGCACCTGCTCCCTGTGCCGATCCACGGGTTTTGCCTGCCGTTCTCGAAGTCGCCATATAGTCTACGTCCCTTCGTTGTTTTTATTTGTATTATATCGACAACAGAGGACCTTGAGAATCGAATAATGTAATATCTCATTTAAAAATCAATGATGATGGCACACTTCGGCCCTTTAAGCTTCCCGGTATTCGGTAGGGGAACAACCAACATATTTTTTGAATAGGGAGCTGAAATAATAGGAATCATCAATCCCTACCTGTTCGCTTATCTCGTATATTTTTAGGGTGGTGGTTTCGAGTAGTTTTTTTGCCTTCTCGACCCGCTTACGATTCAAATAATCTGTGAAAGTATAGCCTGTCTCCTTTTTAAACAATTGTCCAAAGTAATTACGGCTCAGCCCCAAAATTTCCGCTACCATGTGGGTCGTCAAGTTGCTATAGCCTTCTTCCTTTGCTATACGTTTTGCTTTTTCGACTACTGAAAGCTTTCTATTGCTGCTTTCATTATTAATACAGGTAATGGTATCACGTAACAGATTGTAAATAATGTTTTTATACTCCGCAATGGTATAAAGGCGATTATCTTCCATTACTTTGAAATAATTATGGGTCTTATCCTCATTTAATTGGACATCTTTTTGTCGCATAGCCGAGAAACAGGTATATAAAATACCCGTAAACATAAGGCGAATATCAGCGGCCACCTGGGGACTTTGTTGGCGTTGGATCTGCTGGAAAGTATATGTTAGGAATCTTTCGGCCTTCTTCATATCGCCCAGCTTTAAGTAACTGGAAAGTTCGGATAAGTCTTCGATCATAAGAGCCTGCCCGGTACTATCCTCCTCGTCACTCAGTTTTTGTACAGTACTATCTGTCAGCAGGGTGGCATACATCAATGCTTTACAGGCTTCCCTATAGGATTTTTTAATAAGATCAAGTCGAGACACTACTGTTCCCATACCGCATTTAATGTGAAACCCCTCGCTTTCATAAATGCCCTCAATCAACCGGGACAAAAAAGCTTC
Source organism: Clostridiales bacterium (assembly GCA_012518395.1). Classification (GTDB taxonomy): domain Bacteria; phylum Bacillota; class Clostridia; order Caldicoprobacterales; family UBA3941; genus JAAYSJ01. The sequence goes on from JAAYSJ010000007.1 coordinate 6,826, forward strand.
AATTTTTAAATCCCCGTCGGGCTCTTCATTAAAATAGAAAATAATTGCGCACCTGGATAAACCTATTTCAAAAAAGTGCCATTGAAACCCTGGTATAGAAGCAGTCTCCATGGCGGCCAGGAAAGACTTTAAAGCCAAATTCCCCACCATCTCACTACTGCCCGCGGTAGGCATAACTGTACCCACTGCAACGAGATAGGACTCACCCTGGAGGGGTAAATTCAAAAACCTGCTTTTGTTTAAAATCTCCTCTTCTGTCAATTGGCTGCCTACCAAGTCGTTAAAAAATTTTTCATACAGGAGGGGAAGGCTTTGGTTTATTTGATCCCTCAGCCGTCTTCGTCGTCTCATATTTTCTTCGATTGTGGCTGCTTTTTCGTATAGGCGCTGAGCCAACAAAATCACATCATCGGGTTCCAGGGGCTTTAATAAGAACTCATGGACACCAAGGGAGATAGTTTTCTGGGCATATTCAAATTCATCATATCCGGAAAGTACGATTTTCAGGGTTTGTATGGGAATTTCGTTTTCCTGCTCGTACCGTGCTTCAAGTATCTTCAACCGTTCCAAAAATTCTATACCATCCATTTCCGGCATCATAATATCCAACAAAATCACATGATAGCGTTTTTCTTCACAACTCTTAAGGGCCTGCAGTCCGTTTCTAGCAGTATCCACACTATCAAACAGATCAAGGCTCCGCACAGTCTCTGCCAGGCCATTTCGAATAATAGGCTCATCATCTACAATCAATATATTCAACATAGGCTTTCATCCTCCTGGATAGGTATGGTGATTTCCGCTATTGTCCAACCATCAACCCGTTTATAATGTAGACCATATTCGTCCCCATAGGTATATCTGATCCGGTCATGGACATTTTTAATCCCGATGCCCATCTCAATCCTTTGATCCGGCTGGTGGTTATGCAACCTTTCGTTTATAAGGAGACACTGTTTTTCAGTCATCCTCTCCCCGTTATCCTTAACCTGCATGATAATGGACTTATTCTTTTGAAAACAGTTTATTTCTATTTTACCTTGTTCCCTGTACCGCATGCCATGGTAAATAGAGTTTTCAATAAGAGGTTGCAGTATCATCTTAACAGTGTAACGATCGAGGATAATTTCTTCAGATAAGAACTGATAGCTAAATTCGTTCCCATACCTTACTTTTTGAATGTCAAGATAATTTGATGCGTGTTGAAGCTCTTTAGAAATAGGTATTATGTTCTTCCCCCTGCTAATACTGATTCGAAACATCTTGGATAGAGCCGAAGTAATCTTTATAGCATCCTGATGCTGATTTGCCCTTATTAGCCAAATCACTGTGGATAAGGTGTTATAAAGGAAATGGGGTTTGATTTGACCTTCAAAGGCCTTCATCTCTGCCTCGCGCTGCTTCCGCTGAGTGTGCTCGATTATTTTCGCCTGATGATTAAGCTTTACCGCCATACGGTTGAAGCAATGGGTTAGATAACCGATTTCGTCATCATATTCCGGTATAAAGTCTGTACTTACCTTACCGATATCTGCAGCCGCCATACTTTCAGAAAGTTTTAATATGGGCACGGTGAAATATCGCGATAAATAAGTAGCCAGGAGAAAGGAAATAAGAGAAAGCGCCAGTGTTATAGCTGCAGTAACCAGTACGATTTTATTTGTGCCTTGAACGACAACGCTTAAGGGTATAGCATTTATACACAATACACCTTCCCCATCATTCCTAAAGCTATTGATTATATATTTATTTCCTCCAACCGATAAATGCTGCGGATCCTTCTGCTTTAGATCCAATCCTGCATAGAATTCGTTAATACTTCTGCCTGGAAAGTGATTAGGATTTGTAGAAGAAAAAATTGTCCCATCTAAATTCACAATCAATAATTCACCCGTTATTTCATCACGATACCTGTCATAGACTTGGTGCAAACCTCCTTCATTAATCCACATAAATAGATATCCGGTTACTTCATTTTTATCTTCACCGAATACCTTCCGCGCAATGATCCTGTAATTGTTGCCGTTTATCCTATTAATGGGACCCCTCCAATAATTTAATATGCCCTCCTTAAATATGACGAATTCCTCTTGATATATCATTCTCATCATATGCTCTTCTACCTCCGGCGAACTTGCCATATGGAAGGAATTATTACCTACTACACCAATATAATCAACATGCTTTCTAAAAGTATTGGCCATAAATAATTTCTTGAGTGTTGTTATATCATTTTGGTAATCCCTGTCATGCTTATATCTGGAGTCCATTTGTACCAGCCTTTGAACCGTTTCATCATCCGAAAGCTGAATTAAGCTGTAGTCTGTTACTTTAAATGCCGTTTCTACAGTATCTCTAGTCACGTTCCTTAATAAATTACTGGATGCCATAACTTTTTGGACAATTAAGCTATTATAGGATTGGGTATAATAAAAGGATCCTAACAAAACAATAGGAATCAGGCTGATCATAACAAATGTGTATAATAATTTTTTACGCATACTCAGGTTCAAGTACAAGGACTTGAAACGTCTCGGTAATTTTAATAGTTGTCCACTAATTTCCCCAATCATCATCAACCCCCCTTGCTACCCGCATTATGCATTATAAATAGCCAGATGCCTTTTAATATTCACGAAGCACCGCTAATGGTTGTCCGCTAGCAGGAAAGCATTAAAAAGCCCTTTGTTATTATATGACTTTTCCCCCTAATGGGCTTTAACTAAATTCCACACATACTACCATACAATACCTATGCAGAAGTGATTTAGGTCATATAGGCGCTTTATATGATTTTGTTCCATTTGCTTTTGCAGGTGATTTTTATTATACCATAATCGATAAATTTCGACTACATAACTTGAATTTATAAAGGCTGGGAATGTTAGCCAGGTAGGGCAGCATTAATCATCTGCCAAATACCAGGGTGCATATTATGATGGATGCCGCTACCCCTGCTATATCAGCCAAAAGCGAGCCTATAAGGGTATACCGAGCCTTTTTTATGCCTACCGCCCCGAAGTAAAGGGAAAGGGTGTAAAATATAGTTTCAGTTGATCCCATCATAGTGGAGGCTACCCGCCCTATAAAGGAATCGGATCCATATGTCTTCAGCACCTCACCCAGAATACCTATTGAGGCTATCCCCGATACCGGCCTCATAAGAGCCAAAGGTAGAACTTCTGTGGGCATCCCCACCAAATTAGTCAGTGGCGCTAATACCTTTACAAGGAAATCCATAGCCCCTGAAGAACGGAAAACGCCTATTGCTACAAACATTGCTACCATATATGGGAATATTCTAAGAACTGTAGTCAATCCCTCTTTTGCGCCCTCTACAAAGGTATCATAGACCTTTACCCCTTTTATATGGCCATAGCCCAGCACAAGAACAATTAGAGCAGGAATAGCAACTATTGAAATAATTCTTATTGCCTCTATCATTTAAAATATCCCTAACTATGAGTATTTTTTTAATAGCTTAGCCGCACTTATGCCTGCAAGAGTTGAACAAGTAGTTGCGATCAGAGCAGTGCCAATGATTTCGCTAGGGTTAGCAGAACCTGCCGCACTCCTTAGGGCAACTACAGTTGCGGGTATAAGTTGCACCGAAGAAGTATTTATTATAAGAAACATACACATATCGTGGGTAGCTACATCCTTATTAGTGCTTATATTCTGAAGTTCATGCATGGCCTTTAAGCCAAAGGGAGTTGCTGCATTGCCCAGTCCAAGCATATTTGCGATTATATTCATGGCCATAGCCCCCATGGCAGGGTGTCCGGCGGGCACACCGGGAAAAAGGGCTGTCATTATTCCCTTCATTCTCTTGGATATAATTTTGACCAATCCCGACTTTTCCGCTACCTTCATCAGACCAAGCCATAGAGCATATATCCCCAATAGTCCGATGCATAATTCCACGGCATACTTAGCACCGTCCAAAGCAGATTGTGTAGTCCCCTCTAGTCTTCCAAAAAAGAGTGCAGATAAAAACCCCACAACAATCATCAATAACCATACTATATTTACCATTGCTCGCCCTCTCACAACAGGAACTTTCATAACGGAATGACAAGACCAATTTATCCCCTATTATTTAGATTTATGTTTATATAGCCCCAATAGAACAATAATTTGAAAAACTAAGAAAATACAGGTTGACTTTTATTGGAATTATTGGTAATATAACAATATAAATTTTGTCGAAATGTGTATTATGAGGGGGGAGAACTAATGAAATCTACAGGAATTGTTAGGAAAGTTGACGAACTTGGAAGGATTGTTATACCCATTGAGCTTAGGAGAACCTTGGGCATTGCTGAAAAGGACGCACTGGAAATCTATGTTGATGGCGACCATATTATGCTGAAAAAGTACGAGCCTGCATGTATCTTCTGTGACAATGCAAGCGATATTTCCATATATAAGGGTAAAAACATCTGCAAAAATTGTTTAACCGACCTAGCCAATAAATAATTTTATATTATATTTAAAAGAGGCGATTTTTATCGCCTTTTTTTATTATTCTTGTCCCCAATTGCGATATTAATACCAAACTTGTATATACGATTTCTTGCTATATCAAAATCAGCAGCTACCCTTTTTATTGCCTCCTTCTTCGATAATCCCATTTCCATATATTCTAAGATAAGGGGAGCAATTGAGGCCTCATCAACGGTCTCACTTCCCTGGGCTTTTTCCTTCCCCTTAATGATCAAAACGAACTCGCCCTTTGGCAGGGTACTGTTAAAATATTTTATACCTTCCTTTAAAGAAAAAGACAGGACTTCTTCATGGATTTTAGTCAGCTCCCTGACTACGGCAATTTCTCTGTTCCCCAAAACCTCATAGAGCTGATTTAATGTTTTCAATAGGCGGTGTGGAGCCTCATATAGTATAACGGTACGCTCTTCGTCCCTTAGTTCTTCCAGCACTTCCCGCCGGGCCTTTTTATTAGCGGGCAAGAAGCCTTCAAAAACAAACCTCCCACTGGGCAGCCCGGATAATACCAGGGCTGAAAGGCCGGCAGTGGCCCCAGGCAACAAGGTCACAGGGATATTTCTGTCATGTGCCAATCGAACTAATCTTTCACCCGGATCAGATATGCCCGGCATTCCAGCATCGGATACCAAAGCTATATTGTGTCCGGTTTCCAGAAGGGATATTATCCTTTCTTCCCTTTCTTCATCACTAAATTTATGATAGCTTAAAAGGGGTTTAGAAATACCAAGATGATTTAACAGTTTTAAAGTACGACGGGTATCCTCAGCCACAACATAATCCGTCTCTTCTAAAGTTCTGATAACCCTTAGGGTGATATCTTCCAGGTTCCCTATGGGTGTAGCGCAAAGGGATAGGATCCCCTTTTCCCCTATATTTTTTTGCACATCCATAGTTAGAATCAACCTCTCATAGCATATTCCAAATATAAAAGGGCTTGCACCCTATATTCTATATTTCAAACACAGAAGAACCGTCCCCCTGTGTTTTAGTGATGGCCGTAATAGATCTCTTTCAATTCCTCAGTAAATTGCCCATTATCCTGGAACACTATTAATGGAGGTAGGAGGGTCAAATGGGGCCGAGCCCCCATTTGACCCTCCACCAGTAGCATATTCGGGGCTTTCATTAGCCCCGGATATACAAACCTTATTCGTTTAGGCTCTAGTCTATGGTTTTTCATCTCGATCATAATATCAGCCAACCGATTGGGTCGGTGTACCATACAGAATCGACCGCCTTTTACCAACAGCTTTGATGCCGCCTCTAAAACGTCTTCCAAAGTGCATAAAACCTCATGTCTTGCCACAGCCTTGGCCTTATTGGGATTTAATATACCGGTTCCTAATTTCTTATAAGGAGGATTAACGGTAACCAATTGATATTTCCCATGACCTAAAATATCAGGGGATTTTTTTAGATCCCCTTTAATGATCTGTATCCTGTCTTCCAAGGCATTTAATTCTATACTTCGTCTTGCCATATCCGCCATTGGCGGTTGAATTTCAACCCCATAGAAGACCGTATCCTTGCTCCTGCCCGACATCAGGATGGGAATTATGCCCGTACCGGTCCCAAGATCTACCACACCCTCCCCCGGATGGGCTTTTGCAAAATGGGACAAAAGTACTGCATCCATTCCGAAACAATGGGCATCGGGGTCTTGTATGATTTTTAGACCTTTAAATTCAAGGTCATCGATCCGCTCCCCATCATTTATTACTACGCTCATATACTATCAACCTCTATTTAATGTTTACTATAAACATCTTACATTGTAATTCAGATATCGTAAACATTAATTACTCCTCCAGGAGTGCTATAAAGGCTTCTATCTGTTCTTCGCTAAGAAAAGCGCCGGGTCTCGCAAAGCGAATAATGCCTTCCCTGTCAATCATAAAAGTAGTAGGTATACCGGTGATTGGCATAACCTTTTTATAATCCGAAATTACCTCATTGTTCGGATCCAGGGGAATAGTAAAGGTAAATCCTTCTGATTCTATAAATTCTTTTACCAGCTTTTTGGCCTTTTCACTGTCGGATCCTCCCCGCAGCTCCAGCTCTGTGGAACTGACACCTAACATCTTAACGCCCTTATCCCCATATTTCTTATGAATGGCTTCCATATCAGGCATCTCCAGCTTGCAAGGCGGGCACCAGGTAGCCCAAAAATTTAGAAACACGATCTGCCCCTTATAATCGGATAATCTAACCTTATCGCCATTGAGGTCTTCCAACTCAAAGTCCTTTATGGGTTTACCGACTCCTACGTAATCCACGTTCTTTTCCAAAGTAATATTGATTTTACTTTTATCTACGATACTCTCATTGGAATTGTTCTGGCCATCCTGGCCTGATGATTCATTATCCTGAGGGGGAGCAGTATCTGTTCCCTGATCTGCAGGCCTTTTACCCTCCTGCTCCGGGGGCTGTGCCTCCTGACCCGCCGATCCTCCATCCTCCTGTTGTGATGGTTCCTGCGGGGGATCTATCCCTGCTCCTTGACAAGCCGATATTACCAGAGCAAATATCATCAAACCTGACAATAGCAGTAATAACTTCGATATTTTTTTCATATGATTGGCTCCTCTCTATAAAAATCATTGGGTAAAGGGCCGTTACCATAACGGGTATTCCTGTTGACCCTAAACCCCTGTCAGAAAATAAAAGGCATTAAAATAGATCATTACTCCGATTATCACCAGTAGAATACCGCTGATAATTTTAACTGTATTCATATGTTTATATAGCTTGCGGAAATGTTTCCAAACATATTTCAATCCTAATGCAATGAGGAAAAAAGGCAACCCCAACCCTAGTGCGTATACCAGCAACAGCCCTATTCCCCTTAACAGGGTACTAGACTGGCTGGCCATTATATATACAGAAGTCAAGATAGGCCCTATGCAAGGAGACCACCCGAAACTAAATCCTACCCCTATAAGAAATGCAGATAAAAACCCGGGATTGCGTTTAGATATATCAAACCTTCTTTCCCGGTTCAAAAATTTTATAGGTATTATGCCAGTATGAAAGATTCCGAAAAATACTATTAGCACCCCGCTGATCTTTCGTATAACATCCTTATGGGCTTGGAGGAACTGGCCAACTGAAGTAGCTACTATTCCAAGTGAAACAAAGACCAGGGAAAACCCCAGGATAAAGCCAAGAGAATTTATGATTAAAGCCCTGTGAGCCTTTCTATCCTCCATCATTATCTCTATAGACTGTCCAGTCATATAGGTAAAATATGCAGGGATTAAAGGCAATACGCAGGGAGACAGAAAAGAGGCTAAACCCTCCAAAAATACCATTATAGTACGCATGAAATAATCCATCTGTTACTCCTTCCCTAGTCTAATTAAAATAGGCGATTAAGTTAATTATACCCTTGTATAGGGCTATAAAACATCTTTATACTGACCTGTTAGCCTATATTCCTATTATATGGTTATCTCAAAAAGAATAAATGTTTTCCCCATCAGTTTTCAGATTTTTCTAATTCTATTGACGGCAACGGTTTTTTGTAGAATAATGTACTAAGTGTGCAGGTCGCATTCTATAGAAAATATATACTATTTTATAAACTATAATAGGGTTGTTTGATGGGGGAATCATTATGAAAAAGATATTATTAGGGGTGCTGGCTGTATTTTTAGTTATCTTAATAGGTGCAGGCGGTTACATCTTCAAGCTTATCGGCGCCATAACCAACGCCCAGGGTTTGATGGCAGAAGAACCTGAATTTTGGGAAGCAGACGGGGATACCGAAGATTTTGGTATATCTGAAGAAGCCCCCAGTGAAAAGGAAACCGGAGTTATAAATATTCTGCTATTGGGTTCGGATAGACGCAACCAAAAAGAACATGGTCGTTCTGATGCTATAATGATAGCATCCCTAGACACAAAGAATGGTCAACTAAAGCTGTCCTCAATTATGAGGGATCTATATGTTTCAATACCGGGACGGCAGGATAACAGAATAAACGCAGCTTTTTCCTTCGGTGGTCCAAAATTAGCTCTTCAGACTATCAACCAAAACTTGAATCTCAACCTTACAAGGTATGTAACCGTCGACTTTTTTGGCCTGGAAGGGATCATCAATGCCATAGACGGGGTAGAAATTGATATAAAGAAAAAAGAGGTCAACCATTTTAATAAGGTTTTGGACGAGCTTAACAAGCTTGATAAAAGTGGGAGAAAGTCACCCCATCTAACAGAGCCGGGGCTACAAACTCTGGACGGAAAACAGGCTGTTGCTTATTCCAGAATCAGAAAAGTAGGAGACGGGGATTCTGAACGTACTGAAAGGCAAAGGAAGGTAATGATACAGATATTCTCCAAGATGAAATCTATAAGCCCTCTAAAGCTTCCTGATTTAGTGGCTGCCATGGTTCCCTATGTAAACACTAATATATCCACTACTGATATGATCTCCCTAGGTGCTTCTGTACTAGGAATAAAGGATAGAAATATCTATCAATACAGGGTGCCTGCAAAAGATACCTATAAGGGGCAAACTATCAGGGGCATGGCTGTGTATGTAGCCGATATGGAAAAGAACACCCAGCTCCTTCATGACTTTTTACAAAACAAAGCCGAAAAAGAATAGGGTTCAAGTTGGACATCCCTACTAAGAAGTGATCATTATAAATTTTAAAAGGAAAGCTCCTGCAGTTTTTAGATAGATGCAGAAGCTTCTTTATTTCTAATCTAAACCATAAGTCTTTTATTTTATATATGTTTTAGATACATACCCTGTGGTTGAACCGCTCTTTATCTTATACCAGCTGCCGCTCTCACCTGTAATGGTGACCTTTGCCCCTCTGGGTAATAAGGCCACGGCTGCATAGCTGGTACCCGGTCCCTTACGGACATTCAATGCCGAAGCGTTTACCGTTCCTGTACGATTAGTTTCTCCTCTGCTGCTATCACCGGATGCCAGTTTTAAATAATCGCCATGGACATAACCTGTACCGCTGCCATATTTGATCTTGTACCAGGAGCCCTTCTTTTCTATAATATCAACCTGTTTGCCCTTGGCAAGGCTGCCGATTATCTTATTGCCGGTACCGGCGCCGTTTCGCACATTCAAGGTAGAAGCTGTAACTGTTGCTTTAC
>JAAYSJ010000099.1 GCA_012518395.1 Clostridiales bacterium
CCGGCATGGGAGCATCCGTTCACCTATATGGGTTAAGGGCGGCGTAACTTTTGCCCCGAAACCGAGGGATTATAGTTTTAAGATAACCAGAAAGATGCGCAGACTGGCTTTAAAATCCGCATTGACATCAAAGGCAGCCGGTAAAGAAATACTGGTTTTGGATTCCCTAGAGCTTTCCCAGCCTAAAACCAAGGAAATGGTGAAAGTTCTTAAAAATTTGGAGGTTCAGGGTAAAGCTCTGGTAGTATTGCCGGAACGAAACGAAACCCTGTCACGAGCCGCAGGAAACTTGCAGGAAGTGAAGTTGGCATCTGTTAATACCTTAAATGTCTTAGATATACTGAACTATGATAAGTTCATTATTACCAAGGACGCTGTTTTAAAAGTTGAGGAGGTGTACGCATAATGAAAAATCCTCATGATATCATCCTCAGGCCTGTTTTGACAGAAAAAAGCTATGATCAGATTCCCGACAGAAAATATACCTTTATAGTTGATATACGGGCCAATAAAACAGAGATCAAAAAAGCAATTGAGGAGATCTTCGAAGTCAAAGTCGAAGGTGTGACCACCTCAAGGCGGATGGGCAAGCTTAGAAGGCAGGGAGTCCACGTAGGACGCAGGCCCACTACTAAAAAAGCTGTTGTTAAATTGGTACCCGGCAGTAAAACTATAGAGTTTTTCGAGGGTATGGCTTAAGATAACGACAGTAAGGAGTGAAAAAAATGGCAATCAAAAAGTTTAGGCCCACCTCGCCTGCCAGAAGACACATGACCGTCTCTTCCTTTGATGAGATTACCAAGCTGACTCCAGAGAAGAGCCTGCTTGTTACCCTAAAAGGAAAAGCTGGAAGAAATTCAGAAGGTCATATTACTGTCAGACGCAGGGGTGGCGGAGCCAAGAGAAAATACAGAATAATCGATTTTAAACGCGACAAGGACGGGGTACCGGCAAAGGTAGCCGGGATTGAATATGATCCTAACAGAAGCGCAAATATTGCACTTCTTCACTATGTTGACGGTGAGAAAAGATATATCATAGCCCCTAACGGTCTAAAGGCTGGGGATATGGTAATGTCCGGCCCCGGGACCGATATAAAGACAGGCAATGCTCTTGCCTTGGCTAATATTCCGTTGGGAACTGTAATCCACAACATAGAGCTGGCCCCCGGAAAGGGCGGGCAATTGGTTCGTTCAGCCGGAAATTCCGCACAGCTTGTAGCTAAAGAAGGCGGATACGCTCATGTAAGGCTTCCCTCCGGAGAGGTTAGGCTCATACTATTGACCTGCAAGGCCACTATTGGGCAGGTAGGGAACGTAGACCATGAGAACCTGACTATAGGAAAAGCCGGCAGAAAGCGCCATATGGGTTTCAGACCTTCAGTACGAGGCTCTGCAATGAATCCCGTGGATCACCCCCATGGCGGTGGTGAAGGACGGTCTCCCGTAGGTATGCCTTCCCCTGTGACACCTTGGGGTAAACCCACTCTGGGCTATAAGACCAGAAAGAGAAGCAATAAGTCGGATAAATATATTATAAAACGCAGAAATGGCTGACTTATAGATATAATGTGGATTAATACAGCAGTATGAAATTATTGAAATCAGAGACCTTTGTTAAACAGGGAGTGAAAGGAGGCGCATTATGAGCCGTTCAGTAAGAAAAGGACCTTTTGTAAGTGAAAGTCTTTTGAGGAAAATAGACGCTATGAATCAATCAGGCAAAAAAACTGTCATAAAGACCTGGTCCAGAGCATCTACCATATATCCTGAAATGGTGGGGCATACAATAGCAGTCCATGACGGAAGAAAACATGTACCAATATATATAACTGAAGAGATGGTAGGGCATAAATTAGGGGAATTCGCTCCCACCAGGACCTTCAGAGGGCATGGGAGCCGTACTACCGAAAGGTCCACTGCGCTCAAGTAGGATTTTTTAAAGGAGGAGTTATAAGTGGCGACGAGGGTAAAGGAAAAAGCAATAAAACACAGAGAAAATGACGATAAGCGTCCCAAGGCCACTGCTAGGTATATCCGTATGTCTTCCAGAAAGGTAAAAGCCGTTATCGATTTGATACGGGATAAGGATCTGGGAGAAGCCCAGGCTATTTTAGCTAATACCCCGAGGGCAGCGACGGAGCCGGTGCTGAAGTTGTTGAACTCTGCGGCGGCCAATGCGGAAAACAATCTGGGAATGAATCGTGATATTCTATATGTTGCCGAGGTTTATGCCAACCAGGGCCCGACCCTGAAGAGGTTCAGACCCCGGGCTCATGGCAGAGCAGCCAGAATCAGGAAAAGAACTAGTCATATTACCATCGTATTAGATGAGAAGAAATAACAAGGAGGGATATGTTAGTGGGTCAAAAAGTTAATCCGCACGGATTAAGGGTTGGTGTTATCAAGGATTGGGACGCAAGATGGTTTGCTTCTAAACAGGATTTCGCCGATACCTTGATGGAAGACCATAATATCAGGAAGCTACTAAAGAAAAAGCTGTATGCGGCAGGTATCTCAAAGATCGAAACAGAACGTGCCGCCAACAGAGTAAAGGTTAACATCTATACCGCTAAGCCCGGGATTGTTATTGGAAGGGGCGGTTCGGGGGTAGATGCCCTGAAAGCGGAATTGGAGAAGTTCACCGGTAAAACCGTTCTTATAAACATAGTAGAGGTAAAAAATGCTGATGTTGATGCTCAATTGGTTGCAGAAAATATAGCTGCCCAATTAGAGAAAAGGACATCTTATCGGAGGGCCATGAAGCAGTCCATGGGAAGGGCCATGAAGGCCGGAGCCAAGGGGATCAAGACCATGGTAGCAGGACGCTTAAACGGCGCAGAAATCGCCAGATCGGAAAGATATCACGAAGGGACGATACCCCTTCAAACCCTAAGGGCCGATATCCAGTACGGATTTGCAGAGGCGAATACAACCTATGGAAAATTAGGCGTAAAGGTTTGGATCTATAAAGGCGAAGTTCTTCCCAGTGTAAAGAAACGCCCTGAGGCAGAGGGAGGAAATCAAAATGTTAATGCCTAAAAGAGTAAAACGGCGCAGAGTACATCGCGGACGGATGAAAGGTAAAGCCAACCGTGGCAATACCATCACCTACGGCGAGTATGGCCTGCAGGCGCAAGAGCCGGGCTGGGTGACAAGCAACCAGATCGAGGCTGCACGTATCGCCATGACCCGTTATATAAAAAGGGGCGGAAAGGTCTGGATCAAGATTTTTCCCCACAAACCTGTAACGGAGAAACCGGCTGAGACAAGGATGGGCAGCGGAAAAGGCTCCCCCGAATATTGGGTAGCCGTAGTAAAACCCGGCAGGGTAATGTTTGAGATTGCCGGAGTTTCCGAGGACATAGCAAGGGAGGCCTTTAGGCTTGCAGCACATAAGTTGCCCTTGAAATCAAAATTTATTGAACGAGAGGAAATGGGTGGTGAGAGCGGTGAAAGCTAATAGATTCAGAGATCTTAGCGATGAGGAACTTCAGGATAGAGTAGCTGAATTTAAGAGTGAGCTTTTCAACCTTCACTTTCAGCTAGCCACCGGTCAATTGGAAAACCCTATGAGGATAAAAGAAGTCAAGAAGAATATAGCCAGGGCAAAGACAGTCATTCGCCAGAGAGAGCTAAATTCTTCACAGATGTAAGTTGAAGGGAGGGCCATTTTATGGCAGATGATACAAGGGGCAGAAGAAAAGTTCAAACCGGTATCGTTGTCAGTGACAAGATGGATAAGACCATCGTGGTATCAGTAGAAAGTCGCACCAAACATAAATTGTATGGCAAGATTATCAAAAGGACCACCAGGCTGAAAGCCCATGATGAGAACAATGAATGCCGAGTAGGAGATCGGGTAAGGGTTATGGAGACAAGACCCTTAAGCAAAGATAAATGCTGGCGGTTAGTTGAAGTAATTGAAAAAGCCCAATAATAGTCATCAAAGGAAGCTGAGAGGAGGGTACAGCAGATGATACAGCAGGAGAGCCGGATGAAGGTTGCCGACAACACCGGGGCCAAAGAGATAATGTGCATCCGGGTAATGGGGGGAACCCGCAGAAGGTATGGCAATATAGGTGATGTAATCGTTGCTTCTGTGAAAAGTGCAACGCCCGGGGGCGTTGTTAAAAAAGGCGATATAGTTCAGGCTGTTATCGTGCGATCCAAAAAAGGAATACAGCGTAATGACGGTTCCTATATAAGATTCGATGATAACGCAGCCGTCATTATAAATGAAGCCAGGCAGCCCAGAGGTACCCGTATATTTGGGCCTGTCGCCAGGGAATTGAGAGAAAAAGAATATATGAGAATTATTTCTCTCGCTCCGGAAGTACTATAACTTGAGGAGGTGGACATTTGATGGCTGCAATTAAGAAAAAAATTCATGTAAAAAGCGGAGATACTGTAGAGATTATTTCAGGCAAGGATAAGGGTAAGCGGGGTAAGGTACTAAGGATCTTCCCTAAAGAGGGCAGGATAATCGTAGAAAAAGTTAATATGGTTACCGTACACGCAAAACCCAGGGGGATGGAGAGCCCGGGGGGCATCATTCGCCGGGAAGGGCCCATCTACGCATCCAAAGCCATGCCTGTATGCCCGAGGTGCAATAAAAAGACCAGAGTCGGAATGCAAGTTTTGGAAGACGGATCCAAGGTTCGGGTATGCAAGGTATGCGGCGAGACCTTTAACGATTGATGCAGGAAGGGAGGAAATAGAAATGGCGCGGCTGAAAGATTTATATGAACAGGAAATAATCCCTGCCCTTATGGAGAAATTCAGTTATAAGAACAAAATGGAAGTACCAAAGCTTCATAAGGTAGTTATAAATATGGGAGTAGGGGACGCCAAAGAAAACCCCAAATTCCTGGACAGCGCAGTAGATGATCTAGCCACTATTGCCGGCCAGAGGCCTGTAGTGATAGCGGCTAAAAGATCCGTATCCAATTTTAAACTAAGAGAAGGTATGAAAATCGGTACAAAGGTCACCTTACGGGGCGATCGTATGTACGAATTTGTTGATAGATTATTAAACGTTGCGCTTCCCAGAGTCAGAGATTTTAGGGGTGTTCCCGAAAGATCCTTTGACGGCCGGGGCAATTATTCCCTGGGAGTGAGGGAGCAGCTGATCTTTCCCGAAATCAATTATGATAAGGTAGAGAAGGTCAGGGGAATGGATATAAATTTTGTTACAACAGCTAATACTGACGAAGAAGCAAAAGAGTTTTTAAGGTTATTAGGTATGCCTTTCGCAAAACGAGGATAAGGAGGGAAAGCGAGTGGCAAAAAAATCGATGAGAGTTAGCCAAAAACGGGAAGCCAAATTTTCCACAAGGGAATATAACAGATGCAATGTCTGCGGCCGTCCCCGTGCCTATCTCAGAAAATTTGGATTATGCCGTATCTGCTTTAGGGAATTTGCTTATAAAGGCCAGATTCCCGGCGTTAGAAAAGCCAGCTGGTAGATTTTATAAGACCGGAAGGAGGTAAAATATATGGTTATGACCGATCCCATTGCGGATTTGTTAACCCGAATTCGTAATGCCTTAGTCGTTAAGCATGCAAGTGTTAATGTGCCTGCTTCGAATATGAAAAGTGCTATAGCCCAGATATTGCAGGAAGAGGGATATATTAGAGGATATACTCGCTTTGAAGATGGCAAACAGGGTATTTTGAAAATAGATTTAAAGTACGGTGGACAGGGTGAGAGGATTATCACCGGACTTAAGAGAATAAGTAAACCAGGTCTTAGGGTATACGCGAGAAAGGATCAGGTTCCCAAGGTGTTAAAGGGTTTGGGTATTGCCATCCTTTCCACTTCAAAAGGCGTTATAACCGATAAGAAGGCCAGGGAAGAAGGAATAGGCGGGGAAGTGCTCTGCTATATCTGGTAGTTAGAAGTTGGAAGTTAGAAGTTAGAGGTTAGAAAACTGATCTATAAAACGGAATATGCAATCTTTAACGTCTAACATCAAGTTTCTAAAAGAGTAGCTAAGAATGGAAGTTTTGGGTTAAAAGTTGGAAGTTAGAAATTAGATATTAGAAATGGGGACTAAAGATTGGAACTTGGATTCCAACCTCCAACCTCCAACATCCAACTTCCAGCAGTGAAAGGAGTTGTACAGGATGTCGCGAATTGGTTATCTTCCTATAGATATTCCAAAAGGTGTGACTGTAACCGTGGATGAGAATAACCTGGTCACTGTAAAAGGTGCCAAGGGTGAATTGTCACAGTCCATCCACAGGGATATAAGTGTCAAAATGGAAGACGGTATTTTAAACTTAGAGAGATCATCTGATGCCAAGTTTCAAAGATCCCTTCACGGGCTTTCCAGATCCTTGATCGCCAATATGGTAGAGGGCGTTTCTAATGGCTTTCAAAAGAATTTGGATATAAACGGTGTCGGATATAGAGCCCAAAAACAGGGCAATAAATTGGTTCTGACTGTAGGATATTCCCATCCGGTAGAGATAGCAGAAGCCGATGGCGTGGAATTTGAAGTTCCTGCGCCCAACAAAATTATTGTCAAGGGTGCCGACAAGCAGAAGGTAGGGGCTATGGCGGCAAAAATTAGGGCAACAAGACCCCCGGAGCCATATAAGGGCAAGGGGATCAAGTATGAGAATGAGAGAATAATCCGAAAAGAAGGAAAGACGGGAGCCTAAACCGGGAAGGAGTGAAACAGGGTGCTTAAAATTAAGGACAAAAATGCAGCGCGTAAAGTACGCCATGCCAGGGTGAGGAAAAAGATATCCGGAACTGCGGAAATGCCCAGATTAAACGTTTTTAGAAGTTTAAATAATATTTATGTACAATTTATTGACGATGTAGCAGGACATACCCTGGTATCAGCTTCCAGCCTTGACCCGGAAATAAAGAGTGTTTCCGACAAGACAAAGAAGGAAATCGCCAGGATGGTCGGGAAATTGGCAGGGCGAAAGGCCCTGGACAAGGGTATAGAGGAAGTTGTTTTTGACCGGGGCGGTTACATCTATCACGGAAGAATATCAGAAGTAGCAGCCGGCGCGCGTGAGGCTGGACTGAAGTTTTGAGGAGGGAAGCAGATGGAAAGAATTGATGCCGGCACACTTGACCTGAAGGAAAAAGTTGTTACCATCAACCGTGTTGCCAAGGTCGTAAAAGGCGGCAGAAATTTCCGCTTTAATACAGTAGTTGTTGTAGGGGACGAAAACGGCCATGTAGGCGTGGGAACGGGTAAAGCCACTGAGATTCCTGATGCCATAAAGAAGGGTATCGAAGATGCCAAAAAGCATATTATTAAGGTGCCTATTGTCAATACGACAATACCCCATGAAATCAAAGGAAAGTTTGGCAGCGGCAGCGTGCTTATGCTACCGGCCAAAGAAGGTGTTGGGGTTATTGCAGGCGGGCCTGTACGTGCGGTTTTGGAATTGGCGGGGATCAGGGATATCTTAACTAAATCTCTAGGTTCCAATAACCCGAGGAATATGGCAAATGCCACCATTGAAGGGTTGTCAAGACTCAAGACAGTTGAGGACGTGGCAAGACTTCGTGGCAAGGCTGTTGAAGATATCTTAGGATAGGGAGGCGAAGCCTGTGGCTAAACTAAAGGTTACCCAGGTGCGAAGCACCATAGGCTGCAAGAAGGATCAGATTGCAACCATGAAGGCCCTGGGTCTTAATAAGATAAGAAGCGAGAAGATCCACGACGATTCCCCGGCTACTAGGGGAATGATCGATAAAGTAAAACATCTGGTGACAGTTTCAGAAATTGATGCTTAAAGGGAGGTGAATGCATTGAAGCTAAACCAATTGAGCCCAGCAGAAGGTTCTGTTAAAAAGTTAAAAAGAAAAGGGAGAGGTCCCGGCTCAGGTCTTGGTAAGACTTCAGGCCGTGGCCATAAAGGGCAGAAATCCAGGAGCGGCGGAGGCGTTCGTCCCGGATTCGAGGGTGGTCAGATGCCCTTGACCAGGAGACTTCCAAAAAGAGGTTTTACCAATATTTTTGCCAAGGTATACAATGAAGTAAATATTAACCAATTAAACGTGTTTGAGCCTGAAACCGTTGTTACGCCGGAGCTTTTAAAGGAAAAGGGAATTATAAGCAGGCTAAATGATGGAACAAAGATACTGGGCAACGGTGAGTTGAATATAGGACTTACCATAAGAGCCCATAAGTTCAGTAAGGCGGCACAAGAAAAAATAGAGGCTGCCGGAGGAAAGGCAGAGGTGATATAAAATGTTGGACACCTTGCGTAATGCCTGGAGAGTTGAAGAGATTAAGAGGAAAATCATTTTTACCCTTTTGATGCTGCTTGTATACAGGATAGGTTCTTTTATCCCTGTACCTTTTATCAATAGCAGCATTTTCAAGGCGCAGATAGGGGAAGACAATCTTTTAGGGCTTCTGGACATGATTTCCGGGGGAGCCCTCGGGAATTATACGATTTTCGCCATGGGTATAACCCCATATATCAACTCCTCTATTATCATGCAGCTTTTGCAGGTGGCCATACCCAGCTTAGAGCAGTTAGCTAAAGAGGGAGAAGAAGGCCAGAAGAAGATCAACCAATACAGCCGTTATTTGACTATAGCCCTGGCTTTTGTACAATCTGCAGGTATTACCTATGGATTAGCCCGTGGCGCATTGACCGTTAATGCCTGGTGGGCATTCCCGGTAGTTGCATTGACCCTGACTGCTGGTACAGCCTTTTTGATGTGGCTTGGGGAACTTATTACCGAAAGAGGTATCGGAAACGGCATATCCCTTATTATATTTGTAAGTATAGTATCCAGGATACCTATAGCAGGTATAGATCTTTGGAATATGGTGTTTGTTACTAAAACCCTGAGTTTCTGGTCATTACCTTTGGTCTTTATATTCTTGCTGGCATTGATCGCCGGCGTTATATTCATTGATATGGGTCAGAGAAGGATACCCGTGCAATACGCAAAACGGGTGGTAGGCAGAAAAATGTATGGCGGTCAAAGCACCCACATACCTATGAAAGTAAATTCTTCAGGGGTATTGCCCATAATTTTCGCGGTGTCTTTGTTGTCATTGCCTCAGACCATTGCCACCTTTTTGCCGGAAAGCGGATTTGCAACCTTTATAGGGCATTATTTCAGCCAAAAATCCGCGGCATATGCAATTGCCTATGCTATACTGATAATTTTCTTTACTTTCTTTTATACCCAGATTTCCTTCAACCCTGTTGAGGTGGCAAACAACCTAAAGCAGTACGGTGGTTTTGTCCAGGGGATAAGACCGGGGAAACCTACCTCCGATTACCTTATCAGGATTTCTAACCGTATTACTCTGGTAGGCTCGCTGTTTCTGGCTTTCGTTGCAGTTATACCTATTATTGTATCCACCTTTACCAAGATTCCCATGTACCTTCAGGGAACAAGTATATTGATCTTGGTGAGTGTGGCTCTGGAGACATCAAAACAACTGGAAGCTCAGATGCTAATGAGACACTATAAAGGATTTTTAAAGTAGGAGTTTTAATTGATTATTTTAAAATCAAAACAGGAAATTCAGATCATGAAAGAGGCCGGCAGGATAGTAGCCGGTGCACTACGAACAGTGAAAGATGCCATAGCTCCTGGTATAACCACTGAAGAACTTGACAAAAGGGCTGAGAATTATATACTTAGTCAGGATGCCACTCCGGCATTTAAGGGATATCAAGGTTTCCCGGCAAGTATCTGTGCATCCCTTAATAATCAGGTGGTCCATGGTATACCGGGAGATACAACCCTTCATGAGGGGGATATTATAAGCATTGATATAGGTGCATTTTACCGCGGATACTGCGGTGACGCAGCCAGGACTTATCCGGTAGGAGAAATATCTCCGGAAGCGGAAAGGCTGATAGGGATAACCAAGAACTCCTTTTATAAAGGGTTGGAATTTGCTACAGAAAGTCATCGCTTGTCTGATATATCCCATGGGATTCAAAGCTATGTCGAGGGGAATGGATGTTCTGTGGTAAAGGCATTAGTAGGCCATGGAATAGGCCAGAAGATGCATGAGGATCCCCAAATACCCAACTTTGGCCCGCCGGGAAGAGGCCCGAGGCTAAGAGAGGGTATGACCTTGGCTATTGAGCCCATGGTAAACGCCGGGGAAGACGGGGTCAGGGTATTAGA
>JAAYSJ010000100.1 GCA_012518395.1 Clostridiales bacterium
AATACTGCTGTTTTTATACTTAACTTTCTACATTTTGCGGAAACTCAAAGCATATTTCTATTGACCGACAAAATTTCCTATTATATAATAGAAATATATTGTATAATGTATACACCATACAATATTCCAATATAATTTAGGGGTGATTATTTTGGAAACAATAAAGATACCATATCATACTTCAAGTCTTGACCTTAATATCGATGCAAAGAATTTAAAAAAGGTTATTACCGCCAGGCTCCACGAATTTAAAGCTCCAAAATCCGAGGAGGAAATTATATTTGATGCGCTGGAAAACCCTATAGGCACCCCGAGGCTGAGTGAACTGGCCAAGGGGAAGAAAAAAATACTTTTAGTAACTAGCGATCATACAAGAGCTGTTCCAAGCAAAATTACCCTTCCCATCCTACTTACTGAGATCCGTAGGGGAAACCCAGATGCTGATATAACGATTTTAATCGCTACGGGTCTTCATAGACCTACAACCGAAGAGGAACAAAGACAAATGTTTGGTGACTTTATCGTTGACAACGAAAAAATTGCTGTTAACGATGCTTTCAAAAAAGAAGACTTTGTACATGTATGCGTGTTGCCTTCCGGTGCGGATTTCTATGTAAATCGATTAGCTGCAGAGTGTGATTTACTTATTGCTGAGGGATTCATAGAGCCCCATTTTTTTGCCGGGTTTTCAGGGGGTCGCAAAAGTATATTGCCGGGAATATGTTCGGAAGAGACAGTGAATGAAAATCACTCATACAAGGCCATTTCCAGCCCATATGCCGTAGGAGGGGTGCTGGAGAATAACCCTATTCATGGAGATATGGTATACGGCGCGAGAAAAATGAATCTCCAGTTTATATTAAACGTAGCCTTAGACGGTGATAAAAAAATAATAGCCGCTTTTTCCGGTGATATGGAAGAGGCTCATCAGGTCGGGTGTAAATTCATTCAAGACCTTTCCCAATGTCCTGCTACAGAAGGGGATATAGTTATTACTTCCAACGGGGGTTACCCTCTGGATCAAAATCTTTATCAATCACCCAAGGCCATATCAACAGCCGAAGCCTGTGCAGGCGATGATGGGGTAATAATAATGGTAGCATCCTGCATTGACGGTATGGGCGGGACCCATTTTGAAAGATTGATAACCTCAGGAACAGTAGATGAAATAGACAGATACCTTTCAAAAATTCCACCTAAAGAAACCATACCCGAGATGTGGTGTGTACAAATATTTTGTAGAATTCTTAAAAAACATAAAGTTATTTTAGTCAGCACATATCTGGATCACCATATTATTAGAAAGGCAAATATGATTCCGGCTGCAAGCCTTGATGAAGCCTTGGAAATGGCTTATGAAATAAAAGGAAGGAATGCCCAGGTAGTGGTGATCCCCGATGGGGTTGCCGTTCTAGCCGTTAAAGAATAAATATTATTGGTCGAATAATGGGATAAACAGGAACCAAACATCGGCATCTCATGGGCTTTAATTAAGGATCCAATATTCAGTTAGACCAGCTAATTAAAGTCAAGGGTTTTATTAAAGTTTTTTTGAAGGATTTACTGGGTGGCTCTTGCAAAAAGCGATAATAAGGGCATAGCCAAAAGGCCACCTGAAAGGAAAAACTAAAATACAGCTGGCATTATGGAAGTAAGTGGACCTTGAAAACTAAATATCAGGCATGAATAAAATCACGCCGCAGTAGATCTGGCAGCCAGCATTATGGCATGTTCTTCAGGGCTTCGCAAGGCAAAGGGTTTACCATCCCTTAATACCGCGAAGATGATGTATACCAGCTTATGCATAACCGCCCTCAAGGCTACTTTCTTAGCCTTACTCTGGGACTTTTTCTTGTAGTAATCCATCAAAACAGGGTTTGTGGCCTCACCGTTTCTTTTGGTACGAATATTGGCAAGGGCTGCGGTATAGAGTACCCGTCTTAAGAATTTAGAGCCCCTTTTAGACATTTTGTTATGGGTACCGGTAAATTCCCCAGATTGCTTCACGGATGGGTCTATGCCAAAGTACGCAACCAGCTTTTTGGGTTTTGTAAAAGCCCTAAAGTCTCCGATTTCAGCGATGATGGTGGCCGCGGTCAAAAGGCCTATACCCGGAATGCTTTGGAGTAGCTCGAGGGCTTGGGATAGCGTAGGTGTATCCTTTACAAGATCGCTATCAATAAATTCTTGGATAGCCTCAAGGATCCTGTCAAGATTCTTCCCTATGCTTTTGACCATAGATATGTACGCCCTAAGCATAACGACATTTGCAGGGTCATCAAGGCTTAAGGGTTTAAATTCTTTTGCCTTTGAAACTAACAGCTGACACTTTTTACCGACCCAATCGGGATCTTTGCGGGATGAGTTTTTGATGGTATCAACCAGCCTATTCCTGTTGGCCTTAATCATTGCCGCAGGGGTTGGATATTCCTCAAGGACTGCAATGGCAGCCTTGGAGCAAATATCTGAAAAGACATCCTTGAAGTTTAGCATAAGTTGAGTGGAGCCTTGAGTCAAAGTCCTTTTCCACTTTTTTTAGGAGCTTGACCGTCCTTTTAACATCGTCATTGGAATCATGGTTAATTCACATACGGGCGACTACTTCGTTCGATGGCGATAAAACAGCCATTTCATTAAAGAATTTGCCCACATCAATACCGGCAACAGGTTTGCAATTCATCTTTTGCACCTCCGAAGAAAATAGTTGGACTTAAAGCATCCATTCCTTCCCGTGTAAGCAAACGACCTTCCATGTGACGCGAGGAACCAGCCAAACGCTGGCCTCAATCAGCCAAAACATGTAATCTTACCGGAATGGATCAATACTCTTTAATACGGTTAATCGGCCCATTATGGTCCGTCCCAGGAGGTGATACACCAACCCTCCAAGTCCGGATAATATTATACATGCTATCAAGGTTCAGGCCAACATAAACTGGCAAAATCGGCTAAGGTGTGACGCCGGAATATGTCTGATATTTAGAATTAAGTTCTACTTGGGAAGGGATTGATACCCTTGCCAGATTTGCAAGATATGCAGTGATTTCCGTCACTGCTTAATATAATGTTAATTATACAAGGGGGTAGAATAATGGCTCTAAACATCGCGCTTAAAGTGAATGATTTGGACAATGTAGCCACTGTTTTTGTCAATGGCATTGAGGCCAATGATCAGGTGGAGGTAAGGGACAGTAAAGGGAACCGGTACCCAATCACGGTCTCCGGACCCATACCCTATGGCCATAAGCTAGCTATTGATGATATAGCCGTAAATTCACTGATTATAAAATACGGCGAAGAAATCGGTATTTGTAGCAAACCTATTAAAAAAGGGGATCACGTACATGTGCATAATTTAGATAGTATGCGCGGACGTGGGGATTTATAAATGGAAGGGGGTGAGAATATGGAATTTATGGGATATGTCAGGCCTGACGGGAAGATAGGGGCCAGGAATCTGGTAGGGATAATCCCCAGCGTGGTTTGTGCTAACGATGTAGCTCAGGCTATAGTACGCCAAGTACGGGATACTGTGGGTTTCTTTCACCACCAGGGTTGCTGTCAATTGCCGCCGGATCTTGAACGGGTAACGGATACATTGGTTGGCCTTGGTCTAAGTCCCAATTTGGGTGCGGTGTTGGTAGTAAGCCTGGGTTGTGAGGGCACGGATCATAGGCGCATGGTAGAAGCCATAGCTGCTACGGGTAAACCCGTAGAGATTATTCATATCCAGGAGCTTGGCGGAACGAGCCGTGCAATTCAGGAAGGAACGGATTTGGCCCAAAAGTTAGTCCAAAAAATATCGGGTATTCAAAGGGAAGCTCTTGATATCTCTAATCTAATAATGTCCATTAAATGCGGAGCTTCCGATGCTACTTCGGGTATGGCTTCTAATTGCGTCATAGGATACATCTCAGATAAGGTGGTAGATCTGGGCGGCACTGTGATTTTTGGTGAAACTACGGAATTCATAGGAGCCGAGCATATATTGGCAAGGAGGGCCATTAATAAGGAAGTAGGCGATAAAATACTGGAAATTGTAGACAGGATGGAGGCCAGGGCAAAATCCCTTGGGAGCGATATGAGAAAGGGACAACCTACCCCTGGGAACATAGAAGGCGGACTATCTTCAATAGAGGAGAAATCCTTGGGCGCCATAGTAAAGTCAGGCACCCGCCAGATCCAAGGCGTGTTGGAATATCAGGATATAATATCCACCGAAAAGGGTTTGTGGATAAAAGATACTCCCGGCCGTGAACCGGAAATACTTACGGGTATGGCCTGTTCCGGTGCTCAGGTTATGCTGTTTTCAACGGGCAGGGGCGCACCCCAGGGTTTTCCGTGTATGCCTGTAATAAAGATTTGTGGAAACCCCAACACCTTCCAACATATGCAGCATGATATGGATATAAACGCTGGACGTATCCTAACAGGTGAGAAAACCATAGAAGAAGTCGGAGAAGAAACCTTTAAGCTGATGCTGGACACATTGGACGGCAGGATGACCAAAAATGAAGCCCTGGGCTATTTTGGCAGCATAGATATTCATACCTTGGGGCCGGTTATCTAAGGACTTAGGATGACCTACTGGACAGAACACAATACAAATACAAAACAATTTCTTTTTCATAGCAAACTATAATAATGAATTGGAGGATTTGATTATGGGTCCTGTTGTTGCTTTATTAATTGGAATTGTAATAATGATGTTTCTGGTGATAAAGACGAAGATTCAGGCTTTCCCGGCGCTTATACTAACTGCTCTCATTATAGGTCTTCTGTCGGGTCTGCCGGCCGGCGAAGCCATATCTGCCGTAACCACCGGATTCGGCAATACCATGACCAGCATCGGCATAGTCATCGGCCTTGGCTGTATAATGGGAAAATTTATGGAGAAAAGCGGCGCCGCAAAGCGTATGGCCCTGACCATCCTAAAGGCTGTAGGAATTAAAAGTGCGGATATTGTTTTAGGGCTCACCGGGTTCTTGGTATCTATACCCGTATTTTGTGACTCAGGTTTCGTCATTCTGTCTTCCTTGGCCAAGGAGTTTTCAAGGTTGACGAAAAAATCAATGGTATTAATCGGCGGAATGTTGGGAATGGGTCTATATATAACCCACTTTTTGGTGCCCCCCACTCCCGGGCCCCTGGCAGTGGCCAGTACTTTTGGAGTTGACATTGGTCTCTTCATCCTGGCAGGCTTAGCCCTTTCCATTCCGTTATTTATCTTCGCAGTTTTCTTTTTCAGGTGGATATCAAAAAAACATGAGGATATAATCCCCGAAAGAGACGAGGAAGATTTGAAAAGGCTCTCCCCGGAACAAAGGGCGGTACTAGACAGGATAAAAGATAAATTGGATAGGGGAGAAGACCTTACCAGTGCTGATTTCTCAGAAATGCTTAAAGACGAAACCCTCCCCGGGGCAGGTATCTCCTTTGCAACTCTCTTGGTTCCCGTACTGCTCATCCTTTCCAAAACTATAACCGATCTGATAGGCGTAGGCGAGACGGCCCAATATATTTTTGCACTAATAGGTTCGCCGGTTACCGCTATTTTTATCTCAGTTCTTATGTCCGTATATCTGCTTTCAAGAAAGCATTCAAGGGAAGATTGTATTGGGATTACGGAAGCCGCCCTAAATGATGCAGGACTAATCGCATTCGTAACAGCAGCAGGCGGTGCCTTGGGAAATGTTATTAAGGTGACTGAAGCCGGTACTATCATGGCAGAGGCGATAATATCAGCTAAGCTGCCAATAATACTTGTTCCCCTATTGGTGGGTACCATCTTACGCTTCCCCCAGGGATCAGGGACAGTAGCTATGATTACAGGTTCTGCAATATTAGCGCCTATGTTGCCGGCTCTAGGGATAAATCCGGTTATAGCTGGTCTTGCAGTCTGTACCACCGCCATGGCTCCATCCTATCTGAACGACTCATATTTCTGGGTTGTAACAAGATTTAGCGGGCTTCCCGTAAATACCTCTCTTAAAACCTGGTCCGTCGGTACTATAGCCGTGCCTATCGTGGGTTCCATTATCTTGGCAATTGTAAATATTTTCTTATGATAAGGGGAAAGGGCCAATCAAGGCAAGGGATTAGAAACCTATAGCATCAAAAGCCGCCAATTATATTGGCGGCTTTAAAGATCTTGGTGATAAAGGTATTATATCTGATATTAACCCTGGTTCCCTGCAAGGCCTATAATATACTCTTGAAGCTTTTCCTTTGCTAACTCCAAATGTATTTTCATTAATCTTTTAGACTCCTGGATATTTCCATTAAATATATTTTCTATAATACCTTTATGTTCAATAACCGATTCATCAAATCTCTCTTTTGTAGTAAGGGAATATACACGAAAAGGCATAATCATATAGTGTATCCTTTCATAGGTGGTTTTTAATATCTCATTTCCACTTATATCAATGAGCATATTATGTAGAATAGTGTCATATTCGATATATAAGGCTAGGTTGTCTTCCCGATGGGTCGTTACAAGGCTGTCAACACAATTCTGTAACAGTAATATTTTCTCATCGTCAAGCTTTTTCGGAGCCTTTTCAATTGCGTAGGATTCCAACAGCATTCTTATATCAAATATATCCTCTATATCCTTTGCAGTAACCTCCTTGACGAAAACCCCCTTATGAGGCACGACTTCAACAAGACCATCGCTTGCTAATTGGCGGAGTGCCTCCCTCACGGGTGAACGGCTAATTTTAAATTTATTGGCCAATTCCTTCTCTTGAAGCCACTCCCCTGGGTTGTAGATTCCCTGGCAGATCTGATCCTTAATAATTTGATAGACCTGTTGCTTAAGGGTTTCCGATAGGGGACCTTGCTTTTCAAACATCTGTGAACCCCTCCGTTTATTCTTAAAAATTTCTATGTCCAGGGTAAATCCTATACTAAAAATATCTTTATTTCAAGGAAAACTTCAGGATATTAGACATTAAACAAAATATGTAACTTTTTTACTTTCTTTATGCCTACATCTTTGATAAAATTAGCTTAGATATTGATAATATAGGAGGGCTAAAGATGGATATAAAAAGTGATGCACTCGGTATAATCAATTCAGCCATAGAATCTGCATTGCCCGATTCAGCCGTTAGAAAAGCATTGGAAAACGAGCCACCGGCTAAAGGGAAAATGGTTTTGGTTTCAATAGGCAAGGCCTCATGGCAGATGGCAAAAACAGCTAAGGATGTCTTAGGTGAGAAGATAACAGACGGAGTAGTAATAACAAAATATGACCATTCCATGGGAGAAATCCCGGGGATCAGAATTTTTGAGGCGGGACACCCCATTCCAGATTCAAATTCCTTTAATGCTACAAGAGAAGCTATAAATCTGGTAGAGGGTCTTAATCCTGAAGATAAGGTCATCTTTCTTGTTTCAGGGGGAGGATCAGCTCTATTTGAAGATTCAGTTCTAAGCGAAGAAGAATTAGCAGACGTAAACCATCAACTCTTAGCTAGCGGTGCGAATATAGTTGAAATTAATATTATTAGAAAAAGGTTGTCAAGGGTTAAGGCCGGGCGTTTTGCACAATTGTGTGAACCGGCTACTGTATTGTCCATTGTATTGTCAGATATAATAGGGGATCCTTTAGATATGATAGCCTCAGGACCAGCATTTCCTGACACTTCAACATCTAAGCAGGCAATAGAAATCATGAATAGATACGGAATAACTCTATCTAAGGAAGCAATTGAGCTTCTGGAATCCGAAACACCCACGGAAATTAGAAATGTAAAAACAAAGATCACAGGAAGCGTGAACCAGTTGTGCCAGGCTGCAAAGGGTAAATGTATTGAGTTAGGATATGATCCCACTATCCTTACTACCTCTTTAAGTTGTGAAGCGGCTGAAGCAGGTCGGTTTTTAGGAGCAATTGCCAGCTATTACAAAGACACTGATAAGTCTGTAGCATTTATAGCAGGGGGAGAGACCGTGGTACACCTTCAAGGACAAGGCAAGGGTGGCCGGAATCAGGAGTTGGCCTTGGCATCGTCAATAGAAATAGCGGGTCTTGATAATGTGGCTATTTTTTCAGTTGGCTCTGATGGTACGGACGGCCCCACAGATGCAGCTGGTGGATATGTAGACGGCAAAACAGCCGTACAGTTGGCTGAAAAAAATATAGATGTATACGATGTGCTAAAAAATAATGACTCATACCATGCCCTTGAAAAAGTTGATGGCCTTATTAAAACAGGGCCTACGGGTACTAATGTAAATGATGTCTCGGTAGTATTGGTAAGGGCTAAAAAGAACAGGAGTGAAAGCAGATGAAGATAGGCTTTATTGGTGTTGGAATAATGGGGAAATCCATGGTAAGGAATTTAATGAAAGCAGGCTATTCAGTAGATATTTATACCAGGACAAAGCACAAGGTGTTGGACGTTATCCAAGAGGGCGCTATATGGTCGGATTCTATTAGGGCTTGCGTTAAGGATAAAGATGTAATAATCACGATCGTGGGCTACCCCCATGACGTAGAGGAAGTATATTTTGCTCCCGGAGGGATTCTAGAAAATGCTAAGGCTGGGGCTTTCCTAATTGATATGACCACAAATAGCCCGGAATTGGCTATAAGAATATACGAAGAGGCGGAGAAAAATGGATTGCATGCCCTTGATGCGCCGGTAACAGGCGGGGATATAGGTGCGAGAGACGGTAGCTTAACTATAATGGTAGGGGGAGACGAGGATATATATAAGCAATGCGTGCCGATATTTGAAGCCATGGGAAGCCACATAGTATATGGCGGTAAGGCTGGAAACGGCCAACAGACCAAAATGGCAAACCAAATTGCTATCGCAGGTACGATATCTGCGGTATGCGAGGCATTGGTTTATGCAGAAACAGTGGGCTTGGATACTGAGACTATGGTAAACACTATAAAAAATGGTTCTGCGGCCAGCACACAGCTTGATAGCGCTGCCCCAAAGATATTACAAGGTGACTATTCACCAGGTTTCTTTATAAAGCATTTTATCAAGGATATGAAGATAGCAGCCAAAGAGGCCAATTCCAGGGGATTAAAGCTTGGTGTATTAGAAGAAGTCTTAAGGATGTATTCCCAGTTAGAGGACAAAGGGTCAGGAGATTTAGGCACCCAGGCGTTAATTAAATATTACCGTTGAAGTGAAAAATGTATAAAATAAGGGTACAATTGATTTAGCGCGCTTTATATGGTAGTATCAAGATGATTTCAATCTACATAGTAGATGACAATCATCAAGATAATTTCGGTCTTCGCAGTCGATAATAAATCTAGAAATCCTTTGACTCAATGAATTATATAAAGAGCGTGATAAAGTATAAACGGAAAAGGAAGGGACCATTACATGCAAAAACGTCTATTAGTAGTGGATGACGAACCTGCTATTATCAAAGGTCTTAGGTTCAGTTTGGAACAGGACGGATATTCAATTGAAGAGGCTCATGACGGGCAAGAGGCTGTTGATAAGTTCATGGCAAACAATTTTGATTTGGTCATATTGGATGTTATGCTCCCGGGTCTTGATGGTTTTGAAGTACTCCAGAGAATTCGGGAAAAATCGACTACACCTGTACTTATGCTCACTGCTAAAGGTGAGGATATGGATAAGATCTTAGGACTTGAGTATGGCGCTGATGATTATTTGACAAAACCCTTTAATATTTTGGAATTAAAGGCCAGGATCAAGGCCATATTCAGGCGAGCCAATCATACAGATGCCCGTAACCAAGATCAGGTTATTAAGGTTTCAAATATGACTATAAATGTAGCCAACCGAAATGTAGTTATAGACGGAAAGGATGTGAATCTGACAGCAAAGGAATTTGACCTATTGCAATTATTCGCAACTAATCCCGGAAAGGTCTACAGCAGGGAAAATTTATTGGAAACCGTGTGGAAGTACGATTATCTTGGTGATTTGCGTACTGTGGACGTTCATATACGCAGGCTGAGAGAAAAAATCGAATCAAATCCTAGCCAGCCCGAGTTTATCTATACCAAATGGGGAGTGGGATATTACTTTGTCGATAAATAAAAGGTTCTTTACCAGCCTGCGCTGGAGGATAGCTTTCGCCTACCTCATCCTCATAGGGGTAGGCTTTGCAGTAACTAACTTAACTATTCTCAGGATATTCGAAAATCGGCAGGTACATGAAAAACAGGAGCGATTTAAGGCATATGCCGTTCAGACCGCACAGGTCATTGCCAAAAGGTATTCCAGCCCTGATACTGATATCAAGTCCGGTGTCATATTCGACATCGAAGAGATAAGCGAAGATATAACATATCGTGAGGGTGGTCAGCCAACAAGGGTTTTGATTCTGGATTCAAATGGGGTTGTAGACTTTGATTCCTATAATGACCTCAGTGAATCCGGCTTTTTAAGAAGGAACCTAAAAAATGAATATCCAATAATTGAAGATGTTCTTGCAGGGAAAGACGTTACCCCTACATCCCTATTTATAGAAAATGGGTCGTCACAAGAGAAATGGGTCATGTATTCATTTTCCCCTATTACTTATGAGAGCCAAAAGATTATAGGTGCTGTCATTCTATCCACCTCCCTTGAGGATATAGGGACAATCTTGCAGGCAATAAGGAATATGTTATACAGGTCTTCTCTGATAATTATCTTGTCGGTAATATTGACAAGCTTTGGTCTCAGTGCTTATATCGCCAGACCAATAAAATCTCTTACCGATGTAATACGTAAGATGGGACAGGGCCATTTGGGGCAACGAGTGAAAGTTAGAGGCGGGGGCGAATTTAAAGAATTGGGTGATGCCTTTAATAATATGAGTGAAAAACTTGAAAACCTTGATAGGGCAAGGAACGAGTTTGTATCCAACGCCTCTCACGAATTAAAGACCCCCCTGAGTGCTATTAAGGTTCTGGCAGAATCCCTTATACACATGGGCGGGGAAGTGCCCGACGTATATATCGAGTTCTTAAACGATATAAATAAAGAGATTGATAGGCTAAATAATATCATAACGGATCTATTGTCTCTGGTGAAGATGGATGCTCAAACAGAGCTTTCAGAATTTACTA
>JAAYSJ010000101.1 GCA_012518395.1 Clostridiales bacterium
CTTTGCCTAGGGCTTCCTTCAGATTCCACCTCACGGTGGACACCCTTACCTTCGGCTAGTGGTTCCCACTACCATGCCCACAGCGGACTTTCACCGCCAAGTTACCGCCCATGCCGGGCACACATAAATAAGAATGAGGGTTATTTTTACCCTCATTCTATTTTTGGTTGGTATCTACATATTCTTTTGCATTTTTAACCTGGACTTCAGCGGGGATACTAACTTTAGATTCGCTCTTTATTCCTTCAGTATTGGACCACGCAGCTGTATAGTGGTTTTCTATAGGGACTAATGAACCATTAATCTTATGTCTTTTTTTAGGCATTTTATCCTCCCTTGGATTGTAGTTAAGACTATTACATTTCTACTTTATTATAGTTACCAAATGATCATATTTTATTTATTACCAAGGATAATGAATTGCATAATCCCAATAATGTGATATATTGGTTGGAAGTTGCCAAATTGGGTAAAAATAAACTAGTTTAGTATTTCAGGATAGAATTAAAAAGACAAGAAGGAGAGTCTAAAATGAACAAAGTAAAATTAGCGATAATTTATTATAGTTCTACGGGAACGAATTATCAATTGGCTAAATGGGCACAAGAGGCGGCTGAGGAACTTGGGACTGAAACCAGGCTTCTTAAAGTCCAAGAGCTGGCATCCGATGCGGCTATAGATCAAAACCCATATTGGCGTAAACACGTTGAAAAGACAAAGGATATATCCGTTGCAACTTCGGATGATTTAGATTGGGCAGATGCCATTATATTCAGTTCACCTACCCGATATGGAAATGTCGCATCCCAAATGAAACAGTTTATGGATATACAGGGCGGGTTGTGGTCCCAGGGTAAGCTGGGAAATAAGGTGGTAAGCGCTATGTCTTCCGCTGGCAATCCTCATGGCGGCCAAGAAGCAACGATACTAGCCACTTACATCACAATGATGCATTGGGGCGCAATCATAGTACCTCCTGGTTATACTGATGAATCTATATTTGCTGCCGGGGGTAACCCCTATGGCACCAGCGTTACTTATGATGGTAAGGATGGGATGGTTGAAGATGTAAAAAATGCAGTTATGCACCAGGCAAAGAGAACAGTAGAAGTGGCATCATGGGTAAAAAAGGGCAGTAATAAATAGTAAAATCATTTTACTGATATAATCCATACCACAGTTAAGGCCGGATTCTGGATTGTCTATACAGTTTTTATGCGTTATGGTATAATCTAAGAGGCCGGCCTGGTTGTGCTATGCTCCAGTTTAACTAGGTGAATACTGTTTTAGGTTTTATTTTTTGACGGTAGGGCCACTTTGATTTTGATTATTGTATTATCAATTTAAAGGGTGGGTAATAGATGAAGCGGACAGTGGGTACTACAGTCAGGGGTATTAGGGCTCCCATAATTAAAGAAGGGGACGATGTAGTTAATGTTGTAGTGGATTCCCTTCTGATTTCTGCAGAAAGTGAAAATTTCAGCCTTCATGACAGAGATGTATTAGGTATTACCGAATCATTTATAGCAAGGGCTCAAGGCAATTTTGTATCAATTGAAGATGTTGCGACGGATATAGACAGGCTGTTCAGTGGGGATATTGGCCTTTTGTATCCCATATTGAGTAGAAATAGATTTTCCCAAATTCTAAAGGCTATAGCAATGACAGGGAAACAGATCTATGTTTTTCTTAATTATCCATCAGACGAGCTTGGGAACAGTCTTATGGTTGCAGAGGAAATGTACGAGAAAGGCATCAACCCCTACACTGACTTTCTTACAGAAGAAAAGTATAGAGAACTATTTGGCGATTATGTGCCTCATCCCTTCACAGGTATTGATTATGTAGATCTTTATAAGGGGCTTGGTATCAACAACAATATAGAGATATTCTTGTCAAACAATCCAGAGACGGCTCTAAAATATACAAAGCAGATGCTAGTGGCTAATGTACATGAGAGGCATAAGACGAAAAATATCTTAATAAATGCGGGGGCTGAGAAGGTTTTATGCTTAGAAGACATTATGACAGAGCCTATTGATGGAAGCGGTTATAACAGAGAATACGGGCTACTGGGTTCAAACATGGCTACTGAAACCAGCATCAAATTATTTCCCAGAGATTGTAAAAAGGTAGTAATGGATATTCAAAAGATTTTAAAGTTAAAGACAGGAAAAGATATTGAAGTCATGGTTTACGGTGATGGTGCATTTAAAGACCCTAGAGGCAGGATATGGGAGTTGGCCGATCCCGTCGTCTCGCCTGGCTATACACCAGGCCTTGAAGGTACGCCTAACGAGATTAAGCTCAAGTTTTTAGCTGATAGCCAGGGAGCAGATATACCTGAAGGGGATATGGAGGCTATGATTAAGAAGAGAATAATAGCAAAGGATAAAGGGCTGGAGGATAGTACAGCTTCGCTTGGAACAACGCCCAGGCAATTGACCGACTTGTTAGGAAGCTTGTGTGATTTAACAAGCGGCAGCGGGGATAAAGGGACCCCTATTGTCTTGATACAGAAATATTTTGATAACTTCGCTACCCAATGATGAAATATCTATAATAAATGTTTGTTGTTTCCAAATTTCTGCAATTGTTTTTTATATTGCTATTCTGATACTGCGGACATAAGGATAGCAAAATATAATATAAACAGGAGGCTAGTTCTATGAGTTTTATTATCAATGAAAAGGTAACCTGGGTTGGAAAAATTGATTGGGAATTAAGAAATTTTCATGGTTTTGAATACTCCGTAGATAAAGGTTCCAGCTATAATTCCTATTTAGTCAGGGACGAAAAGACTGTTCTGATTGATACCGTTTGGGAGCCCTATGCAGAAGAATTTATAAAAAACCTGAAAAAAGAGATTGATCTTAACGAAATTGATTACATAATCGCCAATCATGCCGAAATTGACCATAGCGGTGCTTTACCTGCCCTTATGAGGGAGATTCCTGATACCCCGATTTACTGCACTGCCAACGGGGTAAAATCCCTGAAGGGTCATTTTCACGAGAACTGGAACTTCGTCACTGTAAAGACGGGGGATACCCTCAGTATAGGTGAAAATGACCTTGTCTTTATTGAGGCGAGAATGCTTCATTGGCCAGATAGTATGTTTACATATATGACTAATGACAACATTCTTTTTAGTAACGATGCATTTGGTCAGCATTATGCTTCAGAGTATATGTATAATGATCTGGTAGATCCCGGGGAACTCTACAGTGAGGCTATTAAATACTATGCAAATATATTAAATCCCTTTAGTCCTCTGGTAGAAAGGAAGATTGATGAAGTCTTAAAGCTTGAGGTCCCGGTAGATATGATATGTACTAGCCATGGCATTATTTGGAGGGAAGATCCCCTTCAAATTGTAGAGCAATATAGAACTTGGGCCAATGCATATCAAGAAAACCAGATCACTTTAATATACGATACGATGTGGGAAGGCACAAGAAGGATGGCTGAGGCTATTGCTCAAGGCATAAAGGATGTCGATAGGGGAGTCAATATAAAACTTTATAATATGTCAAAGACTGATAAAAATGACGTTATGACAGAGGTTTTTAAATCAAAGGCTGTTTTGCTTGGCTCGCCAACCATCAATGGTAGCATTCTCACCTCTATGGCGGCTACGGTGGATTTGATGAGAGGCTTGAAATTTAAAAATAAGAAAGCAGCTGCTTTTGGGACTTATGGTTGGAGCGGCGAGAGCGTGAAAGTATTGACAGAACATTTAGATAAGGCAGGCTTTGAGATAGTCGCCGATGGGATTAGAGAAATGTGGAACCCCGATGAAGCAGCCCTAGACCGTTGCAGGGAGTACGGCAGAAACTTCGTTAAAAGTTTATAGTATAATTGACAATTATAATAATGAAGAAGGCGATCCGCAATAATGAATGGATCGCCTTTTGTACTATGTTTATGTGAAACCAATATCACCTATGGGAGGCCATGAAAAATAAGGCTATTACCCCGGGACCTGCATGGGAGCCTATAACCGGACCTACATGATTAATTAGAATGTCCTTTGTTCCAAATTCTTTTCTAATCATATCAGCCAGATAATAGGCATCGTCTAAGGAGTCTCCATGGCTTATAAAGATAGTCTGTTTTGCCGGGTCAACTGCTGTTTCTTGCATCTTTTCCACGAGAGCTCTAAGGGATTTTTTCCTTCCTTTGACCTTGGCAACAGGAATCAACCGGCCTTCGTCGTCAACATGAAGAACAGGTTTAATATTTAAAATACTACCGATAAAAGCGGCGGTTCCAGATAGCCTTCCGCCTCTTTTTAAGTGCCCTAAATCGTCTACCGTGAACCAATGGGCCAATTTTAATTGATTGTCATGGATCCAGCTGACAATTGTATCGTGATCTGCCCCCTCATCCCTAAGGTTTAGAGCATGATGGATTAATAATCCTTGACCCAAAGAAGCACAGCGGGTATCTACAATAGTAAGGATCGCTTCCGGGTATTTTTCTAACAATGTTTCCTTGGCCAAAAGCGCGCTATTGTAGCTACCGCTGAGAGCCGATGAAAAGCACATGTAAATGATTGGCTTGCCTTCTTTCACATATTCCTCAAAAAAATCAATATAAGTTTGGGAATTTATTTGTGAAGTGGTAGGCGTTTCACCTTCTCTCACTGCATCATAGAAACTGGAGTGTGATAATGATTGACCTAAATCGTCCTTGAGTTCCTCACCCTTAAAACTAAAGGTAAGGCTAACAATGGGCAAATTACGTTCTTTTACATATTCTATTGGGAGATCACAACATGAATCTGTGATTATTATTGGTTCCATATTAAGCCTCCTTTGATAATGATTATAGATTACGAACCTATGATTGAAACGGTCTGAAATCAATATTTAAGTAATTTACTAAATGCTGTTCTTTCCCTGTTTCAACTATTATACCACAGAAAAGATGCTTTTAAATGGAAATATTGGGGCGCAAAGGAGAAAGACATTGTTAGTTGAAACAGTTCATCAGATCTTCCAAGGTCTCCCTCCGTCTAATAAGCCTATCTTTACCCTCTAAATCAATTAATATTTCTGCAGGCCTTAAACGATTATTATAGTTAGAGGACATAGAGTACCCATATGCACCAGCGTCCATTATGCCTATAATATCCCCCTCATCAACTTTTGGAAGAAGCCTTTCTTTGGCTATGATATCCCCACTCTCGCAGATATTACCAACTACAGTGACCTTCTCATGGGGATCGAATTTGCAGGAGGGGGGGTTCTTATAGATTTCAATGTCATGGTGGGAATCATAAAGCATAGGCCTGGCCAGCACATTAAAGCCTAAATCGGTTCCTATATAGCGAGTGCTATGGTTTTGCTTTATATTATGAACGCTGCCTAATAACACACCGCATTCTGCAACTATATAGCGGCCTGGCTCAATCATTACCTTTACATTCTTACCATAATCTTGAGCCCATTTAGTTAGCATTTCGGAAAGCTTATTACCAAACTCTATCAATTCCAATCTGGGCTCATTATCCTGCTTTTGATATGGAATCCCGAATCCGCCGCCTATATCAACAAAATCTAAGTGGGGAAAAGAATCTGCTACCTTTAATAAAAGATTAGCGCCTTCAATGAAAATATCCCCTTTCATAAATAGGGAGCCTAGATGCTGATTCAATCCCATAATTTTTAAATTAAACTTTTTGGCTATTTGTTTTATATGGGGGATATTTTCCAACCCTATCCCAAATTTTGTATTCTCACCAGCGGTAATAACATTTTTATGATGACCAATGCCAAATCCAGGATTTAATCGTATAGCGATATTGCCCCCAGGGTTTAGTCTGCCATACTGTTCAAGCTGGGAAAGAGAGTCTACACTCAGCAGGATACCATGCGCTATTACGTACTCCATCTCTTCTTTTGATATATTATTGCTGATATATAAAATTTCTTTGGGTTTAAAACCTGCCTTTAATAATACATGAACTTCCCCCGGTGAAATAGCATCGGCATGGAGACCTTCTTGGTGTATAATTTTTAGAAGTGAGAGGTTGGAATTCGCCTTGCAGGAATAATTAACTTTAAAATCAGGGTAACTGACAAAGGAGGTCAACTCCTTGCATCGTTCCCTCAGAATTGATTCATTATATACATACAACGGGCTCCCGTAACGTTCTATGAGCTTTTCAGGAGATAAATTACCGTAGAAATTAGTTTCTTTTGTATAATAATTCATTGAATTATGCCCCCATCTTGAAGGAAAAGTAGGTTGAACATCCTAATAATACGGAAGAATTCATCTATTGTCAAGAAAGGGTCTAAGTGAATTTTTGGTGGGAGGATTTTCTAGATTATTGTAGAATACTGTATTTATATAGAAGTTGGTCGCAATATATGATACTTAATTTCTGCTGGGTTAGTCAATGAAGGAGGACATAGATGCTAGCTAAGGTCAAAAGTGCGGGGATTTTTGGTATTGATGGATATACAGTAGACGTAGAGGTGGATATTACAAATGGGCTTCCGGTATTTGATATTGTAGGTTTACCAGACCTATCCGTAAGGGAATCTAAAGAAAGGGTAAGGGCAGCTATTAAGAACAGTGGTTTTGAATTTCCTGTAAAGCGTATAACAGTGAACTTGGCGCCAGCTGACACCAAAAAAGAAGGTCCGGCCTTTGATTTGGCTATAGCAATGGGCATCCTTGCTGCCACTGACCAAATTCAAATAGATAAAGATTTTGATCCTTTATATTTGGGTGAACTATCGTTAGACGGGACTTTAAGACCCATAAACGGAGTACTTCCAATGCTTCTATCAGTAAGGGAACTGCACAAAAAGGTAGTCCTCCCAAAATCCAATGCTATGGAGGCCAGTAATGTTTCAGGAATGGACATCTATTCTTTTGAAACATTAAGGGAATTAGTTTCTTGTTTAAAAGGTGAATCGTGCTTGGTGTCTTTTAAAAGCGCAAATATTTTTGATATGGGCTTTGAAGCAACATTTGCTGACGATTTTAGTGAGGTCAAGGGTCAGGAAAGTGTAAAAAGGGCTCTAGAAATTGCCGCCGCAGGGGGTCATAACGTAATTATGATTGGCCCTCCCGGTTCTGGGAAAACTATGTTGGCTAGGAGATTGCCTTCAATTCTACCAGACTTAACATACAATGAAGCTCTGGAGATTACTAGAATTTACAGCGCAGCGGGTCTGCTTAAAGGTGGGGATGGTATTATAAAGCAGCGTCCCTTTATGTCACCCCATCATACGATTTCAGGTTCAGCATTGGTAGGTGGAGGCAGGATACCCGTACCCGGTCAGATAAGTTTAGCACATCACGGTGTTCTCTTCTTGGATGAACTGCCGGAATTCAGAAAGGATATTCTAGAAGTCTTAAGACAGCCCTTAGAGGACGGCGAAATAACCATATCCAGGGCTCAAGGTTCGGCGACATTCCCTAGCAAGTTTATGTTAGTAGGAAGCATGAACCCTTGTAGCTGCGGACATTTTGGTGAAACGGGAGAAAATGCCCAAGAATGCACCTGTACCCCAATGCAAATAAAAAGATATCTAAGTAAGATTTCAGGCCCCCTTTTGGACAGGTTTGATATACATGTAGAAGTGCCTTCTTTGTCCTTTAAAAAGATTACAGGCAATGAAAAGAACGAGTCTTCAAAGGAAATAAGAAACAGGGTAAATAGAGCTAGGGAAAAACAGGTCATGCGTTACACAAAAGAGAACATTTATTATAATGCCCAGCTGGGTTCCAGACAAATACGAAAATTTTGTCCTATAGACAGTGCCGGTAAAGATCTTATGGGAAAAGCCTTCGCATCATTAAAATTAAGTGCAAGGGCATATGACAGGATTTTAAAGGTTTCACGGACTATAGCAGACCTGGAGGGCTCAACAAATATAGAAACTTATCATTTGGCCGAGGCTATACAATACAGGAGCATGGACAGGCAGTATTGGATATAGGGAGCAACAGATACACAGTAGTTTTTGATAAAAAGCAGGGAGGACTGGACGATGGATAACTGCGACAAAAAAGTATACTGGGTTTGGCTTTCACAAATCCCGGGAATAGGTGCTAAACGTTTTCACCTATTGTTAGAACGGTTTGGGGATCCAATTAAAGTATGGGATGCCGCTAGTGAAGAGTTATTCAGTCTATCCCCAGTTTTAGGGAAGAATGTTGTTTCAGATATAATAAATCAAAGACAGGATAAAATACTGGACAAGATATACGAGAGTCTGCGCTCGTCGCAATATAGAATTATTACCCTGCTGGATCAGGAATATCCCTATCTTCTAAGCCAGATATATGACCCTCCGCCAATCCTATATTGTAAGGGAAGAAGAGTTCAAGACAATTATTTTGGTATATCCATAGTTGGCTCGAGGAGATCTACCGGGTATGGGCGGCAAATGGCGGAGAGATTTGGTTACGAGCTTGCTAAAGCAGGTATTATTGTGGTTAGCGGTTTGGCAAGAGGGATAGACGCAATGGCTCATTTTGGGGCATTAAGAGCAGGAGGGGCAACAGTAGGTGTCCTGGGTTGCGGTATTGATAGGGTATATCCACCGGAAAACAAAAAATTGTTTAAAATAATGGAAGAGGAGGGTACGATTCTAACGGAATATCCACCGGGAACATCACCTCTGGCTGGGAATTTTCCTGCCAGAAATCGTATAATCAGCGGTATGACTAATGGTACAATGGTTATCGAGGCAGGACTGAAAAGTGGTTCCCTTATTACAGTGGATTTTGCCCTTGAACAAGGAAGAGAGGTATATGCACTGCCGGGGAATATAAGTATAGATCAAAGCGCAGGAACAAACAAGCTTCTTAAAGAAGGCGCAAAATTAGTAACAGACGTTTGGGATGTTCTCGAAGATTTTGGGATTGAGCGTCAAAAAGGCCAGGATAATGCCATTTCTGTCCAGCTTGATTTTTTTGAAACCCAGGTGTATAATGCACTGCAAGAAGGAGAACGGCATATAGAGGAGCTATCAAAGGACACTAAAATGGATATACAGAAGTTAAATTCCGTTCTAACAATGTTAGAAGTTAAAGGTATAGTTAAACAAATGCCAGGTAAAATATTTATTAAAACTTGGGATGCTTAATAAGATGGAGGTAAAGAATGGGGCAAAAACTGGTGATTGTAGAATCACCTGCAAAGGCGAGGACGATAAAAAGATTATTAGGAAGAGGATATAAGGTAGAAGCATCTATGGGGCATGTACGGGATCTGCCAAAGAGCCGCCTGGGTGTAGATACCGAAAATGACTTTGAACCAAAATATATAACTATTAGAGGAAAAGGAGAAATACTCAAAAAGCTAAGGAAGGAGGCTGAAAAATCAGATAAAGTATTCCTGGCTACCGATCCTGACAGGGAGGGAGAGGCTATTTCTTGGCATTTAGCCCATATACTTAAGATGAAAGAGGGCAGCCCCTGCAGGATAGAGTTCAACGAAATTACCGGGACTGCAGTTAAGCAAGCAATTAAGGAACCCAGGCCTATCAATAGAGATCTGGTTGATGCCCAGCAAGCCAGAAGGGTATTAGATCGTATAGTAGGATATCAGATAAGTCCCTTATTATGGAGGAAAGTACGCAAAGGGCTAAGCGCAGGGCGGGTACAATCTGTGGCAGCTAAAATGATCTGTGACAGGGAAAGAGAAATACAAGCTTTCGTGCCCGAAGAATATTGGTCCCTGACAGGGATGTTTAATAAAGAAGGTAAAAAACAGACCTTTGAGGCAGTCTTTCATTCGAAAGATGGTAAAAAGCATCAGCTTAAGGATAAGGATCAGGTCGATGCTATAATAGAAGATCTTAAAGGTATAAGGTATACAGTGGATGAAGTTAAGAAGGGCAAAAAAAGGCGAAATCCATCGCCGCCTTTCACTACAAGCACCCTCCAACAGGAGGCATCCAGAAAGCTTGGGTTTACTGCACAAAAAACTATGCTTTTAGCACAGCAATTATATGAGGGGATCGATATAAAGGGGCAAGGTACTATTGGCCTGGTGACCTATATAAGGACGGACTCCACCAGGATATCTTCAGGTGCACAACAGGAGGCTAAAGACTATATATTAGAGAAATATGGTAAAGAGTATGCACCAATAAAACCTAATTTTTTCAAAAGCAAGAAAGGTGCCCAGGATGCCCATGAGGCCATCAGGCCTACTATGGTTCTATGGGAGCCAGGTACAGTAAAGGATTCGTTAAAAAGGGATCAATATAGGTTATACAGGCTTATTTACGAAAGGTTCTTAGCCAGCCAAATGACGCCCGCCGTTTTTGAGACCATGACAGTGAATATAAAGGCTAAGAATTATATATTCAGAGCCAGCGGATCACGAAAGATATTTCAAGGTTTTACCATAGTTTATGAAGAAAGCAGGGATGACGGTAAAGAAGAAAAGGATATAAATTTACCTATTCTGGAAACTGGAGAGGAAGTCCATCTAAAAAATTGGGATCCAAATCAGCATTTTACTCAGCCCCCGCCCCGTTTTACAGAGGCCAGCCTGGTGCGTGCTATGGAAGATATGGGGATCGGTAGACCCAGCACCTATGCGCCAACCATATATACTATAACTTCCCGGGGATATATTGAAAGAGAAAAGAGGGTTTTGTTTCCTACGGAACTGGGGTTTATAGTAAACGACCTTATTGCACAATATTTTGCAGAGATAGTAGATTACAAATTTACTGCAGAGATGGAAGAAGATCTGGACAAGGTGGAAGAAGGGGAAAGGGAATGGAAGGATATTATAAGAGAATTTTACCCTTCATTCAAATCACTGTTAGAACATGCCGATGGAGACATTCCAAAGATAGAAATACAGGACGAAGAAACTGATGTAATATGTGATAAATGCGGTGCAAATATGGTAATAAAGACGGGTAGATTCGGTAAATTTTTAGCATGCCCCAATTTTCCCGAATGCAGAAACACAAAGCCCATAGTAGAAGAACTGGGTGTAGATTGTCCTCAATGCGGTTCAAAGGTAGTAGTTCGCAAGTCAAAGAAAGGCCGGACATTCTATGGGTGCAGCAACTATCCAAATTGTGATTTTGTTTCCTGGGATCGGCCTGTAAAGGAGACCTGCCCTCATTGTGGATCATATATGGTTGAAAAAGCCCAAAGGGGTAGAATTAAACGAATCATTTGTTCTAATAATGAATGTAAAGGTAAAAGGAAAACAACTGGATGAAAGAATATAAGGTAACAATTATAGGCGGTGGTCTGGCTGGTTGTGAAGCGGCGTGGCAGCTGGCCAATCGTGGTGTCAAGGTAGATTTGTACGAGATGAGACCAAATGTTATGACTCCTGCCCACAATACTGCAAGTTTAGCCGAACTGGTATGCAGCAATTCTTTTAGATCCAATAGGATTGAAAACGCTGTGGGCTTATTAAAGGAAGAGATGAGAAGACTCAATTCCCTAATTATAAAGGCCGCAGATGAGCATACAATTCCTGCAGGGGGTGCCCTGGCTGTAGATCGTCAATCCTTTTCCGATTATGTTACAGCAATGGTGGATAATCACAGAAATATTACTATTAATCGTAGTGAGGCCACAGAGATACCCGAATCGGGTCATGTAATTATTGCAACAGGTCCCTTATCCTCCCAAGGCATATTACAAGCTATATCCGGAATCATTAAAGGGGAATATCTTTATTTTTATGATGCTGCTGCCCCAATTGTGGCGGTAGATTCAATAGACACCTCAAAGACATTTAAAGCATCTCGCTATGGGCGGGGTGACGATTAT
The DNA here is from genome assembly GCA_012518395.1 of Clostridiales bacterium. Taxonomy (GTDB): domain Bacteria; phylum Bacillota; class Clostridia; order Caldicoprobacterales; family UBA3941; genus JAAYSJ01. The sequence continues at coordinate 11,785 of JAAYSJ010000101.1, forward strand.
TTAAATTGTCCGATGGATAAGGAATCCTATAGCAAGTTCTGGGAAGAGTTGGTTAATGCTGAAAGAGCGTCTATAAGGGATTTTGAAAAGGGAATATTTGAGGGCTGTATGCCAATTGAAGTGATGGCATCGAGGGGCATAGATACTCTCAGGTTTGGTCCTCTAAAACCTGTCGGGCTGATAGACCCCCATAGCGGTAAGGAACCTTATGCAGTAGTGCAACTCAGGCAGGACAATCATAGCGCCTCTTTATATAACATGGTAGGCTTTCAAACAAATCTAAAATTTGGTGAACAAAGGCGGGTCTTTTCTTTAATTCCCGGTTTGGAAAATGCCGAGTTTGTACGATATGGGGTTATGCATAGAAACACTTATATAAACTCCCCTAGCCTGCTAAACTCCTTTTATCAGATGCGGGATAATGAAAGAATTTATTTTGCGGGACAAATAACAGGGGTGGAAGGGTATGTAGAATCAGCTGCCAGTGGTTTAGTAGCAGGCTATCATCTGGCATCTACTATCTTAGAAAAACCTGTAACGGATTTTCCTAGTATTACTGCTATTGGCTCGCTATCTAAGTACATTTCAAACCCCTCGGTGGCTAATTTCCAGCCAATGAATGTCAACTTTGGTATAATCCAGCCTTTAGGGCAAAAGATCAGAAATAAACAGGAGAAAAACAGGTTATTAGCAAAAAGGGCGCTGGAAGCCATAGACCATATTGCTAATTTCCAGGGTATATAAAGTGTATAGTGTCTCATTAGGTATTATGGTATTATTTATATAATTATGATTGATTCAGGCTGTTTAAGACTGATGACTGAGGAGGTATATTGATATATGCTTAAAGGCACAACGATATTGGCCGTCAGAAAGGGCGAATATGCAGCCATTGGTGGCGACGGGCAGGTAACATTTGGGGAAAAGACTATTATGAAACATGGAGCCAAAAAGGTCAGACGCCTTTATAACGACAAGGTGCTTGTAGGGTTTGCTGGTTCCGTTGCCGATGCCTTCAGCCTGAGTGAGCGCTTTGAATCAAAGCTGGAACAGTATTCGGGTAATTTAGAACGGGCAGCCGTGGAACTAGCCAGGGAATGGCGTTCGGACAAGGTTCTTCGAAGATTAGAGGCTATGTTAATAGCCCTGGATAATAAAAATCTCTTAATTATTTCCGGAACCGGTGAAGTAATTGAACCGGACGATCAGATAGCAGCAATTGGATCGGGTGGATCTTATGCCATGGCAGCCGCCAAAGCTCTGATGGAATATACTGATATGAAACCCCGGGAAATAGTCAAAAAGTCTTTAGAAATTGCTTCATCTATATGTGTTTATACAAATGATAATATCTACATTGAAGAGATCTAGGGGGTAATTCTGATGGGAAACCTAACACCTAAACAAATAGTTGAACAATTGGATCGCTATATCATAGGCCAAAACGAAGCAAAAAAATCCGTAGCCGTTGCTCTCAGAAACCGATTTCGGCGGAGCATGATCGATGAAAGCATAAGGGAGGATATAACACCCAAGAATATTATAATGATGGGTCCTACAGGTGTAGGTAAGACGGAAATAGCGAGACGGCTGGCAAGATTGGTTGAAGCACCCTTTGTAAAAGTAGAGGCTACCAAGTTTACTGAGGTAGGCTATGTGGGAAGAGATGTTGAATCTATGGTACGAGATCTTGTGGAGGCGGCTATCCGCATGATAAAGAATAAGGAAATGGATTTTATAAAGGACAAGGCGGAGTTGGCAGCAGAAGACAGAATCTTGGATACTCTTTTGCCCACCAAAAAAAGGAAAACTGTGAATGCATTAGGGATGTTGCTAAAGGGTCATGATGGGGATTCTGATAACGAAGACGATGATGAGAATACAACGGATCAATCCATGTCTAACACCCGGGAAAAACTGCGTGCCAGGCTTAGATCGGGCGCCATGGAAGATGCGGTCATAGAGATAGAAGTGGAAGATTCAAAACACTCGGGTATCGGGTTTTTACCTGGCATGGGCAACGAGGACATGGTAATCCAGATCCAAGATATTTTTGGAAGCATAATGCCACGGAAAACAAAGAAAAGGAAAACCTCTGTAAGGGAGGCAAGACGGATATTTGAACAAGAGGAATCCCAAAGACTTCTGGATATGGACGAGATAATTGAAAAGGCCATAGATGCTTCTGAACAGCATGGGATTATATTCATAGATGAAATCGATAAGATCGCAGGAAAGGAATTAAGCGGCGGCCCGGACGTTTCAAGAGAAGGGGTACAAAGGGATATACTGCCTATTGTAGAGGGTACTACTGTTATGACAAAGTATGGGCCTATAAAGACAGACCATATCTTATTCATCGCTGCCGGTGCTTTTCATATGTCTAAGGTATCGGATCTCATCCCTGAACTGCAAGGACGTTTTCCAATCAGGGTAGAACTTGAAAGTCTGACTCAGGACGATTTTAAGCAAATCCTTACCCAGCCGGAGAATGCCCTGCTAAAACAGCAAAAGGAATTGATGAGGATAGAGAAGATAGAGCTGGACTTTAGCGATGAGGCTATTTCTGAAATTGCCAGAATCTCCTTTATTTTAAACCAAAGCAGTGAAAATATAGGTGCAAGGAGACTTCATACGGTTATGGAAAAGCTTATGGAGGATATTTCTTTTAACGCTGAGGATCTGTCAGGCAGGGATATATTAATAGATGCCGAATATGTTCATAAAGCCTTAAAGGAGGTTGTCCAGGAAGAAAATCTCCATAGATTCATCCTATAGAGTCTAGTTTGTGGGGGCGCTTAATCTTGGGGGGGCAGTTCGCTGGAAAACGCAGGAACGATAGATTCAATGATATACTAGAGAGAACAAATAATATATAAAAAAGAGTGATTTTATGTATGATGTGATGGTCAATATAAAGTCAGTTTTAAAAGAGCAGGGGTTTAAGCTTACTTCCCAAAGAAGGGCTACCCTGGAAGTAATGCTAAAAAACCAGGATAAGCATTTGAGCGCAGATGAGATATACGTAGAAGTTAAAAGAACCAATCCCGAAATTGGGCTGGCAACAGTTTATAGGACTGTTCTGCTTTTTGAGGAGCTAGGGATAATATCCAAACATAATTTTGAAGACGGTAGAAATCGGTACGAGTTAAGCCACCCGGAAGAAAACCATGATCACCATCATTTAATTTGCCTTAAATGCGGTGGTGTAAGTGAGGTGGAAGTTGATCTTCTGGGAGCACTGGAGGGAATAATAGATAAGAAGCATTCGTTTAAAGTCGTAAACCATAAAGTTAAATTTTATGGGCTTTGCTCTAAGTGCAGGTAGGGCTTACAGTACCCGTATGATTATTCACCTAGTTTTCTCCTATGTTTAGCCAAAATTTCAGAACGAAATCAGACGTTTTAACTGGCTTCTGAATGATAAGTCTATTTTGCGGGATAATATGGATAATGTTTAAGGCGCCTAACTGGTATCGGGATTTAGGGGCTTTTTTGTTTTGCATTGATGACGAGATTTCCGTCAAATAGTATAACCAGGGCTTGAGATACACATAATAATCTAGCAAAGTTATTATTCTGCAAATATGAAAAAAGGAAAGATAAGCGTGAAAGGGATTATAATGGCAGGGGGAGCCGGCTCAAGGTTGAGACCCCTGACTTGCGGTCAGCCAAAGCCAATGGTTCCCGTACTGAACAAGCCAGTAATGCACTATAGCATAGAACTCTTAAAGAAATATGGCATCAAGGATATTGGGGTTACCTTGCAGTACCTTCCGGGGGTGATAGAAGGGTATTTTGGTGATGGCAGCCAGTATGGTGTCAACCTGCATTACTACATAGAAGAAACTCCATTGGGTACAGCCGGGAGTGTCAAAAATGCAAAGGGTCTTTTAGACGAGACCTTCGTGGTGGTCAGCGGAGATGCATTAACTAATATAGATCTTTCAAGGGCTATAGAATTCCATAGGAATAACAAATCCATTGCCACCCTTATCCTAAAAAAGGAAGAAGTACCTTTAGAGTACGGAGTAGTTGTAACTGACTCTGCTGGCAGGATAACCAGATTCTTGGAAAAACCAGGCTGGGATGAGGTTTTTAGCGACACCATTAATACGGGGATATATATATTGGAACCCGGGGCACTGGAATATTTTGAGGATGGGATAAAATTTGATTTTAGTAAAGATCTGTTCCCCATGATTTTAGAAAGGCAAAAACCTATATTCGGCTATATTGCGGAAGAATATTGGTGCGATATTGGCGACATTGGCCCCTACCTAAAATCTCACTTTGATGTTTTGGATGGAAAAGTAGGCATTATCCCCGATTTAGCAAAAAACAAAAATAATCTATGGGTCGAAGAGGGTGTGCATATTCACCCAGACGCTATCGTCCAAGGCCCTTGTTATATCGGCCGCAATACAAGAATTGAGGGGGGCGCAATAATACATCCCTATACAGTGATTGGCGAGAATAATCATATAGGTGGGCATTCCAGTATAAAGAAAAGCGTTTTATGGAACCACAATATCTTAGGAAGAAATGTAGAGATCAGGGGCTCTATTCTATGTAACAGCATAAGGGTAGATAACAATGTCAGTATCTTTGAGGGTAGTGCTATTGGCGAAAATACATATTTGCACCGGGATGTAACAATAAAACCTGATGTTAAAGTCTGGCCTGACAAGGTGGTAGAACAAGGGGTAATTGCAAAGGATAATATAATATGGGGAACTCGGCTGCGAAGAACCTTTTTTGGTAAAGACGGGATCAGGGGACACTTAAATACCGATATAGATAATTGGTTTGTTGCTCGCATAGGTTCGGCCTATGGTACAGAATTGGACGAAGGGGACAAAATCTCAATAAGCTCAGACAGCCATAACGCCTCAAAGATGCTAAAATACAGCGCAATAGGGGGGGCATTAGCTACAGGGATAGAAGTGATCGATATAGGAAGTGTTATAACACCTGTTGCAAGGTATGCGGTACGCTATCTGGGGTTGAGGGGCGGTATTCATATCGAATGTGGAGAAGATGACCCAAGTGAGGTTCATATACATTTAATAGGCAAAAAAGGTGCCAATTTACCCATGGGTGTGGAACGAAAGATTGAAAATATGTTTATAACTGGTGATTTGTCCTTTAAACCTCCCGTGAAGATTCATGAGGTTTCTTTCATTGAAGATATACCCATATTTTACACGCGAAATCTAATTAGTCAAGTAGACAAGGATGCCATTAAGGAAAAAGGGTACCAGATATTACTGGAAACCGGGAATGATCTTATTTGGTCGTTCTTTAACAATATAGCGATGGAGCTTGGGCTGCAGGTGGACAGATGGGGTGGTAGCCCTGGGGAAATCATCCCTACGGCCGGTTATGATTTGACTACTAGAATTGATGAGGGCGGCGGAAGGATCCAACTTTATGATAAGAAGGGGGATCTAATCAGCGAGGAAATAATGACCGGATTAATTAGCCTTCGATGTTTGAAAGAAGACAGTGGTATAGATGTTATAATACCATATACAGCATCCGTTGCTATAGAGAAGATGGCAGAGGCTCACAAAAGCAATATAATAAGATCCAAAACCAAAAAGCAAGCTATGATGGAGGAAGTAATACGCGCTGGCGATAGTGACAGTAAGACAACCATGGATAGATTCATGTTGCATTTTGATGGGATAGCCGCAACAATTGGCATAATTGATCTAATGGCTACGGAGGACAGGAGATTATCTGATCTGGTTGGGGACATACCAAAGATGTATATGTCAATAAAAGATATTGAATGTCCGTTTACCAAAAAAGGTAAGGTCATGAGATCATTGATAGAAAATGCCAGCAACGAAAAGAATGATATGGAACTCTATGAAGGCATAAAAATAAATGAAGAGAAGGGCTGGGCACTTATTTTACCAGATCCGGATGAGCCCAAGGTAAGGATATATACCGAAGGAATGTCGGAAGAGTATGCAGAGGAATTATGCGATTTCTATAGGGAAGAGATCGAAAAAATAAGAGGGTAATGGACTGGTAGGGAGGCTAACCCTTTGGGTTAGCCTTTTTTATGTGTGCCCGGCATGGGCGGTAACTTGGCGGTGAAAGTCCGCTGTGGGCATGGTAGTGGGAACCACTAGCCGAAGGTAAGGGTGTCCACCGTGAGGTGGAATCTGAAGGAAGCCCTAGGC
>JAAYSJ010000102.1 GCA_012518395.1 Clostridiales bacterium
ATACCCATGGCGGACAGGTTACCTTTTTTGGCTTATGGGCTCCCCTGATACCTTCGAGGTTTGGACAAAAATATAGAACGGGGCTCCTCAGCAAAGATAATATGAAGGTAATAGTATCAAACGGTATTGGAACAGTGGCTCTGCCTATACGGTTTTTTGCCCGCCCACAAATAGTAACTGTATCGTTAAAAAACAACCAGTAAATGATAAATTGATAAACATATAAAAGTATTGTATGGTTATATCTCGGAGAATATTTGAAGAGAATCAACCATTAAATATAAATATATAAAAGGGTCATATAGGGGGAAGTTATGGAGATAAAAAATATAAAAGAAAACAAAAAGGACTTTTTGGATTTACTGCTTTTGGCGGATGAACAGGAAAGCATGGTAGATAAATACCTTGAACGGGGCGAAATGTTTGCCCTATACGATGGGGATCTAAAAAGTGTCTGTGTAATAACCGAGGAAGATAAAGACGTATGTGAGATAAAGAATATCGCCACTTACCCCCAATATCAGGGTATGGGCTACGGAAAACAGCTTATAGATGGTATATTAGAGATCTATAGGGGCAAATGTAAGGCAATGCTTGTTGGTACAGGGGATAGTCCTTTAACCGTTCCCTTTTATGAACGGTGTGGATTTAAATTTTCTCACAGGGTTAAGAATTTTTTTACCGACAATTACGATCACCCAATTATTGAGGACGGGGTTCAATTAGTTGATATGGTTTACCTGAGAAAGGATTTGTGACAGGTCTTACAATAATATGTTCTTTACTGGATTAGAGGGGGGAAAGCAGATGATATTAAGAAAAGCAACTATTGCAGACATCCACGCTATTATGGATATCATCGGACGGGCTCAGGCTTCTATTAAGAAACTAAACATTGACCAATGGCAAGATGGATATCCTGGCAAACAAATCATAGAAAAAGATATAGAAGACGGGAATTCTTATGTTTTATTAAAAGATAATAAAATAGTGGGGACTGCGGCGATTCTTTTTGATGGGGAAAAGAATTATGAGGCAATCTATGAAGGCAGATGGTTAGGTGGCGACAAATATGCGGCAATGCATAGAGTGGCCGTTAACTCTCAATTTAGGAGATTAGGGTTAGCGTCCAAGATATTCCAGGAGGCTGAAAAAATGTGCTTAAAAAGGGGCGTATCCAGTGTAAGAATAGATACTCATGAAGGTAACTCGCCTATGCAAGGACTATTAAAAAAGAACAAATATAATTATTGTGGTATAATCTATCTGGAAGATGGAAGCAAAAGGCTGGCTTTTGAGAAGCTTTTGTAAGCTGACAAAACATCATATATATCATGGGAGGAGTATAATGATGAAATCATTTAGAAAAGAATTGGTTTTTACAACTTCAACTCGCAGGTCATACACCAACATTACCAGGGAAGTGCAGGCTTGCATTGATGAAAGTGGGGTAAAAGAGGGCTTGGTATTGGTTAATGCTATGCATATTACCGCCAGTGTTTTTGTCAATGATGATGAAAGGGGTCTCCACAACGACTTTGAAAAATGGCTGGAGAAATTAGCCCCGGAAAAACCCTATGAACAATACCAGCATAATGGATATGAGGATAACGCCGATGCCCACTTGAAACGTCAGATTATGGGACGAGAAGTGGTGGCGGCCATTACCCAGGGACGCCTGGATTTCGGACCATGGGAACAGATTTTTTATGGGGAATATGACGGCAAACGACCGAAAAGGGTACTTGTCAAGATTATTGGTGAATAGGGGACATTAAATGATATTGTCAGGGAAAGAAATCAGGAAAAAACTGGGCAAAGAAATTATTATAGACCCTTTTAATGAGGATCAATTAAATCCTAACAGCTATAACCTAAGACTACATAACGAATTATTGGTCTATCAGGATAGTATATTGGATATGAAAAAAGAAAATAAAGTCCAAAAGATTATTATCCCCGAAGAGGGCTTGTTGTTGGAACCGGGAAAGCTGTATTTGGGTCGAACCATAGAGTATACCAAAACCAAGGAACTGGTGCCCATGCTTGAAGGCAGATCCTCTATTGGGAGGCTAGGCCTTTTTATACACATTACAGCGGGTTTCGGTGACGTAGGTTTTAGTGGCTTTTGGACCCTGGAGATCTTCTGTATTCAGCCTATAAAGGTCTATCCCGCTGTTGAGGTTTGCCAGATATACTATCACGCTATTCAAGGGGATTATGAGGAATATAAGAGCGGGAAGTATCAGAATAATACAGGGGCACAGCCCAGTTTATTGTTTAAAGATTTCCAGCTTAAGTAGACGGAATCCGGAAAAGGGCAATATAAAATGATAAATATTTTTTGCAACAGATATAGTACCGGCTAATAAATGGAATTACCCGGTTTCTGTATGATGTCACCAACTATATGGGAGAATAAGAGCAAACTCGTGGGAGAAGAAGGGGCGGACAGTATGGATAATTATGTTTGGCATACAGGATCCCGACAAGAGATAGAAAAGGTTCTTAATACCTCTTTTGAAGCAGGTTTGGATGATGCAGAGGCCCGGCAGCGCCTTGCCCGATACGGCCCTAACCAACTTGAAGGGAAGGGCCGTAAATCTATCTGGCTCATGCTAATTGGGCAATTCAAGGACTTTATGGTGATTATCCTCATTATTGCCGCCGGAGTATCCGGATTCTTAGGGGAGGTAACTGATGCCATTATAATACTTGTTATCGTGTTATTAAATGCTTCTTTTGGCGTTATACAAGAGAATAAGGCAGAGGAATCCCTGGCCGCCTTAAAGAGGATGTCTGCACCCCATACTAAGATTAAAAGGAATGGGAAGCCTGAGATAATCGAATCTATAGAGCTGGTGCCCGGCGATATAGTTCTGCTTGAGGCCGGGGATTTTGTGCCGGCGGATATAAGGCTGTTGGAAACAGCAAACTTAAAAGTCGAAGAGGCAGCATTAACCGGCGAATCCTTGCCGGTGGAGAAGAACACGGTTTCATTAAAGGATAAGGATATACCAATAGGGGATAGGACAAATATGGCCTATTCCGGTAGCATCGTTACATATGGCAGGGGTACAGGGGTAGTAACAGAAACGGGGATGTCCACCCAAATGGGTCGTATTGCAGGGATGATACAATCGGAGGAAAGTAGAAAGACCCCCCTCCAAGAACGATTGGAAGCACTAGGTAAGATCTTGGGTATAGCAGCTTTGGGTATATGCGGAATAATATTTTTTATGGGGGTACTCTATGGCAGGGATATATTTGATATGTTCTTGATTGCCGTAAGCCTGGCAGTGGCAGTCATCCCTGAAGGTTTGCCCGCTATCGTAACCATAGTTCTTGCTATTGGTGTTCGACGTATGGCAAGGCAAAACGCTATAATACGGAAATTGCCTGCAGTGGAAACTCTGGGCAGTGCAACGGTTATTTGCTCTGATAAGACCGGTACTTTAACCCAGAACAGAATGACCGTTAAGGAATTATACTACAATCATATATCCCAGGATGCTCTTGACAGGGATGTCAATGAAGATCAGCACCTGAAATTGCTTATACAAGCTGGTGTTTTATGTAATGATTCACAGATAAGAATTGATGGAGAAAATCCGGTTGTAATCGGTGATCCAACGGAAACAGCCCTGGTTGATCTAGGATTAAACTTAGGCTTGGACAAGAGGTTCCTTGATAAGAAGTTGGAAAGGGTTTATGAACTGCCCTTTGATTCTCAACGAAAGATGATGTTGACTGTACATAGGGGAGATAAGGGCTTTAGAGTTCTTGTAAAGGGCGGCACCGATGAAGTTTTGAAGAAATGTCATAAAATTTCGATAGATGGAACAGCGGAGAATTTGACAGAGGAACAGGTTTCCAAGATTCAGGAGGCCAATAGCACAATGGCCTCTAAGGCGTTGCGAGTCCTGGCAATGGCATACAAAGATATAAAAGAACTTCCCAAAGAAGGAGAGACGGGGGAACTAGAGGAAGAACTTATTTTCATAGGCCTTATGGGAATGATGGATCCGCCAAGAGAAGAGGCAAAAGGTGCAGTAGAATTGTGCAAACAGGCCGGTATAAAACCGGTAATGATTACAGGTGATCATAAAATAACTGCAATGGCTATTGCAGAGGAACTGGGCATATTAGGGGAGGGGGACGGAGCCCTTACCGGTGTTGAACTGGAAACCATGACTGATGAAGATTTTAAGGAAAGGGTCAAGGATATTTCGGTTTATGCCAGGGTTGCCCCGGAACATAAGGTAAGAATAATAAAAGCGTGGCAGGAATGGGATCATATCGTTGCTATGACTGGAGATGGTGTAAACGATGCACCCGCTCTAAAACGGGCGGATATAGGAGCAGCAATGGGTATAGTAGGAACTGATGTCGCTAAGGAAGCCGCTGACATGGTGTTAACAGACGACAACTTTTCTACCGTAGTTTCCGCTGTTAGAGAAGGGCGGATTATATTTTCTAACATCCTTAAATCTATTCAGTTTTTATTATCATGCAATATGGGTGAAATATTTCTACTGTTTATAGCCATTGCATTTAACTGGGCGGCACCTCTTTTGCCTATACATATATTATGGTTGAACTTAGTTACTGATAGCCTCCCTGCATTGGCCCTAGGGGTGGATCCTGCGCAAAAAGATATAATGAATAAAAAGCCACGGGATCCCCACAGGGGCATATTCGACAAAGCTATCATTGTTAGAATAGTATATCAGGGGGCTCTAATAGGGTTGGCGGCGTTAATTGCCTTCGTTGTGGGGCAGAAAACCGATACTGGCACAGGGCGAACCATGGCCTTTGGGGTTCTAACTCTATGCCAGTTATTCCATTCTTTAAACGTAAGGTCAAATACTGAATCCATATTCAAAATGGGGTTGTTTACTAATATTCGATTACTCTATGCAATAGCTCTATCTCTGTTGATGCAGCTTTCCGTTATGATTATCCCCACATTATCTCAGATCTTTAAAACAGTGACTTTAGATGGGCGACAATGGATATTAGTTGTCATACTTTCACTTGTTCCCTTGATTATTGTGGAAGCCCAGAAATTATGGGCGACTATTACCACTGCTTCAAGAAGATATTGATCTTGTTATAGAATTATTCATGCTTCAATAATTCAACAATGTCAGGAATAAACTATTCTTCAATGGAATACAGATCCTTTTAAAGCTATGTTATTGCAGTACAATAAAGTTTTATACTGATAGGATTGTTATGTATACAAAACTTTTTAAAAAGTGCCTATTGAAACTGTAAGAAGGGGGCAATCAGGTGAAATATCTTCGGTTCAAATATACAATAATTATTTTTATTATCTTTGCACTAATACTTTCTTCCTGTACAATCCAAAAAGGGATATTTCCAGGCGATACGAAGGATCTAAGCCCCGATAAAAAGGGTGAAAAATCCAAAGAATATATCCAGGATGATAAGCCTGAAAAGAATAGGGTAGAAGGATTATTCCAAGTTGACCTGATTCCCAGGGATATTCTGTTTGCCGATCCTGTCAGGACATCGCCTGCTATATCCCCCGATGGCAGTAAGCTGGCCTATCGTCTGTTTGAGGACGGCTACGATACAATATTGGTTAGAAATCTCCAGGAGACCAACAGGAAAGAGACGGTAGTTCGCCAGCCTGATACTCCAGGAAATTATAGATTCTACTGGGCTGGTGATAATAAGCATATTTTAATATTGCAGGATTCTTTAGGTGATGAGGATTATCATCTCTACGCATCGAATATTGAAACAGGAAAGATAAAAGATCTGACCCCTTATAGTGGTGTTCAGGTCATGTTAATAGATGTGGACGGGAAAAGACCTAATGAGGTGATTATTGCTCTTAATAAGGATGATGCTGCCTTTCATGATGCTTATAGGGTCAAAATAGACAGCGGTGAATTAATATTGTTGGAAAAGAACCCGGGAAACATACAGGGGTGGATGACCGATAATAACGGCCATGTCAGAGGCGCCCTGGCTACCAATAGTGATGGGGGCTCTGATTTGCTTGTACAGGATGAAAAAGAAAAGCAATGGAGAACTATAATTTCATGGGATTATGAATCTTCTAATAATAGCGGACCCATCAGTTTTGCTGATGGTGGCAGGAGCATACTGGCCATAGATTCCAGGGATTCCAATGCAGGAAGGCTGGTGAAAATAGATATCGATACCGGCCGGAGCCATGTTATAGTAGAGGATTCTGAATTTGATATAGAAGAAGTGTTGGTAGACGATAAAACTTATAATGTTTCTGCAGTCTCATTCATTAAGGAAAGAAAAGAATGGTTTTTTTTCGAAGATGACACCATGAAGGTCTTCGAGAGAATGAAGGGGTTAAATCGCGGGGATATTTCTTTTATTGATGCCAATGAAAATGATATGATCTGGCTGTTTGCCTTTATCAGCGATGACAAGCCTTTATCCTATTATATATACGATAGAGACAAGGACGAAGTAGTATTTCTCTTTGATGAGCTGCCCGATCTTGATAGCTACGTGCTGGCAAAAACCCAGCCTATAAGTTTCTCTGCCCGGGACGGATTAGAGATCAATGGATATATTACTTTCCCACCGGGGCAGGGTATAGAAGAGCTTCCCATGGTGCTAAATGTACATGGTGGGCCTTGGTCCAGGGATGTCTGGGGATTTGATCCCGAAGTGCAATGGATGGCGAATAGGGGATATATCGTATTACAGATTAACTTTAGGGGTTCGTCGGGATACGGTAAGGACTTTCTAAATGCTGGGAACAAGGAATGGGGAGGAAAGATGCATGATGACCTTATTGACGGCGTGAACTGGGCGGTAGAAAAAGGATACGCCGATCCTGACAAGGTATGTATATATGGAGGATCCTATGGAGGGTATGCTGCCCTGGTAGGTGCGGCCTTTACCCCCGATGTATTTGCTTGCGGGGTGGATCTTTTCGGGCCGAGCAATCTTATTACTCTTTTAGAATCCATACCTCCATATTGGGCGCCCATCTTAGATAATTATTACAAACGTGTTGGAAATCCCAATACCCAGCGGGAATTCTTGGAGTCCAGGTCGCCACTTTTCAAGGTAGATCAAATAAAGATTCCTATGCTTATTGCCCAGGGGGGCAATGATCCAAGGGTGAAGCAATCAGAATCAGATCAAATTGTTAAGGCCATGGAAAGGCATAAAATTGATGTCAGATATCTATTGTTTCCTGATGAGGGTCATGGGTTTTCATCCCCCGACAATAGAAATACCTTCTATACAGCTGCGGAAAAGTTTCTGGCAGAACATCTGGGTGGTCAATGGGAAGGATAAGTTTGCCCATATGATCTTAAAATTAATAAAGGAATAAGAGCGCATCCCGGGGCATAATCATATAATGTGAATTGAGGGTTGCCATGCTATAGGGGGTGTAGTTATGCAGATATTTTACTTTCGTAAGAAAAGGATAAAATGGGTTGTAGCAGTAATAGTAATAGTTGTTCTAGGGTTTATTATATGGAGATTATTAGGTGCAGGTTCACAGCAATCTGAAGAGACACTAATGATAGCCCATATAGTTAGAATGAATAATTGACCTTCGTTAACCTGTAACGAAGGTTTTTTATGTGTGCCCGGCATGGGCGGTAACTTGGCGGTGAAAGTCCGCTGTGGGCATGGTAGTGGGAACCACTAGCCGAAGGTAAGGGTGTCCACCGTGAGGTGGAATCTGAAGGAAGCCCTAGGC
>JAAYSJ010000103.1 GCA_012518395.1 Clostridiales bacterium
TCATCACACTTCCTTCAGATTCCACGTCGCCGTGGACACCCTTGTGCTTGGCTAATGGTTGGCAACTGCCAGCCCCCATAGCGGACTTTCACCGCCAAGTTACGCGCCATGCATGGCGCACAAGAAAAAACAGAACAGCTTTTAGCTGTTCTGTTTTGCTGATTCTAATAATTTACTTTGATTGTCAGTCTACAGGCACTACCGCACCCTTATAAGTATCTTCAATATATTTCTTCATTTGGTCACTTTTTAAGGCATCTACAAGGGCCTTGATTTCCGGATTATTCTCAGATCCTTCTTTTACAGCCACTACATTGGCAAAGGTCTCTGCAGCCAGGGAATCCTGCTCCTCCAAGGCTAAAGAATCTGTGGCTGCATTAAGGCCTGCCTGAAGGGCGTAGTTCCCATTTATAACAGCTAGATCAACGCTGGACAGAAGACGGGGGAGCTGGGCTGCTTCAACTTCAACGATTTTTATGTTTTTTGGATTACCGACAATATCAATAACAGTAGCTTCAAGACCTGCATCGGGTCTTACATTGATAAGACCTTGGGCTTCCAATAACAGAAGGGCTCTGGCCTCATTAGTAGTATCGTTAGGTACTGCGACTTCTGCACCATCGGCTAGTTCGCCTAATGTTTTAGCCTTACCACCATAGATGCCAAAAGGTTCATAGTGGACAACGCCGGCAGGAACCAGCTGTGTGTTATTTTCTTCGTTAAAGTCCTCTAAATAGGGGCGATGCTGAAAATAGTTTGCATCTAGATCCCCAGATTGAAGGGCTAGATTTGGTTGGACATAGTCGGTGAATTCCTTTATTACAAGTTCGTATCCCTCTTTGGCCAGGATATCTTTGGCTTTCTCCAGGATTTCTGCATGGGGGGCAGGGCTTGCTCCTACTACGATTTTTTTGTCCTCAACGGGCTTCGCACAACCTGCTAAAACTGATAAAATCAACAGAGCCGCAAGGGCTGCTAATAATAATCTTTTCATCTATGTTACCTCCGAATATTAAAATTTATTTTCGCTTATCACCGATTTTAGCCAGTCTCATTCCAATTTCTTGTAAGACCTGTACTATGATAACCAGCATTATTACGGTTACAAGCATTATGTCTGTTTGATAACGGTATAATCCATATCGAATTGCAATGTCCCCTAGACCGCCCCCGGCTACGATACCGGCCATGGCGGAATAGCTTAGTATTGTTGTGACGGCGATGGCACTGCCTATTATTAGTGAAGGCCGTGCTTCTGGAATCATGACTTTATATATTATTTTTATGGGGGAGGCCCCCATAGATTCCGCCGCCTCGATAATACCTTTATCTACTTCTTTTAAGGATGATTCTACCAGCCTGGCTATAAATGGAGCCGCCCCGATAACCAAGGGGACAACAGTGGCATTTGGGCCTATAGTTGTTCCCGTCACAAATTGGGTTATAGGAAACACCAGAATCAACAATATCAAAAATGGAACTGACCTTAGAAGATTGATAATGGTACCAAGGACAGTATTCAGGTGTTTCATAGGGTATATACCCCCCTGGTCGGTCACTACCAGGGCTATTCCCAGGGGCAGACCGAATAAGTAGGCCATGATGGTAGAAATAAGGGTCATATAAAGGGTTTCTAATATGCCCCATCCAATCATGTTTAGAATCTGTGGATTAAACATATCCGAAAACCTCCTCTGCAGTTAATCCTTTTAAATGTAAATATTCTATCATTTTATCAGCAACTTCTTCGTTCTCCGGTAACTGGATTATCATCTGACCGAAGGCTTTTCCCTCGATGTTTTCCATATCGGCAAAGAGTATGCTGACCGGCATTCGAAAGTCTAGTATCATACCCGCTAGAATGGGTTCATAGGTGGAATTGCCATCAAAAACTATTCGGCAGCAGCGCTTACCGGGCATGCCCCCCATTGGCCTGTCTTCAGGTAATATAAGCCGGCGTGCGGCTTTTGTCTTTGGCTTTGTGAAGATATCCTTTACAAAACCAACTTCAGCAATTTTGCTATCGTCCATAATGGCTACCCGATCACATATTTCCTGGATGACCCGCATCTCATGGGTAATGACTACAATGGTAATGCCAAGACGTTTATTAATGTCTTTTAATAGAGCCAAAACTCCCCGGGTCGTAGCGGGATCTAAGGCACTTGTAGCCTCATCACAAAGCAGTACCTGAGGGTTTGTTGCCAAGGCTCTGGCAATAGCTACCCTTTGGGATTGACCCCCCGAAAGCTGAGATGGATAGGCATCGGCCTTTTCCGATATCCCGACCATGGATAGTAATTCTTTTGCCCGCCCTCGGGCAGTTGATTTATCTACTCCTGCAATAGTCAAAGGAAAACAAACGTTATTTAATACACTGCTTTGCATAAGCAGGTTGAATTGCTGAAAGATCATACCCATAGACCTGCGCAGGGCATAGAGTTCCTTTTTTGTACAAAGGGAAATATCTTTTCCGTTAAAATAGACCGTTCCTTGGGTGGGTTTTTCCAAGAAATTTATACAACGAACCAGGGTGCTTTTGCCGGCACCACTCATGCCTATAACCCCGAAGATTTCACCCTGCTTGATCTCCAAGTTTACACTATCAAGGGCAGCAAACTCACCTTGTGCCCCCATGAAGGTCTTGGTCAGATTCTCTATCTTAATAATCGTATTTTCCCCGTCCATTTCCCGTCTCCTCGTCATTGGGTTTCAAACCTATGTTAGTATATTGACTCTATAGTAAAATATATGACATAAATAGTACCATGAATTATGCTCTTAGACAAGCCCTAGAAAATGCAGGATGTATATTCTAAATTAATGTATATACGATCATACTACAAAACCATTTTATAATTTAATCCGGGTTTAGCGGAAAATGGTTTGTTACGAACATTTTCAAATATATCTTTGAAGGGGCGATTTTTGACCGCCCGCTCAATATCCAATATATCTTCAGGACAAAAGAGCCCTGTCGTCAGAAAATTCTGCACCACTGGCTCTGCCAAAGCGTTTCAGCAGATCTTCTACGGTTAGTCTTTTCTTTTCTTCCCCGTTTATATCCAAGACGATCCTTCCCTCATGCATCATAATAAGGCGATTCCCGTGCTTTATAGCATCTCGCATATTATGGGTTACCATAAGGGTGGTAAGGTTGTTGTCCGAGATAAGCTGTTCGCTTATTTCCAATACTTTCACAGCAGTTTTGGGATCTAAGGCTGCGGTATGTTCGTCCAGCAGCAGTACCTTTGGTTTTTTTAGAGTTGCCATCAAAAGGGTGAGGGCTTGGCGTTGTCCACCTGATAGAAGCCCTACCTTCACATTGAGTCTATCTTCAAGACCCAGCTCCAATCTTTCTAATAAATCCCGATACATTCCCTTTTCTTTATGGGTAACACCCCATTTCAAAGTCCTGGGTTTTCCCCTGCGATAAGCCAGAGCCAGATTCTCTTCTATTCCCATATTGGCAGCTGTGCCCATCATAGGATCCTGAAAAACCCTGCCCAAAACTGCCGCACGCTTATGCTCTGGAAGGCTGGTTACATCGGAATTATCGATTACCACGGATCCCGTATCAATATTAAAAACTCCGGCTACAACATTTAGAAGAGTAGATTTCCCGGCGCCGTTTCCCCCTATAAGGGTAACAAAATCCCCCTCTTTAAGGTGCACGCTCACATCCCGCAAAACTGTATTTTCATTTACAGTGCCCGGATTAAAGGTCTTAGAGACCCCGGTGATATTAAGCATCTATTCCACCCCCTTGACAGATTTTTTGATCGGTGCCAGGTATTGTTTAAAGACCGGAAGGGATAGTGCTACAGCAACGGTTACCGCAGTAAACAGCTTCAGATCATTGGCAGGCATACCCATTTTTAATACCAAGGCTATAATTACCCTATAGGTCACGGCTCCTAATACTAAGGATATAAGCCGGGTATAAAAATTCTTTTTGCCAAAAAGCACCTCGCCGATTATAACAGAAGCCAGACCGATTACGATGGCTCCTGTACCCATTTGGACGTCGGCATAGCCTTGACTTTGAGCAATAAGGGCTCCACTGGTCGCCACTAGTCCATTGCTTAGAACAAGCCCTAAAATAATGGTTGTATCTGTGTTAATACCCTGAGCCCGTACCATATGGGGGTTGTTGCCCGTTGCCCTAATGGCAGAACCTATCTCAGTCCCGAAGAACCAATAAAGGGAGGAAATAATCCCTGCGGTACACAATACCCCCAGCAGAATAATAGAATTGGTTTTATCAAGCCCCAGTTTCTCGAAGGGGGAATATACGGTTACCATCCTCAAAAGGGATATATTAGCCTTACCCATGATCCTTAAGTTTACCGACCATAGGGCAATCATGGTAAGTATCCCTGATAAAAGAGCAGGAATCTTTAGGCGTGTATGAAGGAGACCGGTGCACAGACCGGCTACCATCCCACCCAAAAGAGCAATAAATGTAGAGATAAAGGGGTTTAACCCAACCGTAATCCCCTTGGCAGCAATGGCTGCGCCCATGGCTATGCTTCCTTCTACTGTAAGATCTGCAATATTTAGAACCCTATAGGTTATAAAGACCCCTACTGTCATGACTGCCCATAAAAGGCCCAGTGATATTGCCCCCAAAATAATATCCAACATAATCAAGTTCACCCATTTCAATAGTTGGTTTCATCCCAAAAAGCATATATTTTGTTCAACTTACTTTGTGGGGGATAACCAAAATTTATCGCAGATATGCTTTGTGCCAAGGATGACACAAAGCATATTTCTTAGCCCATATATCCCAAGGCGCTATTATTCGCCTTTAACTATATATTGTTTCAAATCGTCAGGAATTGCAATGCCCAATTCTTCTGCCACATCACCGTTTATTAGATATTCCCGTTTATCTGTGGTTTGAATGGCCATATCAGCAGGCTTTGCCTCACCTTTAAGTATCCCTACAGCCATTTTGCCTGTCTGGTAGCCCAAGTCATAATAATCCAAACCTAAAGTTGCTAACCCTCCGCTTTCTACCATATTGGACTCACCGCAGATAACAGGAGTTTTGGTTTTGGAGACCACACCATGGACTGTAGGCATTGCAGATGCCAGAACATTGTCCGTAGGAATATAGATAGCATCACATTGATCTACCAATGTTTGGGTAGCTTGCTGAACATCGTTAGTATTGGTTACCGTAACCTCAACGTACTTAAGTCCCAGCTTTTCCACAGCTTCCTTTGCAATAGATGCCTGGAGTATAGAATTATCCTCGTTGGAAGCGTATATAACCCCTACCGTCTCTGCTTCAGGCGCCAGTCTCACTAAAAGATCGATTTGTTCTTCAATAGGGTTCATATCCGATGTACCACTGACATTCCCTCCGGGAGCCTCATCGGAGTCTACCAGTCGGGCGGAAACATAATCTGTTATAGCAGTGCCCAGAATCGGAATATCCGTAGTTTTTCCGGCAATGGATTGGGCTGCAGGCGTAGCAATGGCCAATACCAAATCCACCTTATTGCTTATGAATCGATCGCTGATACTGGAAAGGTTGGAAGGATCCGCCTGAGCATTTTGCAGGTCTATGGAAATGTTTTCGCCGTCTGTATATCCATTATCCTTTAGGGCATCCACAAACCCTTCCCGTGCCTTATCCAAAGCAACATGTTCAACATATTGGATGATACCAATACTCTGTTTGTCGGTGTTCCCACCATTGCCTGATTTCCCTCCAGTACCGGCAGAACAGCCTGCCACAAAGATAGACATAACCACCAGTATAACTATAATGAAAATTCCTGTTGTTTTCTTCATGATCAATACCTCCATATAATTATTTATCAACAAACCCATTGGGTTTTATTGTCTTACCAAAATATAAATTTGGGTATAAAAAAATCGCCACCTGTATAACAGGGGCGAATCTATAATTCGCGGTACCACCTTGTCTTCACTATCAAAAGAGACAGCCTCAGTGAGCAACCAACATTGCTCCTCCGCTGTAACGTACGGATTACGGCACAACCTACCGGACTTTCGCCTTTCAGCTTGCTGCTATCGGGATGAATTCACGGTTTGTATCCTGCCTTCTCACACCTGCCGAAGGCTCTCTGTGAGGATCCTAGATACCGTTATGTTTCCCGGTCATCGCATTTAAAAGAATATATTGGTTAGTATTATATGTGGCCTATGCTGAATTGTCAACCTTTTTTTAAAAAAATTTTATAAGTGTACTCTAGAGCAGGTTTGAAACGATGCCGAAGGAAGGGGGAAAACCCATCAGGAATATGTTAAATATTTGACATGTATATACAGCATTGGTATAATATAAGTACATATTACATATCAGACGAAATTCATTGGGTAGATTCTTTATGATTTATGTTCTATTATCTATTAAATGCATTCTTGAGCGTCTTATGCACTATTTGATATAGAAATGTTAAAAAAACTACAACCTTAGATATGACCCCCAGAAAAAAATAATTGTTTTTCATATCTATGAAAGCAATTAAAAATAAGGAGGAAGCAGAATGAAGTATCTGGTAGTGGGAGTTGGGGCTATAGGGACAATCATTTCTAAAGACTTAGCTCAGGCAAAGGAAACAACCGAATTAGGTCTTGCAGACATCAATTTGGAGTTTGCCCAGGAATTGGCGGAGGAGATTGGCGGCGTATCAAAGGCAATACACTTGGATATCTATGACAAAACGCTTTTACGTAAAGTGATAAAAGACTATGATGTAGTTGTAAATGCAACCGGACCCTTTTATAAAACTGCAAAGCGAGTAATTGAAGCATGTATTGACGAAAAGATCGATTATGTCGATATTGCCGATGACTCGGCTGCAGTGGAAGTTTTATTAGAATATGATGAGAAGTGCAAAGAGGCGGGAATCACTGCCCTTATTTGTCAGGGGGTAAGTCCTGGAACTACCAATATCCTGGCATTGTTAGGGTCAAAACAATTAGATGAGACAGACGAGATTCATACAAATTGGATCGTTAGCGGTTTGAGTGAATCCAACACCATACGTAATTTAGGTGCCACCTATTATCATGCATTAGAAATGTCTACAGGTACAAATCCGCAATTTCTAGATGGGGAAATGGTAAGGGTTGAATCAGCCACGGGAACTAAAGAGGTTCAATTTATTGCTCCAAAGGACAAGTATCCTGTACATTATGTTGGTCATGGCGAGCCTATAACCCTATCTATGAACATCCCCAATGTAAAAACTGTTACAAATAGGGGAAATATCTGGCCGGCAGAGATGGATGTGGCTTCGCTAAAGGGTTTTGAAGCAATGGGGTTAGCTGAGGATACAACTATCAATGTTAAGGGCATGGAAATAAACAGAAGGGATATTGCTGTTGCCCTTATAACCGAAGGCTTCCTTATGGACCCGGCGCTGTTTAAGGATGCGGAAAAAGTAGAATTTCAGGTCCATGTAGAAGTGAGTGGAAAGAAAGATGGCAAGGACCTGGTTTATGAATATACCTGTGCTTGTGAAATGAATCCTGCTACAGGGCTGTCGGCTTCTTATGGTGCCCAAGCAGTTGCTCATGCCAAGGAGAAGATGACAGGTGTAGTAGCCCCGGAACAATATATAGAGATAAAGCCATATCTTCAGTATCTGGAATCGAAGGGCTTTGAATTCTATGTAACAATCACACAAGATGGAAGAGCGGGAGAGCCGGAATTATTAAAGACGGAAAAGATATAAGAATAATTTAGGTAACTACAAAAGACGGTTGGAATAATTACTCCAACCGTCTTTGTGCGCCGCTTAATCAGGTAAGCTGTGAACATTGACACTAAAAGTGATATATGCTACTATCAGCGTAAAGTAAAATACAGAAAGAAAAGGGCTTTTTGATGGAGTTTAATAAAAAAGAATTGGCGCAAAAGGTAAGCCTCCTTTATTATGAAAATAACAAGAGCCAGAATGAGATTGCAACAGAGTTGGAAATATCAAGATCCTATGTTTCACAGCTTTTAAGTTTCGCCAGAAAAAGCGGGATTGTTGAAATAATTGTTCATGTGGACGAATTTGGATTAAGGATGATTCGTGAGGAAGTTCGGTTTAAAACCAGGTTTCCCGGTCTCAAACAAGTATATATAATGAAATCCCAATCAGAGGGGTTTACTGAATTGAACTTGGGAAAATTCTCTGTGCCCTATATAGCAGATATGATCAATGACGCAGAAGTAATCGGTGTTAACCTTGGTCAAGCAGTGGAGAATACTATTGATCAACTGCAAAGGCAGAGTTTTGCAGATACATCGAATAAGCAGGTCGTACAGATTATGGGCGGATTCAGTAATAGTGCAATTCGAGCCGTTCAACCCAACGAGGTGGTAAGAAAGCTGGGGACTATTTTGAATTGTGATTCCTATTACTTAAATTGCCCTGCCGTGGTAGAACAGCCACAGCTTAGAAAGGCTCTCCTTCGTGAAAAGAGTATAGAAACCATAGCGAATATGTGGAACCATATCGACCTTGCCATTATGGGTATCGGAGTAGCCGATGGCAGATCCAAACTTTTTAATACCCTGACTCCGGAAATGTCAGAAGTAGTTGAGAGGAGTAATGCTTATGCAGAGCTCACCATCAACTTTTTTGATAAAGAGGGCAAGCATATTCATCTATTGGAGGACAATAAAATAAGTATCCCTTTTAGACAACTTAAGAAGATAAAACGAAAAGTTGTCATATGCTATGGGGAATATAAGAAAAAGGCAATCGCTGCAGCTCTTAAGGCTGGTATGATCGACGTGCTTATTACAGATTCCATCACTATCAACGCCGTTGAGAATTATATCGACGGAAAACATACGACACCTTAGAATAATATATGATCAGATCCAAAATAAATTTTGCGATATCCATAATACCCTTCGTCTGACCTGCCCTTTGCAGAACAAAACAGCCGAAGGGTTTTAATACATTTTTATATCAGACCTTCTACAGATGAGCAATATGTACAGAATATAGACTCAATTCCACCTATTTATTGCGAGTAAACATTGACACATACAGTGGCATATGATAATATGGGTGCATAAATACACTACAACCTGCAGGATATACAATCTACAAATATTTATAAAGTATCAGATAGCTTGTATTCATAATGTAATTCAACTAAATCGCAAGAGGGGTCTGGATATGGACGATTCAAAGAGAAAGGCCTTGATCTGGGGATCTGGGAAAATTGGAAGAGGGTTTATTGCAGACATCCTGAACAAAGGGGGATACAGTCTAACCTTTGTCGATTCCGATAAAGAACTGACTGATAAACTCAAAGACAGGAGAAGTTATACCATCATCAACGCCCCAGGTAAGGGCGAAGAAGAAACAATAACAATTCAGGATTACGAGGTTTATCATACTGGGGAAAGGGAGGCCATCCGGCAAAGCCTATCAGATTGTACCATGGCAGCCATCGTTGTCTTTCCTACAGCATTTGATGTTGTGGCAAAAGAAATAGCCGGGGTCTTAGAAGCCAGGGCTGCATCAGCTGAATCGGGGACTTTAGATATTCTTATATGCGCCAATATCCCACATCCAGCCAAAGAGTTTAAAGAAGTATTAGAAAACCATCTCTCCGAAAAAGGCAAGGCTTACCTTAATAAAAGGGTGGGGTTAATAGATACATTACTAATGCGTATAGCTATTGAGCCAACTGCAGAAATGAAAGCCAAGGATCCTTTGGTGGTATTAACCAACGGCTATCCCCAAATGCCAGTGGACGGGACAGCTTTTAAAGGAGCCATGCCCCAAATTCATGAAATAATCTATACGGATAATATCACTGCCCAAGAAAAACGGAAAATGTATACCTATAACATGATTCACGCGGTGTTCGCTTATATTGGTTCACAAAAGGGTTATCGATACGTTGCAGAGTGTACAGCTGATAATGAAATCAGGGAGATTGCACAAAACACCTTAGAAGAAGTCAGCGAAGGACTGCAAAAGGAATTTGGTTTTACCAAGGTAGAGATGGATGCGTGGAATCGACAGGTCATGAAAAATATGTCCAATGAACTTCTAAGCGATGGGCTTATCAGGGTGGGCGGCGATCCAATCCGAAAGCTAAAAAGGGAAGATCGCTTGACAGGGCCGGCTCTCTTGTGCA
>JAAYSJ010000104.1 GCA_012518395.1 Clostridiales bacterium
GATCAACACTATGGCCATGAACAGCGGCAGCTTTCCCCGCAATCCCAGGATACGCCACAGCCCCAGGATGAGCGCTGCTACCAGCCCCACGTGAAGACCACTGACGGCGAGCAAATGTATACTACCTACATAATAGCTGATTACATGTTAATCAATAGCTTTCAACTTATACACATCGAAATATTTGGACACACACAGCCTGATCACATCCGTCACAGGCCGATTCAACAAAGCTGACAAACCTTCTATGTAATCTACTTGTTCTTGCGTGAAATGAATCGGCCTGCGTTTATCAGTAAATCCCATGTTTATCTTTCGTTTGCTTAATAATTCTATTTTGTATTCATCAACATTGATCAAATTATGCTGCGCCGCCCTCGATACCATCTGTCTTATCATCTCAGCCGCGGTAACCTTTTTATCTAAAGACAATCTTTCTATTTTCTGCCACATCTCATTTGTAAATCCACCACTACGCTCTACCATTCCAGTGCCCCTACGTTGCTTAGTGGTTTTGTTTACTTCTTTTCTCCTGCTGAGCACATCTGCATCCATCCTTATAGTTATCACACTATCCCATAAGCCAGCTTTCTGGGTAGGCAATGCTAAATGCATCTCGACAGAGCCATCAATCCCTACAACAATTTTATCTATGATCAGATCTATTATTTTTCGCCTTTCCGTATAATCCAATATGCCAATTTTATCTTCAACTTCTTTGCATAGATCTATTAGACTCATTGCCACTATTTCATCTTGTTCCCACATTTCCATTTGACTTACATATCTTCTTTTTTCTTCTTCCAATAATGAAGATTCTATCTCTATCTCATCAAGCTGTGTTATTAAATCCATCTTGTTTATAATATTTTCACGGTAAAGCGTAATAACGGATTTTCTTTTAATGTCCACCTTTTCAATCTTACGAGATGTCATTACTATCTTTTTTTCAATATCTTTATTTTTATTATTGCCCTTTCCCTTTTGTCTTTCCGCTGCATCCAAAACTATTTGCGGATTGGTTACTATATTCTTAATCTGCCCCCAAACTAATTCCTCAATCTTTTCTACTGGTACTAGTTTCATTGCACAGGTCAGCCTGGCCCCATCCTTAACCCCTTTTTTCCTTTTCTGTCTGGGACCCCCCGAGTTGCCACACCCATAATATAAGTAAAGATAATCCTTGTCAGACGACTTCAATCTTACCCTTTTTCCCCTAATCCCTCCACGCATGGATGTTCCGCAATAACCACAATACAATTTGTCATTTAGTAAATAGCTAATATTTGCACTTGGCCGGCGCCACCGCCGTTCATCCAACAGCTTCTGTGCAGTATTAAATTTCCCGATAGATACAATCGGAGGAACATCAACCCATACCCATTCCTTCTCGTCTCTGCATACCTTGGGATCATTTGTCATCTTGTTATAAGCTTGCCGCCCCATATAAGCAGTACGCCTCAAAATCACTGACACACCATCGCTGTACCATGCTTTTTTGTGCCGAGTTCTATAGCCCCGCTTATTAAGCTCGTCAGCTACTCGATTGGTTGATGTGTCCGCTTGACAGTACAACTCAAATATCAGCTTAACTATTTTTGCCTCCGGTTGATATATCTTTAGGTTACTATTACTCTTGTCAAAAATATAGCCAAAAGGGGGCTGACTCCCCCAAACCATACCCTTTTCCAGCCGTTTGATCCGGCCTAATTCCGATCTCTGCAGAAATATGTTCCGTTCCAATTCCGCCACGCTCGCAAACAATTGCATCGTGAATTTGCCCACGGCGGTCCCGGTATCAAACGGCTCCGTCGCTGAACACACATCTACGCCATAAACCTCAAGTTCATGCACAACATTCAACAGATGACGCGTTGATCGGAACAAACGATCTATCTTATATACAATTATTAGTTTAAACTTACCATCAATAGCATCATCAATTAATTTTTGATACCCAGGACGCTGGTGCAGCGTCCCTGAGTATCCCGGATCCGTATATTCTTTATAAATCTTATATTCGCGTGCTTGAGCATAGCCCCTCAACAAATCCAGCTGCGCATCAATGCTGTGTTTCTGAGCTTGTTCCTCCGTAGACACACGAGCATATATGGCTATTTTCAATATAGCGCACCCCTATCCTGCCTTAATATCCTTGATGATGCCTTCGCCTTTATCACACTTATTACCTTTAACATTATTATTTATATATTTCAGGCTGTCACGTGGTAAATAACTAGATATTATTTCAACTAACTTTTTATAATTATCCTCAGCCTGTTCACTTTCATTAATTATTATTTTCATATACACCGTTACCACCTCCTTATATTTGGTTGTAAAAATAAAAAACCCAAAAGGCACTATTTGCCCCTGGGCTGCACAATTTAAAATAAATATGCCAGCATGTATCCTTTGCAGTAATATGTCGTGATTCTATAAATATATTAGCAGAAGATTGAAAAGCAGATATTTAGGGATTTCTAATTAAAGAAATAAAAATTGTGTACGCGCGTACACAATTAAAAAAAGCATACAGCTTCGCCAAGGAGCTTGCCTCGCCAGCTTTCCCCATTCGCATGGATGGGTATTTTCGCTCTTTAAGTAGGGTCGAGGCCGGGGATGCAATCGCACTCCCCTCACCTGCCAGAAAGCAGGCAACCGGGCTAAGCTGTCGGAGCCAGCTTAATCTGACGTAGGAAAAGGGACAGATCCAGCTATAGGTGTCGGGGGGAAGACTCCCGGCTTTTTGTTTTCTAGGCTTAAATGGTTCCAAGGGTTAGTGAGTTTGTAC
>JAAYSJ010000105.1 GCA_012518395.1 Clostridiales bacterium
GGTAGACGAACTAATCGTCTACCTCCTACCCGATTCTAGGAATATCTCTGAAAATCGTCTGAAATGGGCAAAAATTCGGGCCGTAACTAACACGTAACTAACAAAATATCGTTTCACTAGAAAGTATTTATACGCGACTTCCAGTTTGGTAGTGGCGAATAATCGAGGATTATTACAATGAATTAAATGCCATTGTTCTTTATGTTTGGGTGGGTGGTAGCTAACTACCATTCATTCAAGATCATCTCTTTTTATTGGCTGGCGTTTGTAAAATGTTTTTATAAGCATTTGGTTAAGAATCAACATATACCATATAAGGATGAACAATATTCAGCTTATTTGATTGAGTGGCCTTTTCTAAAAGTGCAATGTAATAAAATAAGATCTGACGAATTTAAATGTTGTCATTTGGGGCTTATATCAATGATGAAGCGCATAGGCTCACCGTTATATCGTTTAAATTGCCAATGTATTCATTTAGGGGTATACTTGATTAAGATCAATATACTTGGTCCACTTCATAGGTAGCGTCATTAGAAGATCAAATATTCGTGTTATAAAAAAATATGGATATGGGTGATAATAATTATGAATTATTGGTGGGTTACAAGACCGAAAAGGAAATTGAATTCTGTTCCTGAAATACTAGCTACTTTCGCAGAGATTTCATTAGATCAAGAGTGGCAGGGTTATAGAGATACACACCTATCTCTAGAAGAGGCTTTAGAGGATGCAGGTTTAAAAAGAATAGGTGAACGCAGGGATAGGACTGGTGGTGGAGCCAGGACATATAAGGCCTGGATAGAAAGTCTAGGTTTAATATTTACACAATGGTCGACGAAGCAGATTAAATTGACTTTAGCTGGGGAGGCGATAATGAAGGGAGATCCACCGGTTGAAGTTTTAAAACATCAAGTTCTAAAATATCAATTTCCTTCCGCATTTTCAATAAATCCTAGGATCAATGTGTCCTCTAGGTTTAGAATTAGACCGTTCAGGTTTTTGCTGAGACTGTTAAGTGACAGCAGAATAGAGCGATACTTAACGGAAGAAGAAATAGCAAAGATAATAATTGTAGAGGCCGACAAAGAAACAGATGCTTGTTATAATTATATAGTGCGGCGCATTATTGAATTTAGAAACTATGGAGATAGTTGTTTAGATACTGATTTTTCAACCAAATATCGTCCTAGCAAAAGCAAAGGTGAAACCAAGAATCCCTATAGACACTTGTATGATATTTCCAACACAATTGTTAATTGGATTGAATATACTCAACTAGCCAAAAGAAATGATGAAGGACTATTAGTTATATTAGAAGATAAAAGGGAGGAAGTGGAAGCTATTCTTGCTGAAACTCTCCCCTTTATTGATAGGCCACAGGATCACGAATATTTTCAAAGAAAATTTGGAGTAGACCCAAATCATACAAAAGACACCAGAAATTTATTAGAAACAAAAACCATAACTCATATAATGATAGCGGAGCAAAAAGTGAAGCAAGCCTTTATAGCGGAGTCATTGCATAGGCCAATAAGCAAAATCACTCCTGATTTGATAGATAGGATTACAGAACAAACTGGTATAGAGGCGAAAATAGTAGAGGATACGTTACAAAAAAATTATTCCCGCGGTGCAATAGGATCTTTTATGGTAGAATATTTTGAAATGGCATTTAAGGGTAGGGATGAAGCAACGGAATTTGAATTAGCGACCGCAGAACTGTTCAAATCTGCCTTTGGGTTAACAACTGAACATATCGGATCTAAAAGTCTGATGCCTGATGTTCTTGTCCTATCTGATCAATTCAAATATATAGGGATAATCGATAATAAGGCATATAGTAGTTATAGTATTACTAATGATCATAAAAATAGAATGATGTATAATTATATTCCTGCCTATAAAAAAGAACAGAAATATCCCTTGGCCTTCTTTTCATATATAGCAGGAGGCTTTGGGACGAATATTGATAGCCAAATAAAAGAAATAGTTGATTCTACCAATATAAACGGATCTGCTATAAGCGTATCTAATGTTATTAACCTTGTTACAAATTATCAAAGCAAAGGATATAATCACACAAAAATTAAAAATATATTTTCTATAGATAGGCAAGTGCTAATTTCTGATTTATAGGAAAGGGATTAGGCATGATTAGACTATTTAGTTGTGTTATTTTTATTGACTGAAAAGTCCATATAAAAAGTTTCTTCATCAATTTTTATAAAAGTAACATTAGTTCTTCCGTAGTCTTCTAAATCTTTTCGTGTTACACGTTGCCCATTAGGCAGATCCATTCTATTTCTAAAATACTCCCCAATAAGAGAATTGTTCAAAGGTGTAGTGATGGCCTTATCGTTTTCTTGTTGTACCCTTAGTATAAGACTTTTTCTATCATCGGTATTTACGGTAAAATGTTGTTTGTTTAGTGGGAAAAAACCGGTTCTGGCAATTTTTATAGGCAATGGTATATATGCCTGGTTTGGCTCACGGCCTGCCCTTTGACCCCAGTTAAGCCCTGACCTTTCCCCTACTTCGCCCCCCCTTTGTAGAAGTGATAAAGTAACTGTATTGTCAGAATTATTAGATATAAAATAATCCCCATCTGTTTCTTCAGTTTTATTTGTATAACCCTGATTTGTTAGGGTTATATATTCCTCTACTTCACTATGATTACAATATACAGTGCTAGGTTCTAATTGTCCATAATATTTGTAAGCATCCATGGCACTACATTCCGATAATGCTTCACCTCTATTTTTGTCCCAAAATGCAGGCTGGGTATAATTTGCTGAACCTACAAATGCGCAAACAGGATTATTGTCATTATACCAAGCATATACCTTAGAGTGTATAGCAGGGGGTTCATAGACATATTTACATTCAAACTCAATACCCCTACTATAGCTCTCCGTTAAATTAAGGAAACCCTCATGCGCATTTTTTTCTAGTCCGTCAGTTGGGCACATCCCGATTATCAAACTGATTTTGCAATTTAGGTCTTCATCTAGTATAGCGCTTATGTGCCTTGATGCCATGGTTGCTGATGCATATCCTGAAACAATATATAAACTATTTGCGCCTTTATAGAGGGGGTCCATTAGCACCTTATTAAATAAATCATCGGTAATCATATATTGCACCCTAGCCAACCTTGTTTTGTTCTTGATGATAAATTATAGATTCCATATTCGGTTTTACAGATTCATATGGAATTCCAGCGAATGTTCGAAGTACTGATTCAAAAATAATCTGTGCTCCATTAACGGGAACAGCCATACCTATTTGTTTCCTTACACTTTCTTTCGAACCGTAGAAAATAAAGTCATCAGGAAAAGTTTGAAGCCGAGCCCTTTCCCTATTTGTGAGTGCCCGATTTTCTTTCCAATGATATACATGGGTACCGCCACCCCCGCTACCAGTAACTGTATAAGATGGTTTGTCCGGTTCAAGCCGTTTATATATTTGGCTGATTTTTGCTCCCGTAACATTGAGCTGAAGATATTCGGGTATTTTTGCAGTAAATGCATTTTCACCTGGGTTTATATATGATAGGCGTTCTATGACCCTCTGGGATTGCCGTGTAAATTCATGGTTGGGTGCATCTTTGGGAATTGGGGGATTATTAATAGCCGCATAAGAGCTATTATCAATATTGGAATATGGTATAGGGGAGGGGATTTTAAACTCTAAGTTTAAATCTTTCCTTATTCCGATTATAATAATCCTATGCCTTGCCTGCGGGACACCATATTCCTCGAATTTATAGAGATGCGGGAAAACAGAATATCCTGCTTCATGCATTTCAGATAAAATTACGGTAAGCGCATTACCATCATTTGAATTTCTCAATCCCCCGACGTTTTCTGCTAAAAACCATTTAGGTTTGAATGTTAATAGTCCCTTTATACCATAGGAATACAATGGGCCATATACTCCATCCATACCTTTCTGCTCACCAACAATACTAAAATCGTTACATGGAAAGCCAAACACCAAAGCATCTATTGGGTTTAACGTCTTCATATTTAATTTACGAATATCCCTGTGAATAACGGAATCTGGCCTATCATTGCAAATGTTTTCTTTATATGTCCGACAGGTGTCCCTGTCATAATCTGTTGCCCACTCATGAAAGATCTTATATTTATCATTTTCAATTGAGGCACGTTTGGCGGCTAAACCTAGTCCTCCTGGGCCACAAAACAATTCCCCTAATTTAAAAATCATAAAACCAGCCCTTTCCGAACATACATTCCCATTTATTATACCATAATGTCCCCCATATATCAATATAGCTATATTATACCATAAAATGCCAGCCCCCATTTAATGTTTTTAGACTGCCATTTCCTTCTTTCTATTTCGGTTTGTTTATGTTTATTATATCAACTAAACGCTTAGATAATAACAATAATGGATACAAATAAAGCTAATCTACGTATCACAAAGGCTCTGCAATATCTAAAATATCCTGATTTAAGGTTTCTGCATATTTCCGGGTAGTAGAAATATCGGCATGGCCCATAACTCGCTGGATAACATCCAGGCGGGTGTCTTTGGCCAATAGCTCGGTGGCGAAGGTATGACGGAGGCGGTGGACATAGAAGTGGATTCCGGTTCTATGTTTGATTCTTCTTGCATGATCTTGGAGAGTACGGCGGGATACTCTGAAGACTGTTGCATCTTTGGGGAGATCCTTTATGTACTCTAAAAGAGCCCTGGCTGTTTCGGGATCCACTATCGGGACCTTTCGGGGTTTGCCACCTTTGGCGTTTTTGATAAAGAGGATTACCCGTTGATCCTCTATTTTTATATCTGCTGGCACAAGAGTAGCTACCTCCCCTACCCTGATCCCGGTA
Organism: Clostridiales bacterium; assembly: GCA_012518395.1. GTDB lineage: Bacteria > Bacillota > Clostridia > Caldicoprobacterales > UBA3941 > JAAYSJ01. Next base: position 4,866 of record JAAYSJ010000105.1, read on the forward strand.
TAGAGCATAGTTTTAAAGGCCAATCTGATATGGATCTCTTTTTCTTCTATGAATGAAAGGACAATGGCCTTTTCTTCTTCTGATAAGGGATTTGGAAGCCTTGGTTGCTCCCGGACCCTAAGGTTTTTAAGGATAGGATTTCCCGGGATTAGTTCTTCTTCTAAGAGAAATTCATAGAAGGATCTCAGAGTTCCAATCATGGTATTTATGGTTTTGCCGGAGAGCGTAGCGGAATGCAGATATCCTCGATAACGCTTTGCTTGGGCGGGGCGGAGGGTAAGAAAGTCTGTATCTGTTTTTAGGCACCAGCTGCAGAATGTGCGAAGCTGGAGCCTGTAATTTAGGACTGTATGAGGGGATCTGCCCTTTATTTCAAGATCCTTTAAAAAGGATTTTATTTCGTTTTGCAAAAAGGCTTTCCTCCTTCACATTGGCTAATGTTCACTACATAGTGCTTTCTATACCCTGTACCGCCCCCAAAAGTGGGGCAAAAAAAATTACTTGCAAAGTTTATCTATGGACTGGGCAAGGCCGCTGATAGCCTTCTCCAAGCCGGCGATTTTCTGTTCCATTCTGACTAAAAGATATACGGCAATAATTATAGGGAATCCGTAGTTTGCAATTGAGGTTAAAACTTCTTCTACACTCATATTATAAGCTTAAGTCAAAGGTTTTTAACAATACGTCAGGGCCTTTGACTTCCTCTCCCTGGGATCTCGCTATATTTTCCCCGCATAGTTTACAAAGGTCCAGATCCCCCACAATCCGTTCTCTGTCGTCTATGTCTAGAATCATTGCTTTGTAATAAATATCTCTAACCCTTTTGCAGGATGAACATTTAGCCATCTTTGGGTAGCGCAGATTTTTTATCTCAATAAATTCATTCAAGTTTTATTCTCTCCCTTCAAAGAATTAAAAGGGGAAGGTTGGCCCTCCCCCTTGGGTCGGGTTTACTCAAATATGATGTTAGACTGGGTAGTAGAAACAATATATGCTCGGCTGATTGATACAAGATCCGCCCTGTTAAAGAGCTGCTTGTCTATAGCCAGATCCATTACGCCCTGGACCTCTTCCGGCGTGATGTCTGCCCTTGGATCGGCTATACGAATACTAAACTTTTTGCCAGCGGAATCTAGAAACTCCATAACCAAAACCTTAGTCATAATTTTTGCCCCCTTTACTATATTTTTTAGTCGATTATTCCTCTACATATTCTTTCTTGCTGGTTCGGACAACGGAGATTACAGGGTTTTCCTGCAGCTGGATGAGTGCGGTTAGGAATTCGTAAAGATCCGCATCATCAGTATTGGCCTTCACCCCGCTAAAGATCCTAGTGGTGGTTATGTCCTTCCCGTCCTCGTTTACTCCTATGTGGAACCTGATGGAGCCGGAGCTGTCCATGGTATTAACTGCTAGAGCCATTATTACACCTCCTTTTGAATAGATTTTTCATGTATATTTATATTGTAAAATAGTGATTATGCAATATCCATTGCATAAAATACATAAAATGGGTATATTCAGGGGGTTTTGATGGTTTTCCCCTCCCTGTTGGCGGCGGGGAGGGGGTAGGGGTGGGGTCCAGACGGTGAGACCGGCAGAGATAAACCTCATAGCAAAGGTTTAAAGACCCCCAAAGATAATCCAAAAGAAAAGCCGTTGAAAGATGACCCTGGCAGCAGTTGTAGTAGTAGCGCCTGTGGGCCCTGTGGGTATGCCGACACATCAAATTTACTGATATGGGGATATCCACAAGCCCATAGGGGGCCAAGAAGGAATGACCATGATAAAGACATCGGAGACACTAAACAGATACCTTACAGGAATGACCGGGGTGGTAGTAGCAGTCCCTGTGGACCCTGTGGTTATGCCGACAAGTATTGATGATTACTAGTCCAAGGTGTATGAGAGATCATTTAAGTGTGTAAATATAGTTATTCACCGGGGACCAATATGGGTATATCCACAAGTACACAGGGAGCCTGAAAGGAATGACCCTGATAAGTTTATGCATCGGAGGGGCTAAAAAGGTGCCCGAAAGATGTGCCATACTCCCTACCCGCTGATGACGGGGAGGGTTGGGGTGGGGTACTGACAGTAGAGCCCGCAGGGATAATCCCGGAATCTCCGCCTCTCCGGGGTACCCTTTGAGGCAAAAGGAAAGGGGCCCCGGAGAATATTCTATATAGCCTTTTGACTCAAAGCTGTGTCTCTTCCCCTCTCCCTATCCCCCCGCTA
>JAAYSJ010000106.1 GCA_012518395.1 Clostridiales bacterium
AACAAGAGTATATGATAAAATAAGTGTATATGGATTAAGATGAGGGTGAGGCGGGCTGAAAATGTGCAGAAAAATATTGGTCGTAGACGATGAGGTCAACCTCCTGGAGGTCATAAAGGATTATCTTATCCGCGAATCTTTTAAAGTCTATACCGCAGACCGGGGAGGCAGAGCCATTGAACTCTTTAACGATATAAAGCCTGATTTCATAATTTTGGATCTGATGCTCCCCGATATATCCGGAGAAGAGCTATGCAGGCTGTTTAGAAGGAAATCTGACGTTCCTATATTGATGCTGACCGCCAAGAGTACGGAAGATGACATGGTAGAGGGTTTGTCTATAGGGGCAGATGATTATATGACAAAGCCCTTTAGTCCCAGGGAGCTGGTAAGCAGGGTAAAGGCAATTTTAAGAAGGGTTGAGGGCAAGGCCCCTTTTTCTGATATTCTCACATTTGGAAATGGAGATTTGATTATAGACAAAACCGGCCATAGCATAAAAAAAGCCGGAGAAGTAATAAATATAACCCCCAATGAATTTAAAATATTATTAGCCCTGGCCGAGAATCCGGGAATGGCCTTCACCAGAGACCGGCTGGTGAATGCTGCCTTGGGATACGATTTTAAGGGCTTTGATCGAACAGTTGATACCCATATTAAAAATATCAGACAAAAAATAGAAGACAACGTTAAAGAGCCCAAGTACATAATGACGGTATATGGCGTTGGATACAAGTTTGAGGGGTGATTGATGTGATTGATATCACCAGACAACTAAGGAGATATTTTATCGTTATAGCTGTACTATCTATAGCTCTTATTACCCTTATAGCGAATATTAGCATACATTTCTTCTTTTCAGATTATCTGAAAGAATCAAGAGAAAGGGAGGATTTAAAGGCTGTTCAATATGTGGAACAATTATACAGTGAAGATAGGGAACCGGGTGCGCGACGAGGCATGGCAATAATGCATTATGCCCATAGTGAAGGGATTACCATTAGGCTGAAGGACGAGAGTGATAATATCATCTTCGAAAGCAGCATGGCAGGCGGTATGCACGGCATGATGAAAGGAAAAAACCGCCGCAATGACAGCCTGAGTTTGGCCTTCGTCGCCTATCCCCTTACTTATAAGGGGGAACAAATCGGTATTATCGAGATAGGAAGACCCAAGAATCTTTTATCCGCTTTGGAGGATAAGAGATTCTTACGCCCCGTTAACGGCGTTTTTGCCATCGCTTTTATTTTTTCTGTTATTATAGCCGTTATGTTGGGCACAAACTTATCAAAAAAGTTCTTAAGGCCTATTCACCAAATAAAAGGCAATACTGACAGGATAGAGAAGGGTGAATATGGAAAGCTAGAGGATATAGGTACGAATACCCTGGAACTGCGGGAATTATCGGAGTCTGTAAAGGGTCTTGCCCAAAGGCTGGAATACCATGATATGTTAAGAAAGAGGTTGACATCGGATGTGGCCCATGAATTAAGAACCCCGCTGGCTGCAATCCAAAGCCATGTTGAGGCCTTCCTGGATGGGGTTTGGGAGCCAAGTGCTGAGAAACTATCAATTATTCACGAAGAGATAACCAGATTGACTAAACTTATTGAGGCGCTCTCAGAATTATCGCTGGTAGAGGGAGAAGAAATTAGACTCCATAGAGAAGGGCTGGATCTATCCTCTCTACTGAGCAGTGTCATAGAAAGCTTTGAACCTATGTTTATGGGGAAAAATATAAATGTTTCTAAAGAAATTCAGGAGGATATTTACTTTACAGGGGATCGGGACAGGCTGAATCAGATTTTTACCAATGTGCTTTCTAACTCATATAAATACACAGAACAGGGGGGCAGGGTGACAGTCAGGCTGGGACAGAGACAGGGTGGGATAATAATATCCATAGAAGATACAGGGATCGGCATACCTCAAAGTGATATCCAACACATATTCGAAAGATTCTATAGAGCCGATTTATCCAGGCACCGGGGCACTGGTGGGGTAGGTATAGGGCTTACCATAACCAAGGCCCTTGTTGATGCACATGGTGGTAAGATAGCCATTGAAAGTGAAGGGGAGAAAGGGACAAAGATAACTGTGGAACTCCCTATAGATTTTAATTAAATTTTCCTTTCTTGGCACACACTTAGGCCTTATTCTTTATGGGGTTATAGATATGGCTATCAAAAAGTTTCTTTCTTATCAGTTACACACCTTGAAAGATTTGTTTATATATTCGCACTTCATATACGTCTACATCCCCGAGATTGGCACACAAAAATTCTAACTATGATTTTTACATATTTCGTGATAAAATATATAAAAATCCAGAGTTTAAACTAAGGTATTTTGTGCTTGGACAGGTTCTACGGGGTGAAAAACTTGAAGATTTATGGTTTGGTGGGTCCCAGCGGGACTGGCAAAAGCTATAAAGCATCCAGCCTAGCCAACGAATTGGATGTTTTGCATATAGTGGATGATGGCTTATTTATAAAAGGCAGCAAAGTTATAGCCGGTGTTTCGGCAAAAAGAGAGGCCACAATGTTAGCAGCGGTACGCAGGGCTTTGTTTACCGATAAGTCCCATGCACAGGCTGTCAGAGCTGCTATTGATAAGGAAAACCCGGGGGCAATTTTGATTATAGGTACTTCTGCGAATATGGTGCGCAGGATCATAGACAATCTTGACCTGCCCGAGGTTGATGAAATAATAAATATAGAGGATATATCCACCCCAGAGGATATGCAGGCAGCCCGGATTACCAGAAAGCAGGATGGCAAACATGTTATTCCTGTGCCTACCTTGGAGATAAGGAAGGATTTTTCGGGTTACTTTCTCCATCCTTTAAGAATACTCAGGTTTACGGAAAAGGGTAGAAAAATAGAAGCTACCGAAAAAACTGTTGTAAGGCCCACATATAGCTATATGGGCAAATTTTATATTGCTGATTTCGCTTTGGAATCTATAGCCACACACAATGCTTATAAATCAGAAGGAGTTTATAAAGTTTTGAAGTCTACCGCCATAAGTCATGAGAGTGGTGCTGTAATAAGTATGGAAATTACCGTCCAATATGGATATAAAATTCATGAAATTATGGAAAAAATGCAGGTGGATATATCACAGGACATATCCTGTTTGACTGGTATAAACGTACTCCAGGTCAATGTTTTGGTCAGGGGTATTATTGTATGGAAAGATCAAATAAAAAAGTAGGGGGCAACCAATGTTTGAGATAATGGACAAGAAAAAAATAGGTCCGGAGATAGTACAAATGGTAATTAAAGCGCCATTGATTGCCAAAAAAGCAATGCCCGGCCAGTTTATAATGCTAAGAGTTGACGAACATGGGGAGAGGATACCCCTAACGATAGCCGGTTATGATAGGGCGGCGGGCAGTATAACTATCATATTTCAGGTAGTCGGTTATACAACAAATGATTTGGCTCAATTGGATCCCGGAGACCATATTAAGGATTTTGCTGGACCATTGGGCATGCCCTCTAAACTGGAAGGATACAGTAGAGTTTTATGCGTAGGGGGCGGGGTTGGGATAGCGCCTCTTTTCCCTCAGATAAAGTATTTAAATGATAAAGACGCTTTTGTGGATGTCATTATCGGGGCACGAAGTGCCGAGTGTTTAATACTCCGGGATGAAATCAGCAAATCCTCGTCTAATGTATACATTGCTACTGATGACGGATCCCTTGGTCATAAAGGTTTTGTTACGGATGTGGCAAAAGACCTTATTGAAAAGGGCAATAATTATGATCTGGTCATCGCTATAGGTCCCCTAGTTATGATGAAGGCCGTGTCGCAACTTACCAAAGAATATGATATTCATACGATAGTTAGCATGAACCCTATAATGGTTGATGGTACCGGTATGTGCGGCGGTTGCAGGGTGACTGTCGGGGGCGAAACACTGTATGCCTGTGTTGATGGGCCGGAATTTGACGGTCACCTTGTGGATTTTGATGAGGCCATAAGGCGTCAGCAGATGTATAAAAAGGAAGAACAGATTGAACACGATTGTAAAGTAGGCAGAGGGAGATAGTGAAGATGAGTATAGGATCTAAAAAGACGCCCATGAGAGTACAGGATCCCCAAATCAGAAAGAATAATTTTCAGGAGGTATCCTTAGGGTATACATTGGAAGAGGCCATAAAGGAAGCAAAACGGTGCATTCAATGCAAGAAACCAAGATGTGTTGGCGGATGCCCGGTAAATATAAATATACCAAAATTTATTGACCATATAGCAAAGGGCGAAATAGAAAAGGCTGCGTCGGTAATCAAGGAGACCAACAACCTGCCTGCTGTTTGCGGCAGGGTATGTCCGCAGGAGGAGCAATGCGAGGCACGATGTATATTAGGTATTAAAGGCGAACCTGTTGCCATTGGTCGTTTGGAAAGATTTGCAGCTGATTATACTATGAACCTTCCAGAAGGGGATTTTGTTGATCCTATAAGCAATGGCATAAAAGTAGGCGTAGTAGGAAGCGGGCCCGCGAGCTTGGCAGCAGCTACAGATTTAGCTAAATACGGGTATGAAGTTCATGTGTTCGAAGCCTTCCACGAGCCCGGCGGCGTTCTTATATATGGGATACCGGAATTTAGGCTGCCAAAGGGTATGGTGAAAAAAGAGATAGACGGATTAAAAAAATTAGGTGTTCAAATCCATACGAATATAATTATTGGTAAGACTATTACCGTGGACGAACTATTGAAAGAGGGCTATAAAGCGGTATTTATTGGGAGCGGCGCTGGTTTGCCCAGATTTATGAATATTCCCGGCGAAAACTTGAATGGAGTTTATTCTGCCAACGAATACTTGACCAGGATCAACCTTATGGGAGCATATGAGTTCCCTGTCAACCATACCCCTGTTAAAACAGGTCAAAGGATAGCTGTTGTCGGGGGCGGAAATGTGGCCATGGATGCGGCAAGATGCGCCTTAAGATTAGGGGCTCAAGAGGTGCGTATAGTCTATCGAAGATCCCACGAAGAAATGCCGGCTAGAAGGGAAGAGGTACACCATGCTGGAGAGGAAGGGATTGTTTTTGATATTCTCACCAACCCCGTAGAGATCATAGGTGAAGATGGGTGGGTCAAGGGACTTAGATGTGTAAGGATGGAGCTTGGCGAGCCTGACGCCTCAGGCAGGCGCAGGCCTGAAGCAATCCAGGGTTCTGAATTTACCATGGAAACTGATATTGTAATTATTGCTATCGGCACCAGCCCAAATCCACTTATCACCGCAGCCACCAAGGGTTTGGATGTTAATGACTGGGGTGGTATCATTGTTGAAGGGGAAACAGGAGCCACTACAAGGGAAATGGTATATGCCGGGGGCGATGCCGTTACAGGTTCGGCCACGGTTATTCTGGCTATGGGGGCGGGTAAAAAGGCAGCAGCGGCCATCCATAAAAGACTAAGCGAGAACAATTAAGATCCTTCAGCCCCGTGATCCTCAGGATGACAAACTGACAAGGAATCCAACGCTGTCATTCTGAGCCAGACGAAGGATCTATCTTTTTTATTTGTTACCAGCTGTTCAGGAGAAGAAAACATATGGAGATAAGGGAGAATAACGATAATTTGGAAATAGAGAGGCTAGCCAACTTTCATCCTCAGCATATATTCGAATGCGGTCAAGCCTTTCGTTGGAATTGGGATGGCAAAGGGTATACAGGTGTAGTAGGGAATAGGGTAGCCAGAATAAGGTGGGACGGCAAAATCCTAACTCTTGAAGATACGATCTTGGAAGATTTTCATTCATTCTGGGAAGATTACTTTGATCTTAAAACTGATTATGGCGGGATCATTGCTAAATTATCCCTGGATGATCCTATAATGCAAGATGCAGCAAGGCATGGTTGGGGTATAAGGATATTAAACCAAGATCCTTGGGAGACTGTTATCTCTTTTATAATATCCGCAAACAATGGTATAAAGAGGATCAAGGGAATTATTGATAGATTGTCTGAAAGGTTGGGTGAAAAAATACCGGGACAGAGTAGGGATTATTATATGTTTCCAACAGTAGACGCCTTGGCTCGGGCTGATGAGGGCTTGCTAAGAGAATGCGGTTGCGGTTATCGGGGGGCATATATAAGAAAGACGGCTCAAATGGTTAGTAAGGGACAAATCCATCTGGAAACCTTGGGAGATATGGGTTATGAAAATGCCAAGGAACAATTGTTAAAATGCCCTGGGATTGGGCCAAAAGTCGCTGATTGCATACTCTTATTCTCATTAGGAAAAACTGAGGCATTCCCCATAGACGTTTGGATAAAGCGTATTATGGGGACTTTATATCCTGAAAGTGCAGGAAAACCCAATCAGGTGTACAGGTTTGCAAGGGAGAAATTTGGATCATTGGCAGGCTATGCCCAGCAATATCTTTTCTACTATGCTAGAGAAAAGGATATAGGTAAATAGATAGATTGTTTTCCTGAGGGAGATAATAGATTGACAAGGTTTGTAGGGTTTGGTAAACTAATTTTTAATAAATTTATCAGGCCTATTTGAATATATGGACTTTTGTTCTTGTATAAGATTAGACTATGAATAATCAGTTCTGAAAGGAGCGTGTTTGAGATTCAAGATATATTTGTAAAAGAGGGTTTAACCTTTGATGATGTTTTACTCATTCCAAGAAAATCTGAGGTTCTGCCGGGACAAGCCGACCTGACTACCAATTTAACTAAATCTATAAAACTTAATATTCCTTTGATGAGTGCGGCCATGGATACTGTAACGGAAGCCAGATTGGCCATTGCCATTGCCAGAGAGGGCGGTATAGGTATTATTCATAAGAATATGCCCATAGAGGAGCAGGCTATACAGGTTGATAAGGTGAAAAGATCAGAACACGGGGTAATAGTAGACCCATTTTTTCTATCACCGGATCACCTTTTATCCGATGCAGAGGCTCTAATGAGAAAGTACAGGATATCCGGGGTGCCTATTACAGTAAAGGGTAAGCTTGTGGGCATCATAACTAACCGGGATGTCAGGTTTGAAACGGACTTCACTCAAAAAATTGTGGATGTTATGACCTCAAAAAACCTTATAACCGCACCCCAGGGCACAAACCTCAAAGAGGCTCAGGAGATACTGCGCAGGCATAAGGTAGAGAAATTACCCATTGTAGACGAAAATATGATGCTAAAAGGCCTTATAACTATAAAGGATATAGAAAAGGCGATTCAGTACCCCAATTCAGCTAAGGATACTGAGGGAAGGCTATTGGTAGGAGCCGCCGTCGGGGTGTCTGCTGATACCGACGACAGAGTCAGGGCTCTTATTGATGCCAAGGTGGACGTATTGGCTATAGATACTGCCCATGGCCATTCGGCAGGGGTGATAAAGACCGTGAGGAGAATCAAAGAGACTTTCCCTGATGTACAGATTATAGCAGGGAATATAGCTACTGCAGAAGGGACTAAGGACCTGATCGAAGCCGGTGCAGATTGTGTAAAAGTAGGTATAGGCCCAGGATCTATATGTACTACCAGAGTAGTGGCAGGTATCGGGGTTCCACAGATTACGGCGATACATGATTGTGCCGAGGCAGCAGATCCCTATGGCATACCTATTATAGCCGATGGGGGAGTCAAGTATTCCGGGGATATTCCTAAAGCCATTGCTGCAGGCGCCAGCGTAGTAATGGTGGGGAGCCTGTTGGCCGGTACTGAAGAGAGCCCTGGTGAGATGGAAATATATCAGGGGAGAAGTTTCAAGGTTTATAGAGGCATGGGATCCATGGGTGCTATGGCTCAGGGCAGCAAGGATCGATATTTCCAGGAGGATGCCATAAAATTGGTTCCCGAAGGTGTTGAAGGTCGTGTGCCCTTTAAGGGGCCACTTTCCGAGACTGTATTTCAATTGGTTGGGGGATTAAGAGCAGGGATGGGATACTGTGGTGCCCCAAGTATTGAAGCCTTACGTAAGGAAGCAGAGTTTATCAAGATAACAGGAGCCTCACTAAAAGAAAGCCATCCCCATGATATATATATTACGAAAGAGGCTCCGAACTATAGTACTGGAGGCTGACAATTATGTCAGATTTTATAAAGATATCCATTAAGGATATCAGGGAAAAGATTGGAGATAAAAAAGCCATATGCGGTCTATCAGGCGGAGTCGACAGTTCAGTAGCGGCGGTATTAGTCCACCAGGCAATAGGTGATCAGCTGACCTGTATATTGGTAGACCATGGGCTTATGAGGAAGAATGAAGCAGACGAGGCAATAAAGGTTTATAAAGAGCAATTTAAGTTAAATGTTATTAAAATCGACGCAGAGGAAAGATTTCTAAATCGCCTGAAGGGAATATCCGACCCAGAAACCAAACGGAAGATAATAGGAGAAGAATTTATACGAGTATTTGAGGAAGAATCCAAGAATCTTGGCAGGATCGATTATTTAATCCAGGGTACCATACGCTCTGATATAATTGAAAGCGGAACCAGTGGGGGACAGCTGGTAAAGAGCCATCATAATGTGGGTGGGCTACCGGAAGATATACACTTTAAAGAAATAATAGAACCTTTAAACACTCTTTTAAAAGATGAGGTCAGAAAGATAGGCTTGGAATTAGGGATATCGGAATCTATGGTATGGCGGCAGCCTTTCCCCGGACCAGGCCTGGCAATCAGGGTTATTGGCGAGGTAACCAAAGAAAAACTGGATATCTTAAGGGAAGCTGATGCCATCTACAGGGAGGAAATAGTTTCAGCAGGACTGGACAAAGAAATATGGCAGTATTTTGCCGTACTTACAGATATGAAAAGCGTAGGCGTAACTGATGGTAAGCGCACCTATGACTACACTATCGCTTTAAGGGGTGTAACGGGCATCGATGGGATGACAGCGGAGTGGGCCAAAATTCCCTTGGATGTATTAGACAGGATCTCTAGAAGGATAACTTCGGATGTACCCCATGTTAACAGGGTGGTATACGATATAACGAGTAAACCCCCGGCGACTATTGAGTGGGAGTAGGGGTAATAATAGGTGGGTT
>JAAYSJ010000107.1 GCA_012518395.1 Clostridiales bacterium
ATTTCCTTCAAATTCCTTTACATCCTCTGTAACCCCTAATAATGCTGCTAAATGTCCACCTGCTGATTCTCCCCATACCCCAATTTTTTCGGGATCAATGTTATACTCATCAGCCTTAGCCCGCAAAAAACGAACCGCGCATTTACAGTCCTGTATTTGCGCTGGAAAGACTGATTCAGTAGATAGGCGATATTCAATACTAACGCAAAAGTAGCCACGTTTAACTAGTCTTATAATCTGTGATTCTGGTCTGTACATCTTATCCAAGTTGGGATCAGACCACCCACCACCATGAATCCATATTATCACCGGCATTGGTTTGTCTTGCTTACCTTTCAAACGAAAGGCGTCAAGCAGCAAGAGCCGTTTCCCGCCTTTCCCAAACTCAATATTGGAGATAATTTCTACGCCTTCAGCCTCCAAATTTGTATTTTTTAAATTATCCGTCATGTACCAATTCCCCCTCTAGATAAAGTCAAATCAAATTGATTATAAAAAGTAAGAACTTCCACTTTTAAGCATAATGAATAACACACAATATATTACATCAGGCCTTCACCATAACCTTACCCTTGATTTTACCAGGTATCTGAAAGTCCTTAAAAGCTGTCATTGCTTCCTCGAAGGGAATAACTCTATCCAATAGCTTTGAAACATCTATTTGTCCAGTTCGAATGAAATGAGCGGCTGAGCGCCAAGGCTTTCCAGGGAAAACATCCGAATAAGACATCCATACACCATGCATGTTTAATTGTTTACGTGAGAATGACAGATAAAAGAGTCTAGATGGTATAGTCACATCTTTATGCATAGAGCCTATAAGGGATATATGGCCATTTACTTTGGCTATACGTATAGAGTTATTTATAGTAACCTCTTTCCCAACGGCTTCCACAACCTGTTCTACACCTAACCCATCTGTATCTGATAAGAAAGCTTCTAGGAAAGATGGATCAGATGTGTTATAACAACGATATGCCCCTGCTTCTTTGGCAAGAGTCAGACGTTCATCATCTATATCGAAGGCAAAAATACGTTTAGCTCCCATACTCTTAGCTGCTTGCAGAGCCAGATGTCCTATAGTTCCAACACCCATTATCGCTATATCTGTGCAAGGTTTAAAATCCATAAGGAACAGGCTGTGCATTGCCACTGAAGCAGGTTCCACAAAGGCAGCTGCCATAGGATCGATACCTTCAGGTAGTTTCATAACATTGACAGCAGGAAGAACATTATATTCCGCAAATCCTCCAGTTGATGGCAATCCCCCACCAATGAACTCCGAATCCAAGCATTGACCATAATTTCCACTCAAGCAATTAGGACATTTATGACAGACCATCAGTGGTACAGCGGCAACAAGATCCCCTTCTTTCACGTGGTTTACATTAGCACCGACCTCAATTACCGTAGCGGAGAACTCATGCCCTACGGTCATAGGAAATAAAGGCACTTGTCCCTCTATTACCCTCTGCAAATCTGAACCGCAGACGCCACAATACTCAGTTTTAATTAATACTTCACCAGGTCCACATTTCGGCATTGGTAAATCCACAACGCGCAAGTCCATTTCTCCGAATAGCTGTAATACTCTCATTTTTCTTTCCCCCATTATAATTTATTTATTATATAAAAATTATTGAAACTAACCCGTAATGCTAGTTAACTATATTGGTGGCCATAGTTGCCTTCTAGGGCAAATGGATGACAGAATAAACCATTGCCCCATAGATATGTTTACATAAAACAAACATGCACTAGCATAAGGCGTAAAACTATAGATTAATAATATATGATTTAATCATTATCCAGCTTAAATATCCTTTTTGGATTACCATAGAAAAGCATTTTTGCTATTCTTTTAGCTTCATCGATATCAAAAACACCTTCTTCAACCTTATGGGCCAGTGATTTACTGATATCTGTTCTTGCCAGATATTGATGACCATATACAGCATCTATTATCATGTAGTCCCCGCCGAAAGCAATTATTTTATTTAAAGGTACTGAGTCAATCCATTCATTTAAAGCATTAACACATGCGTATGGTGAAATTATATGAGCCCAGCACATATCAATATATACATTGGGGAAATTCTTAGCTAAAGCTGATAAAACATGTTGATAAGGATACCCTATATGGAAAATATCAAAATCAACATCAGGGTATTCTAAAAATAGGTTTGATAGTAATGAAGGATCACTGTTGTGAATGTAATTACCATTTCCTTCCTGTAGCCCTGTATGAAATTGAAAGGTAGGATTACGTTTATTGGCCATTCTAAGGATAAAGTGCATCATATAATCCTGGAATTCTTTCCCCATAACAATTGGGCTTCCATCCCAGTTGGGCAGATGAAGGCTATTAAAAATCTGATTAAAGCAGACTTCAGCCTCATTCCTGATAGTCCTCTCATATTTAAGAGTGCGGTCATATGCCAGCCCGCTTTTCAAAGCAACCGCGCCTGATTCAAATGCTTTATCCAGCATCATTTCACAAGCTTCCAACCAATCATCCATGGAACATATCCTTATCCCTGAATCTTCTTCAACCTGCTTAATATCACTATAACTCTGAGGGTAGATAAAACGATCCAAACGGTATACACTCTTAAAGAAATATGGATCACAATCAAGGTTGCTATCCAGAAGGCAGACTTCAATTTTTGACATATCCTTTAATACCCTCTTGAAATGTCCCGGCTTCAAAGACCGCTGAAAAGCATGGTCTAATTCTTCAATAGTGTTCTTGGATATCTTATCAATATTATAGATGGCCTTAACTGATATATCGAGATCCCTCCCATACCCTGTATAGCGGGCATTATTCCAAAAAGGCTCTACGATGTCCCACCTATCCATAATGGGTAGTTCGTGATTAATAGCTTTTTGAAAGTCCTCAGGATTTAAACCTGCAGAAATTAGGTCACTGCTAAAATAATGTATGAGGTACTCCCTCAGAGCGTCTGTATTTTTCTCCCTAAAATCTTCACAATAGGGGAGATGCTCATGGGAATCAATTATAGTCAAATCTTTTACATAATCAAATATTTCATTAAAATTTTTATTCATAATCAAGCCCCCAATAAATTCGACCGTAGTGTTAATCTATTTTAATAGATTACTTAGTTGATTTATCAAGGGTTTCAATGTTTTTCGATAATAAAAAACAATGACCTCCTCTTTTCTGGTATAATTGAGTCATCCACAACACCAAAAAACACAGAAAAGGGAGTGTCATTGTTGAACTCAATTATATCATTATTAGTACTGTATCATCAATTTCTAATTTCTCAAATTCACCAATTATTAGTCTTCATTGCGAAAAATATACCGCTGAAGTCTAAAAAGTACGATAGCACAGACCCTAAATACAGGAAATA
>JAAYSJ010000108.1 GCA_012518395.1 Clostridiales bacterium
ACCCAATTCGTTACCCTTGTTTATATGGTTTTCCACAAGAGCCGTTAAAAGATTGTGGGCTGCAGTTACCGCATGGATATCCCCGGTAAAATGGAGGTTTATATCCTCCATAGGCAATACTTGGGAATATCCTCCTCCCGCTGCTCCCCCTTTAATACCAAAGGTAGGTCCCAAAGAGGGTTCCCTTATACATACCATTGCATTTTTGCCCAATTTACCCAAGCCCTGGGTCAGGCCTATGGCAGTACAGGTCTTGCCCTCACCGGCCGGTGTCGGGGTAATAGCAGTTACGTACAAAAGTTTGCCCTTTGGCCTGTCTTTGATTTTGTTAAAAAATCCGATATCGACTTTCGCCTTGTATTTACCGTAATTATCCAAGTACTTCCCTTCGATACCGGCAGTTTTTGCGATCTCCTCTATTGGCTTCAGTTTTGTCGATTGCGCAATTTCAATATCTGTCAGCATATGTCTTAAATCCTTCCTTTTCAAATTAGATGTTTTACGATAACATCGAACATTGCGATTCCGATGCCGTAAAAACTTTTCTTTTTCTGGTCTTCAATATATTATATACCAATTTTGCTATTTTGGGGTTATCTATATGTTTTGCATTTAACATTTTACATTCAGATACTATAATGCAAAACATTTTCCTTGATTCATATGCTGCGAAAAATACATTACTTTTGTTCAAAATCAGATGGTTCTACTGAGTTTGAAATGATAGCTCTTTTTCGCAACATATATATGTTTTGGTTGTCACCAACAAAGTAAGTTAAATTATATCCTTTTTGAGGTGAAACCAACATTTACTTCCAGTATTTAAATTTAGTTTTGGCAAAAGATATCTTCGAGGAGGTATAAACCATGAAAAAACTTTTAGGTTTTTGTCTCCTGGGCCTTTTTATCTTTAACCTTTCCTCCACCCCTGTAGAAGCCCGTTCCCCAGTTGCTACAGAATCGGAAGGCCTGCCCTTTGAAGGGGAAAATTTATGAAATTCAGAGGAACTTTATCTGTTGGCAAGAGTCATACACGGTGAAGCTCGGGGAGAAAGCTATATGGGCAAACTGGCGGTAGGTGCCGTTGTTATGAATAGAATAAGATCACCGCTTTTTCCCGATACCATTGAAACTGTAGTATACGAACCCGGAGCCTTTACCTGCGTGGCCGATGGCCAAATATGGGAAGAGCCCGAAGAGGAAAGTTTTAATGCCGCCCTGGATGCAATTATGGGGGTGGATCCCACAGGAGGCTGCCTGTTCTATTATAATCCCAGAACCGCCACCTCCCGGTGGATGCAAAAACGGCCTTCCCAATACAGAGAAACCATTGGAAACCATATCTTTATGAGATAATTAATGTTAATAACACAATAACTGCCCGGGATCTGAAAGACCCTGGGCAGTTATTGTATTATCCAAATCTAAAAATTATTATTCTTTATCCTAAGTGAATAAGCTTCATAAAAAAGTCCATCAATATAACGGGAAACATAACAGCCAGGATAATTCCGATAGATAAACCTATACCCGTTATACCTCTGCCAACGTCAGACCGTAAAAAACCGTTCATTGCTTCCCCTCCTATGTATAATACCTATGTTTTCCTCATATTTATTATAGCCAGAAACTATTTCAATTCTTTTACAAAACCTTTGTTTGTTTATAAAATACCCCGTAACACAGTATTAATAACCCATGGCTTTGTCCTGCTTATTATTTCCTCTTCCTTCAAATTTAATCAAAAAAAAGCGGCCTGGCCGCTAATTTTTTCTTATAATTTAATATTTGATTATTGTTTTTCCCTTATTGTTTTTTGTTATCCTCTTTCGGCTGTTCTCGTTCCATTATTCTTCTATATATGGCATCAACCTGGGAATATACACTCTCTAGATCAATAGTCAAAAGTTGCTTTTTCTCCATCAGTTTTTGACCGTTTACCCACACGGTATCCACGTCATGAGCATATCCGCTATATACAAGGTGAGAAGCCCAGTCACCGGCAGGATGATAATGGGGGCTCCCGGTATCGATGAGTACTATATCTGCCTTCTTTCCTGCAGTCAGGCTCCCGGTTTTATCTTCCATTTTAAGGGCTGATGCACCCCCTATAGTTGCCATTTCAAGGGCTTTACTGGCCGAGATTAGGGTGGGGTCTTCCTTTACCCCTTTGTGGATCAGCGCTGCCATAGACATTTCTTTCATTATGCTCAGGTTGTTATTGCTGGCAGCCCCGTCGGTGCCCAAGGAAAGAGTGATCCCCTTTTCCAGCATTGCTCCCACCGAAGCTATGCCGCTTCCCAATTTCAGATTGCTGATGGGGCAATGGGAGATTGCCACCTCTTTTTCTGCCAGAATGTCGATATCCTCCGGTGAAAGGTGGACACAATGGGCAGCCAAAACGTGTCGGTCTAAAATACCCAGGTCATAAAGCAAGCGAACAGGGCTTTTATTATACTCCCTGTAGCAATCTTCCACCTCTTGACGGGTCTCGGATAGATGAATGTGGATGCCTATATCTAATTCATCAGCCAGCTCGGCAATTTCCAATAAATATGACGGCTGACAGGTATATATTGCATGAGGACCGGCCATAACCTGAATCCTGCCTTCTGCCTTGTCCTGCCAATCTTGCCAAAGCTCCCTGGTCTCCTGAAGCCTTTTCTGCGAGTTATCGTCGGGTCCTTGGAGGCCTCTGGCCAATATCCCCCTTACCCCGGAATCTCTTACAGCTTGGGCTGTCCCTTCCATAAACATATACATATCTGAAAAGGTGGTCACGCCACCTCTTATCATCTCGGCAATGGCCAATAGGGAAAGCCAGTAAGTATCTGTCTCCTTCAGTTTGTCTTCCAAAGGCCATATTTTTTCCTGTAACCAACTCATAAGGGGCATATCGCTTCCCTGCCCCCTAAAGAGGGTCATAGCAGTATGGGTATGGGTATTTATAAACCCCGGGAGGGCCAGTTTTCTTTTGCCGTCTATCCTGCTTTGGTATTCGGTACCAGACCCAAGCCCGGATTTATCGCCTAAATATACGATAGAATCCCCTTCGATAAGGATGCAGCCGTTCTTGTAAAAGGTATGGTTTTCATCCATTGTCATAATATCAATATTGTCTATAAGAGTTTTCATACATTTATCCTCTGCTTCCAGCCTTAAATTCTATAGAAAAAGTTAATTTATTTTCTACCTTATTCTATCATAAATATTTGTTTTGCATTAGATATTTTACATTGGAGTACTACAGCGCCAAACATTTTCTTCCCCGCCCAGTTTTGGCTATTTGCAATTTTAAACCTGCATTGTTGCATTTTGTCTATATTTCAATTGCAATTTTTAACTTCTTAAAATCTTATTGTATTAAGGCTGTTATTGTGGTATATTGTAATGAATATGCTAGTATAACCTAAGCGATACAATACATACAAGGGGTGTTATCATGGTAGCGGGACTTGACAAAAAAGCTAACATAATGAAGGATTTTTCTGAGGAGTTGCAAATATTAGCTGAATCTAATAATTTCATACCTATTGAACTTCATAATCGGTACAACACAAAAAGGGGTCTGAGGAATAATGACGGCACAGGCGTCTTGGTAGGGCTCACCCGTATAGGTGACGTTTTAGGCTATTATTTTAAGGACGGTAAAAAGGTGCCCAAAGAGGGTCGTCTCCTCTACCGGGGCATAGATGTTAACCGCATAGTAGAGGGTTTTCAAACGGACAAAAGATTTGGTTTTGAAGAAACATGCTATTTGCTCCTTTTTGGCAAATTGCCCGATGCAGAACGGCTGGAAAAGTTCGAGAAATTATTAGGGTCTCGCAGATCATTGCCTGACGGCTTTGCTGAGGATATGATTTTCAAAGCCCCTAGCATTGATATAATGAATAAGCTGGCTCGGAGCGTCCTGGCTTCCTATTCCTATGATGAAAACCCCGATAGCACCGATATCCAAAATGTGTTAGGACAGTGCATTGACCTTATAGCCCGTTTCCCTGCTTTCGTAGCCAATGCTTACCAGGCCAAGTGCCACTATCATAACGGAGAGAGCCTTCACATCCACTATCCGAAAAAGGACTTGAGCACTGCCGAGAATATCCTCTACCTTATGCGAAACGATAACCATTATACCAAACTTGAAGCTGAGGTTTTGGATCTATCGCTGGTACTCCATGCCGAACACGGAGGCGGTAATAATTCCAGTTTTACCACCCATGTGGTTACATCTACGGGAACAGACACCTATTCAGCCATAGCTGCGGCTATAGGTTCCCTGAAGGGTCCCAAGCACGGCGGCGCAAATGCCATGGTTATGTCTATGATCGAAGACATTAAATCTAATGTAGACAATTGGTCAGACGATGAGGAACTATCCCGCTATCTGCGCAAGATCTTACGAAAAGAGGCCTTCAACCGTTCCGGCCTGATATACGGAATGGGTCATGCTGTCTATACTCTGTCCGACCCCAGAGCCGTCCTCCTTAAAGAGAGGGCAGCCCTGCTGGCAGAGGAGACGGGTATGGAAAAGGAATTCAATCTCTATAGGGCTATCGAGAGGCTGTCGCCAAAGATTTTCTGTGAAGAAAAAAATGATGATAAGACTATTTGTGCCAATGTGGATTTCTATTCCGGTTTCGTTTACAAAATGCTAAACATCCCGGAAGACCTCTACACCCCCATATTTGCCCTGGCAAGGATGCCTGGTTGGGCTGCCCACAGAATCGAGGAATTGATAAGCGGGGGCAGGATAATCCGACCCGCATATAAAAATGTGTCCTCAACCCAAGATTATGTCCCTTTGGTTGATCGATAAATATAGAAAAGCTTTCTACCACCGGCCTTATATACAGGCCGGTTTTTTTATTGTTCTTTTCTCCTCTGCATGGTTTTTCTTCGTAGACGAATAATAGCTAATAATCGGGCGGTCAAAGACCGCCCCTACAAAGGTATGTTTTGTGGTCAAAGACCGCCCCTACATAGTATGATTAAAATTTTCATCTGAATAAACAGGAGGAAAACCCTATGAAGAAACTTAAAATAAGCCTGATCGTCCTACTAGCACTCTCTTTCTTAATGCCCTCAATATCCCTGGGGGCGCCACCGGATAATTCTGCTACTGCCGCTGTCCTTATGGAAGTAGAAACCGGCAGGGTACTCTATGAGAAAAACCCCCATGATAAAATGCCCATGGCCAGTACTACCAAAATTATGACAACTATCATCGCCCTGGAAAACTCCCATCCTTCTGATATAGTTACCGTTGCCCCTGAGGCATCGGGGGTAGAGGGTTCTTCCCTCTATCTGGCACCCGGGGAAAAGCTAACCATGGAACAACTCCTTTATGGCCTTATGCTCCGCTCTGGAAACGATTCAGCTATGGCAATAGCCATGCACCTTGGCAAATCACAGGAAGGCTTCGCCCAGATGATGAACAAAAAGGCTAAAGAAATCGGGGCAAGGAATACTAATTTTATGAATCCTCATGGGCTTCACCACGATGAACACTATACCACTGCCTATGACCTAGCCCTTATTTCTGCCTATGCTATGAAAAATTCCACCTTTCGTGAAATAGTCTCTACAAAGTATTATAAGATCCCTTGGGAAGGCCATCCCTGGGACAGGGTTCTCATGAACAAGAATGCCCTTCTGTGGGATTTTGAAGGTGCTAACGGTATTAAGACGGGGTATACAAAGGCTTCGGGGCGATGTCTAGCGTCAGCCTCCAAACGGGAAGATATGCAACTGGTAGCCATAGTCCTTCGCTGCCAACCCTGGTTTGAGGATAGTGCCGCCATGTTGGAATATGGTTTTGAAAATTTTCATATGGAAGAACTTTTTTCGCAAGGTGAACAGGTAGCAGAGGCCACAGTTAAAAGGGGTTTTAAAAAAAAGGTAGGTCTTATCTTGGAAGACGATATTACCCTGCCTCTATCTCAGGGTGAATTGAGGAATATTACTATAGCCTTGGATCACCCGGAATCCATAACGGCTCCCATAGTCGCCGGCACTAGGGTCGGTAGTATAGAAATATCCCTAGGCGATAAATTAAGTATATCCAAGGACATCTTTACCGCCGCCGATATCAAGGAAAACACCATAGTTTCCAACCTAAAAACCTTGTTAAGACAATGGATGATAAACTCCTGGAGTACCCTGCCCCGATGAAACTCCCGGGTATTTGTATTGCCATATGGAATTATTCATTATAGAATATATGCATGGAATGACTATTGTCTTTACTGCTGCAATTACATTTTATAAGAGAATTTGTAATCTTGAAAAAATGATTTGTTCCTGACATATAATATACTCAACGGGTGGAGGGGAATAGTTTGAGAAATCGCTTATTTTTTCCCATAACCATCAAGGGAAAATATATACGCAACAGATCTGTTATGCCCCCTATGGTTTGTTTTGGGGAGGCGGAAAACGATGGATTTGTAACCGATAAGCATATAGAGCATTATAAGGCCCGGGCCAGAGGCGGTACCGGGCTTATCATTGTGGAGGCTGCTGCCGTTCACCCTGACGGCAGGCTCTCTGCTGATCAGCTGGGGATCTGGTCCGATAAGCATATCCAGGGTCTGAGCAAAATCGCCCATGCTTGCCATCAATACGGGGCGATAACTCTAATCCAGATCCATCATGCAGGGCTTAAGACCCCCCAATCGGTAGTAGACATACCTGTTGGTCCTTCCAAAAATTATGATAATCCCTCCAAGGCATTATCTATGGAAGAAATCGAAAATATCAAAAAAGATTTTGTAGAAGCTGCTTCAAGGGCTAAGAAAGCAGGTTTTGATGGGATCGAACTTCATGGTGCCCATGGCTATCTCCTGAACCAGTTTACATCATGCATTACTAACCGCCGCAAAGACGAATATGGTGGAGGCTTGGCAGGGCGCATGAAACTGCCTGTTGATATAATCAGGCTTATAGCGAAGGAATCCAGTAGAGACGATTTTATAATAGGATATCGAATGGGGGGAAATGATCCTACCCTAAGTGATAGCATTAAGATCGCCAAAGAACTGGAGGAAGCCGGTATTGACCTCCTCCATGTTTCCAAGGGCATCCAAGACCCTGATAATCCCTTACCCCAGGAGCCCAAGGGTTTCCCCTTCAATTGGATCGTCTATGCCGGTACAGAGATCCGAAAAAATGTCAGCATCCCTGTAATTGTAGTCAACGGGATCCGCACCCCTAAACAAGCTGCTCTGATCGTAGAGAATAGGCTGGCAGACTTTGTTGCCATAGGCCGGGGGCACCTCAGTGATCCGGAGTGGACCAACAAAGCCATGGATGGCCTGGAACCCACCCCCTGCATAGAATGCCAGCCCCGATGTCATTGGTATACAAACGGGGATCTGTGCCCCAGGGGATAGATCGGCAGTTGCCGGTCTATCGCGGAATGACACAGTGGTCATTCCCTACTTTTTTCGAACCTTTCTCTGGCGCCGTAGATAACCTGGAGGGCTGCACTTCTTCCCCTCCAGCCTTCGATGATTACTTCCTTGCGTTCCAGTTCCTTGTATATAGTAAAAAAGTGCTCCACCTCTTTGAGCAGATGGGGTGGTACATCCTCGATGCTCTCTATATGATTCCATAGGGGATCATCCTTGGGAACGCATAGAATCTTTTCGTCCTCCCCTTTTTCATCCCGCATCATAAACAGACCTATGGGGAAGGTCTCTATCAGGCATCCGGGAAAGGTAGACTCCCAAACCAATACCAAGGCATCTAAGGGGTCTCCATCTAAGGCCAGAGTCCCGGGGATAAACCCATAATCAGCAGGGTAGTGTACCGGCGTAAACAACATCCGGTCAAAGCGGATCATGTTCTTCTTAGGGTCAAATTCATATTTATTCCTGCTCCCTTTGGGGATCTCTATCATTACATCAAAGGTTTTCTCTTCCATTGTATCATTCCTTCCAGTTATATACCTTATAATAAGAATTATCCAAATTAAGATCCTTACTCTGCTATTGTATCCAAAAACCCGGCAAATTTAAACCCCCATTTAATCAGTGCAGACCCAGGCAAAACCAAAATGCTGCCAAAATCAAATTTTACCATCGATAAGACAAAAATATAGTTTGCATTTAATATCCTCTGTCCATATAATTGATATGATAACTAACTGTATACACAACAGACCGGAGGATATGTATATTATGCTAAAACACGGATTCGACAACGAAGAGTATCTGGAGCAGCAGACCGCAGCAATAATTGAAAGGGTAAATTTATTTCCCGATAAACTATACCTGGAATTTGGCGGAAAGCTGTTTTTTGATTACCATGCCTCCCGGGTACTTCCGGGTTTTGACCCAAATATTAAGATAAAGCTCCTGCACAGGCTGAAGGATAGGGCAGATATTATTCTATGTGTAAGAGCTGGCGATATTGAACGAAAAAAGATCCGTCAGGATTTTGGTATTACATACGATATGTCCGTATTAAAACTCATTGACGATTTTAGGGAATGGGGTTTAGGAGTAAAGGGTGTGATCATAACTCTGTTTGATGGCCAGCCATCGGCCATACGGTTTCGAAACCGATTGGAAAGAAGGGGAATTAAAACTTATACCCACAGTTTTACCAAGGGGTACCCCACAGACATAGAAACTATCGTAAGTGATGAGGGTTACGGCGCAAACCAATATATTATAACCAATAATAAATTGGTTATCGTAACGGCTCCAGGGCCTGCCAGCGGCAAACTGGCTACCTGTCTTTCTCAACTCTATCATGATCATAAAAGGGGGCTAAAATCAGGGTATGCCAAATTTGAAACCTTTCCCATTTGGAACCTGCCCCTAGATCATCCCTTGAATATAGCCTATGAGGCTGCCACGGCGGATCTTAGAGATTCTATTATGATAGACCCTTTCCATCTGAAAGCATATGGTGAGGTGGCTACAAATTATAACAGGGATGTTGAAATGTTTCCCGTGATAAAACGTATTTTGGATCAAATAACCTTTGATGCAACAGTATACCAATCCCCTACAGATATGGGGGTAAACAAAGTTAAGGTTGGAATAATAGACGAAGATAAGGTCAAAGAAGCGGCCGAACAGGAAATTATAAGGCGGCATTTTTGGTACAGCGTAGAATACGCCAAAGGCATAACGGACTTGGATGCCCTAAACAGAGCCGAGTTGCTCCTAAAAAAATTGGGCTTAAATCCTGAAGGCCGCCAAGTCGTGCTTCCCGCCAGAAGGGAAGCGGAAGAAAGAAAAACCAGGATGCCCGAGGATATAGGCGAGACCTTGGGGGCTGCAGCCATTCAGCTGGAAGACGGCACCATAGTCACGGGCAAAACCTCTAATTTAATGGATGCCGCATCCAGCCTGATCTTGAATGCCATAAAAACGGTTTCGGGAATACCCGACAGTATCCATCTTCTCTCACCTAATGTAATTAATTCTATCCAACACTTAAAAGACAATATATTAGGTGATAAGAATATAGCCCTCAATCTGGAAGAAACCCTTATCGCCCTGGGGATTAGTGCTACCACCAATCCCACCGCTCAAATGGCATTGGAAAGCCTTAAAACCTTGGCAGGTTGTGAGGCCCATTTTACCCATATACAATCCCCTACCGATGAAGGGGCTCTGCGCAAGCTGGGGATAAACGTTACAGCGGATCCCAGGTTTTTATCAAAAGATCTTTTTATCCTTTGATATTTTTTATTACTTCCGGATTTACTACTGAGACGGGTATTTTGCCATCAAAGAAATCTATTATATTCTTGCAGGCCTCATTAGATACTTGAACTCTGATTTCTGGGGTAGCCGTTCCTATATGGGGGGTCAGTACCACGTTGTCTAGTTTCAGCAGGGCATTGGGGATTTTGGGTTCGTTTTCAAAGACATCCAGCCCTGCCCCTGCTATTTTTCCCATCTGCAGGTGACGGACCAATGCTCCTTCATCAATAATCCCGCCCCTGGCTGTATTGATTAAAAAAGCTGAACTCTTCATAAGGTTCAATTCCCTTTGTCCTATCAGGTGCCGGCTTTCTTTTGTTAAGGGAAGGTTTAAGGATACAACATCTGCATTCTTGAGAAGGTCGTCTAAAGGAAGATAGCTTACCCCGAGCCCCTTTTCCTCCTGTCCCGACAATGGATGTCTTTTATAATAGACCACCTTCAT
>JAAYSJ010000109.1 GCA_012518395.1 Clostridiales bacterium
TGAGGCCTACTTTTAAAATCCTATACCCTGACCTTAAGGAGGTGCCTTTTTTAAATTTCTACATTACCATTATTGACCCAAAAGTGTAAGTTGTACCATAACTATTTTACTATTGACTTTTCAAAGAACATTTTATGCAACAGTACTGTCATAGAGTATAAAATCCGGTGCTCTTTACCTAACTTTGAGCATTTCTTACCCCCAATTAAACTACAATTTTTTATAAGGTTTTCCCTTTTGGATTAACTAAATAAATGGATTTATTTAATTATAACACAGATTGATATAAAGGAATAAAAAGGCATAACCCGAACATTAAATATCGCATTCCAGTAATTGTTCGAATATATTGTTGACAAAAAAGATTGTTCCTGATATATTATACAGTATAATTGAATAACTCATATAATCCCGATAATTGGTTCGGGAGTTTCTACCAAGCAGCCGTAACTGCTGGACTATGAGTGATTTGCATAAATATCCCACCCCTTTTTTGGGTCATGGGTATATGGGCATTTAGATTCACTCAAGTCTCGAATCTGTATGTCCTTTTTTTATTGGCATTTATGGTAGAAAAAAGAGTGATTAAACATTAATATGATGTGGGGGATCAGCATGAAAGACTTCTTAGAAAAACACTTTACCATCTCAAAGCGCAACACTAAGATCAGTACTGAGATTTTAGCCGGTTTTACCACCTTTGCTACCATGGCCTATATTCTTGCCGTGCAGCCCGCTATTATGGGAGATGCAGGTATGAATACCCTGGGTGTATTTGCAGCAACTGCCCTTATCTCCGGCTTAGTAACTATAGCCATGGGCTTTTATAGCAACACACCCTTAGCTTTGGCTCCAGGTATGGGAACTAACCTTCTTATGGCATATGTTGTAGTTGCCGGCGGCATAGCCACTTGGCAGATAAGCCTTGGAATGATGTTTATTTCCGGCATAGCCTTTTTGATTTTGAGCATCTTTAATGTACGAGAAAAAATCGCAGACTTTCTACCAAAGAGTATTAAATTTGGATTGAGTGGAGCCCTCGGCATAATGCTATTTCAAATCGCTATTGCCAATTCGAACCTTCTTCTCCCGGAGAATGCAGGCTGGAACGATTTTAGCCTGCCTGAAGTAAAGCTTACTCTTATCGGTCTGGCTATTACTCTGTTCTTAAATTTCATCAAAATCCGTATAAACGGCCGTGAATATAAAGTCCGCGGCGCAATGCTTTTATCTATTATCATAACTACTCTAATCGGTATACCCATGGGGCTTGTTTCCTTTCAGGCAGGTTCTGGGCTTAACCAAACTTTATCCGCATTTGGGGATGTGGCTTTTAAGCTGGATATTGCCGGCGCACTACGCCCCGAGTATATAGGTTTCATCGTAATTTTCTTTATCGGGGATTTTTGTTCAACTATGGGAACTGCCCTAGGTACAGGTCACAAAGCCGGCCTTATGGACAAGGATGGAAATATGCCTATGTTGGGCAAGATATTTCTTGTAGATGCTGCTGGTACCATTGCTGGAACATTGACAGGGGTAACTGTCGTTACCTCTTATATTGAATCTGCTGCAGGTATCGAAGCCGGAGGCAGGACAGGGCTTACATCTCTGGTTACGGGATTAATGTTTATAGTGAGCATCATCTTAGCTCCCCTGTTTATCGCCATACCCACTGCTGCTACCGCACCTGTGCTGATCGTGATCGGAATTTCCATGATGCAGGAGCTGCGCACAGTGAGCTTTGAAATGATAGATTGGACTCCTGTAGCTATTATGATGGGCTTTACTGCTTTTGCTGACCTTGGTACGGGAATAACTGTCGGTCTGATTTCTGATATAATTATCCGCATCTGTGCCTATGCTTTTGATAAGGAAAATAGGAAAGGTAATCTGCCAGGAATTCCTACTATTATTTTTGCAGCCCTTATGTGTCTACAGTATGTGTTCTAGTCGGGCGGGCGGTCAAAGACCGCCCCTACAAAGATGTATTTTGGAAGATGTCCGGAATAAACCATTTTCCTAAGGAATAAGTTAAGTTAAAAAAGACTATTGTTACAACACGATTATCTTTACAATAAGGAGAAAATAATGATTAATATTATTGAAAAAGATCGTTCTAAACTCATAAAAGCCGCTACAGGACAAATCCCCTGTGATATATCTATTGAAAATGCTCAACTGGTCAATGTTGTCACCGGGGAGATCTATAAAGCCGATGTAGACATTCTTGATGGGATAATTGTCCGGATAAGAGAAGAACACGAAGGAGCCCTTTTGCCTGCAAAAGAAATAATCGATGCCAAGGGTATGTATCTGCTCCCAGGCTTTATCGACACTCATATGCACGTAGAGTCCAGCCTTTTAGTCCCTGAAAACTTTGGAAAAGCTGCAGTGGTATGGGGAACTACGACAGCTATAACAGACCCACATGAAATAGCCAATGTATTAGGGGTAGATGGGGTTAAATATATGCTAGAAAGTGCCAAACGATCCCCCCTTCGTCAATTTGCATTGATCCCATCATGTATCCCTTCCCTTCCCGGGTTTGAGGAAGCGGGAGCTGTCTTTGATGCAAAAGACGTAGAGGCTCTTTTATCAGAAGATAAAGTATTAGGTATCGCCGAGGTTATGGACTATATAGGGGTTATAAACGATGATCCCCGTATGCATGATATTATTGCCGTAGGGGATAAACAAAACGTCTTTATTCAGGGTCATGCTCCGGGACAAACCGGTGCGGGATTAGCTGCCTACCTTTTAGGTGGGCCTATCAGCGATCATGAAAATCTAAGCGGCCCAGAGGTATTGGCCAAAAGACGAAACGGCATGCGCATCAATGCCCGTATCCATAGCATTTCCGATGCTCTCAATCTCCTGGAAGGAATGAAACCAGGGCTTTTCCATGATACCATAAGCCTTTGTACCGATGATGTGAACGCCTATAGGCTGCAGTCTAAAGGGCATATCAATAGTGCTGTCGCTGATTTAGTGGAAGCTGGGGAAGATCCCATATCCGCTATACGCTATGCCACATTAAACGCTGCCAGAGAATACAGACTTTCCGATGCAGGGGCTATTGCCCCCGGATATGTAGCTGATGTACAGTTGGTTAAAACACTTGATTTTAAGGAGAGACCGGCAATGGTCTTTGTAGCGGGACAACTAATGGCAAAGGACGGTGTCTTTTTGGGCGAGAAACCCCAAAAAGCCTGGTATGATAAGGGAAATACCGTATTCCTCACAGATATAAACAGCGCCGATGATTTTAGAATCCCTGCAACTGACAGAGAAGATATCAATGTTATGGTAGTCAATGAAGGATATGAAGAGGATATCATCGTTCGTGAAAAATTGAAACCGGAAAACGGCTTCTATGAAATCCCAAAGGAAAGAAGAGAAGATGTAAACTATATTTGCGTTCTTAATCGCCACGGCAAACCCAATAAGAGTATAGCCCTCTACAGTGAACTTGTCATCAAAAATGGGGCTGTCGCCACCAGCGTTGCCCATGATAGCCACAATATCTGTGTAATCTACAGCAACGCTGAGGATGCTTATCTGGCAGTAAAAGAGCTTGAAAACTGTGGCGGCGGTGTGTGCCTGGTGCAAGGCGGGGAAACAAAAGCCCTCCTTCGTCTGCCTGTTGCCGGTTTGATGTCGGATCTGCCCTTGGATCTAGCGGCTGAAGAGTGCCGTAAAGTAGAAGAAGCTGTTTCTAAGCAATGCAATATTTCTGACTTTACTCTTCACAATCTCCTTTTTCTCACCTTGCCCGTGTTCCCAAGGTACACGCCTACAGATCTGGGAGTTGTCAACGGACCTAAGATGGAGTTTATTCAAATTATCGATTGAACAAAAAATAAGGAGGGCTTTTAATAGTAAGCCCCGACCATGTTAGTCATATTCTAAACGGGCCTACTCTATATCAGGGTAGCCCTTTACTTTTTTATTATTAGTACACACTCTTTAAATCCATAGTCATATACCTGCGGATATTTCCTACCGTCTCAGTAACCCAAATAGCTTTTTACACAAATGGGACTTGAGTAACAGCCCCCATAAAAGGGGTCGTATGGATTTTTGACTCTTAATCATGCTATAATTATAGTATCCCGCAAAGAATAGCAATGAAACTTTTAAATAGCAAACCGCAAAATATATTTTATGGAGGTTATAAATATGAATGAAGTACTAAAAGTAATTTCTACACGCTTTTCCTGCCGTAACTTTACCGACGAACCTGTAGCCCAAGAACATCTGGAGGCCATTGCAAAAGCAGCGGTAGAGTCTCCCAGTGCCATGAATCTTCAGCCTTGGAGAATTGTTGCTGTTACAGACAGAGAGCTATTAGATGAAATTGACTCTGCCATAATGGAGGGGCTAAAAGAAACAGATCAAAATCGTTATGATCGTATGGTAGCCAGGGGGGGCAAGATCTTCTTTGGCGGCACCGCTGTATTCTTTATCCCCACAAAAATCGATGAATCCAATCCCTATACGAATATTGATCTGGGGATAGTATCTCAAACCATAGCATTAGCTGCCACATCCTTAGGTCTTGGCAGCCTTATCTGTGGTTATTCAAGACATGGTTTTAAAGGGGAGAAAGGAAAATATTTTGCAAAGCGCCTTGGTTTCCCGCCAGGATATAGGCTTGACTTGGCCGTAGTGGTTGGCCATAAGGGAGCAGAAGGCAGCCCACACGAGCCTGATATGTCAAAAATCAGCTACATAGCTTAATATTGTTATGACCAAATTCGTATCCAGTAATATATAACTATATGAGCCTCACTATCATTATTCGCCTAAAATATATAAATTGCGGAGCCCCCATAGGCTAATCAGCTCATGGGCGTTCCGCAATATTCACATTCAGTGACTCTCCCTACTATAACGGTATTGTAGGCACCGCAGCCGGGACAGCTTACGGCCTTGCTCTCGACTGATCCCCCCGGTGCTCCTTGGACAAAAGCAAAATTTTGTTCACAGACAGGCTGCTCTGAGGTGCCTTTCATTACGATTTCATGATTGGTTTGGTGTATGTACGCATCCT
Organism: Clostridiales bacterium; assembly: GCA_012518395.1. Classification (GTDB taxonomy): domain Bacteria; phylum Bacillota; class Clostridia; order Caldicoprobacterales; family UBA3941; genus JAAYSJ01. The sequence continues at coordinate 5,057 of JAAYSJ010000109.1, forward strand.
TTAGATATCCAATATCTATCATTTGTTCAAGGTCATATATAACGGTGTTATAAGGCAAACCTACAGCACTAGCAATGGTGTCGATATTTGTCTCCCTTTGATTAACTACGATTTGAATATAGCGTTTATATTTCTCGGCAAGCTTCTTAGTAGCTGTCGCTTTTCTTAAAACTAGAATACCCCCCGCAAGAAATAACAGAGCAACTATCATAGATCCAGGCTCCCCATCTGATATACCCCCGATAAATCCGATGGCGCCAAATGCAACCAGCACCCAACCAACTATGGCCAATTTATTGGTCTTATCCCCCATCATTGCTGATTTATCAGTTGACAATTTTTTTATCAGCATAAATAAACCTACAGGCCAAAAAATGATTAGCCAAAATATAGTCCATCCCCAGCTATGAGTTTTTTTATTAGCCATGATAACTTCCCCCCTTAGGTTTCATTATACTCCTATTTTTACAGGATTACGAGTACGCCTTTATCTCTATTCCGTTCCAGTTATTCAGTACATACCCCCGGATCCCCCTACCGCCTTCTTCTTGATCCGGGATGCCATCTTCTTTTCAATTTATATGGCGGTTTATTACTTGAAAACCCTGCGGTAACTTAAGCCCAACATTAATAGTATAGGAGCTTATAAAGTAATCCCTTCAATGCGGTATATAAGCCCCAGGGCATAACCAGATTATTTTGCGTCTGAGGAATAATTTAAGAAAAATACAGAAATAACGATATATTATACATATGTCTTAATATATATTTCAATATATGGGCCATACCCTTTTCGATTAAAATCCCAGCAAAAAAGAAAACGAGGAATATTAAAATGCAAAAGATACTAAAGAACTACAAAAGGGACTACAGGGAGGCAAATAATAATCTTTTCCACGCCGTGGAATCTTTTAGAAATGGTAATAAAAAATCATTTAGCAAAATTTATAAACTATCCGAGAACTATATCTATTCCATAATATTCAATATAACCGAAGATAACGATAAGACCGCGGATATTATGCAGGATACCTATATACAGATATACAAAAGCTTATACTCATTAAAAGATGTGGAAGCCTTCTTTCCATGGGCAGGCAGAATAGCTACGAATAAAACTCTGAGATCCCTCCAAAGGGACACAAAAGAAGTACTATTAAAGGAAGAAGAACACGATTTCATATTTGAATATGCCCATGAAGACAAAGAGGAATTTCTGCCTGAGGATATATTGAGCCATAAGGAAAAAAAGGAAAGACTACATCAAATAATAGAGGGGCTATCAGAGGTACAAAAAGCCTCGGTCTTTTATTATTACTTTAGCGAGATGTCGGTCAGTGAGATCGCTCAAACCATGGAATGCTCAACAGGTACTGTGAAATCACGCCTAAATTATGCAAGAAAACAGATAAAGAATGAAGTGATGGGGGTAGAAAAGCGGGAAGGATTAAAATTATATAGCCTTTCCAGTCTGCCTATCTTTCTTTATCTCTTCAGAGAAAATCTCGCTAATCTTGTGATACCTGATTCGGTGACTTCTACAGTTATCAAAGGGATAAAGGGCGCCACAGGTTTTAGTATTACCGGTGTGTTATCCTCAACTTTTTTCAAGACCGGAAAAACGAAGATCATAAAAAGTTTTTTTAAAAGCCTGGGGGGAAAAATAGTAGGGGGAATTACTGCCGTGGCAGTGGTAAGCGGTGCAATCATTGTGTTCAATCCAAAGACTATCACAATTACCACTATTCCGGACAGAATAGTAGAATGCTCTTATTCATATATGCCATACTACTATGAAATTGATTCTGTTATCGATGGGACAGGATTTGGTACGGGAGATGACGGTGATATCAATAACAGATACTTAATTGAAGGGCGCCTTATGGTGCTTGAAGATACTAATGGTAAAAAGGGTGTATATACGATACAAGGGCAGGAGATCCTTCCAAAAGAATTTGACGATATTTATTATGAAGAGGAAATAGGCGGGGTTCTCTTAGTTGAAAAAGATTTCAAGTACGCATATTTCTCCACAGATGGGGATATGTTATGTGATGATTTTTATGATGTGGCGGATCCCATTGAAGGCGGATTTTTCAGGTATTTTGATTCGGCAAATCAAGAATATAGTATTTTTTCATTTAACGGTGAACGTATACTGGATTCCACGTATTATGGTTTGCAGGATATGATAAACGGATTGGCTGTAGTGCAAAAAGACGATAAATATGGGCTGATAAATGTGGGTAGTGAGCAGCTATTGGATTATATCTACGACGATATTTTTTTAGGTGATGGCCAGTATATAGCATTAAATCAAAGTACAAAAGATGGTGTAATATGCAGTGTAATGGATTGGTCACTAAATCCTATCTATTCCAATTTAGAGACAAAAGATATAGAAATTGAAACCTTCGATAGCGGATTCCATAATGGAGTTGCATTGTTGGGCAGTCATTATAAGGATTCAACCTTTACCTTTGCTGTGGATGCTAATGGTAAAAAGCTATACATACCCACTGAAGAAGTATTAAGTAATGACTTTACCAGCTTCTCTGTCAGCTTATATGATAACGGCATTTTTTATCATTACTTTACGGATATAGATACAGGGTTTCTGTTTAACCCAATGGGGGGGCTCATTGCTACAACAAATAATTATTGTGTTATCTCAGCATATGATAAAATTATTATAGAAAACAGGGATGCATATTCGTTGGTGGACCTAAAGGGCAGGGAAATTTTCTCAGGATATGAAATGATAGAAGTCAGGTATATGGGGAAATATTATATATGTAGTGATGGTTATGGCTATGACCTGCTGGATCTCAATGGCAATATATTATTCAAATCGGCAGATTATATCACAAGTCTGGGAAGCGAAATGTTTTTGTGTTCCAATGATGGAATAGAGACAATTGTAAATGGCCAAACAGGTACCAGTTATAACATATCCGAGGATCAAAACATAGAATCAGCGTATACAGACGGCTACATAATCGTTCAAAATCTAAAACATAAAACAAATAATAGCAATTCAAGAACATGGTATGAAATATTTGATAAAAACGGGAAACCAGTTCATTCGTTCTATAATCCAGATCCCCATGGAGTGGGTGAATTAAAGGTTCTGAAAAAAGGCATATATGCCTATAGACATAACGAAGAAACATATATCAACAAATGGGAATAGAAGTGAGATCAAGATAAATTTATATTGTTTTTCCCTTTGCAATATGGCTATGGCTAGTATTATCAACAGCGAATAAAACTTTTTCTAAAAACTTTATAAAAAGTAAAACCAAATCAGAAGCCAATGTATCTATGTAGTAAAGGTGAAAGTACACCGTCATCAAAAACTATGGAGGTGAGTGTTTTGATAATAGACTATAGAAAACAATTTATTGATGCCAACGACAGAGCCACCGTAACGAAGACTCTGATAGGAATTAATTTAACCGTATGGATTGCTATGATGTTACTAAAATTTATGAAAGGCTTAGATGAGCACACCTTGCTTACTGCAATGGGGATGAAGGTAAACGAACTGATAATACAGGGGCAATATTGGAGATTGTTTACTGCAATGTTTCTGCACTTGGGGCCTCTACATCTTTTTTCAAACCTATATGCCCTATATGTATACGGTCCCACGGTGGAAAAGTATTTCGGTGGAATTAAATTTCTGTTGATTTATATTATTTCAGGGATCCTTGGAAACTTAAGTAGTTACCTTTTCCTCCCTAACCCCTCCGCCGGGGCATCGGGCGCTATTTTTGGCCTTGTGGGCGCCCTTTTCTATTTTAGAAAAGAACGAAGGCATATCTTTAATTGGGCTTTTGGACCCCGATTAGTGATTCTTTTGATTTTTAATATAGCTTTAGGCTTTACAACATCCTTAGTGGATAATATGGCACATATAGGGGGGCTTGTAGGGGGTTATTTGATAGCCAACGGCTTGGGATTGAGTTCTGAACTAAAAAAGAAAGTCTTTAAAAAAATATGTATATGGATTTTAACACTTTTTATATTTGGCTTGGGTCTAAGCTATGGAACAGTAAAATATTTGGATCTTGGGCATCTTCACTCTGCTTATAATGCTGTTGAAAATAATGAAATAGAAGATGCAAAGGGATATATCGCCCAGCTGTCGGAAAAAGATTTACAAAAGCCTAATGTCAAAGAATTGATTGAATACATTTACATAGAGGACATGAGAACCAACATAGAAAATGGAGATATGATCGAAGCACTTCATTCTATTAATACTCTAATTGAATACTCCCCTGATGATTTATTTTATTATTATCGCGGATACATATATGAGGTTATGGGCAACTGGACAATGGCCTATGCCGATTATTTATATGCAGCAGATTCCATACAGGATGATGAAGATATATGGTATAGCGTTGCAAGGGTGACCTACAACCTGGGCCAATTTGATAAAACCAAAACTTACCTGGATAAAGTATTGGCCTTAAATCAAAACAATATTGATGCAAAGGAGTTGTTAGATTATATTTCTGCATTTTAATGGATCTCCATAAGCCTTTTAAAAGAAAATCAGGAGGGATAAAGTGAAAAAGTTGAGCATTTCCATAATTACGGTATTAATTATATTTATGACTGCTTGTACCCATGATAGGGTATCTGCCAATTCTGTAGAAAATCAAATTAATGACACGGAATACAGGCTGGAAAGGGTGATAGCTAAGGGAGATATAGATCTCCCCTCCACACAGGAAAAAGAAGCTGAACCTATTAATTTAAAGATGACTAAAAAAGATTCTGAAACGGTCAATATAGCCACGCCTGAGGATACGATAAGATATTCGTATCAATGGTTACTTCCCTATAATGAAAATTTAGACAAGATTATTGAAAATCCTTTAGACTATTCTGAAATAGCGAAATATTATGAATTAAATAATATATCCCATTTCGAGGCGGTAGAAATTAAAAAAATTGATGAGCTGGATATATACAGCTTGTATTTAGTTAAATATCTTACATATTTTCAAGGCCTCGAAGATCCGTGGCCTGACCATGACCTCTTGTGTTTATCTTTTGAACAGGATCAATGGAGGATTGTGCAAGATATGCAATACCTGGATAACGATACAATTCTCTGGATAAGAAATGCGGGTATGGAAATGTTCATGGAATCCCAACTTTCAGAAGACCTTCAAAGATTAGCGGAAGAACAGCTACGGTTTCAAGAGAGAAATCTGGAATTTATGATTCAGATGCAAAGGGATTCTCAAACAGCCGGGGATATGCATAACCAGGCAGTAGATATGCATAACCAAGCAGTAGATATGCATAACCAAGCAGTAGATATGCACAATCAGATGATGAACAATTTTAACAATGTGCCCTTCCCCTAAACAGCCGGAACATTGCTATTCTTAGGTAATTTACCCATTATTCTGTCCCTGCCTCTAACGCTATCCCCCTTAATTTGGTTTTATATCTGTACCTCCACACAGAGTTTTGCTATCTGAAAAACAAAATCTGTTTATTCCAAGAATAAAGGTGGTACATAAAAACTATAATAAGAGCAGAGAGGAGGATTATTATGGGTCGTTTAGATGGAAAAGTTGCGATTATTACCGGGGCTGCCA
>JAAYSJ010000008.1 GCA_012518395.1 Clostridiales bacterium
AAAAAGTCTTGCCCTCCTGCTCTACCATTATGATAATCCCCTCGATAAGCTCGGTAATAGAGGTATCTATCCCATAAAGCTGGTGAAGTCTTATTATAGGATAGCACTGGCCCCTGACCATGATAAGTTCGTTTGTACCGCTTTCGATAATTACATCCTTTTCCCGGGGTCTGAAGAACTCTCTTATGGATGCTGTAGGCAGGGTATAGCATGCCTGTCCCACCCTAATGTTCATACCATCTATAATGGCTAAGGTTAAAGGAATCTTTAGGGTAATGGTCATGCCTTTGCCGGGGCTGTTGTCAACGGATACAGTTCCCCCGATGGTCTCTATATTCCTGGCAACTACGTCCATGCCTACTCCACGACCCGAATACTCCGATACCGTATCCTCCGTAGAAAACCCCGGAAGAAGTATCAGGTTCCATACTTCCTTATCGGACATATCTTCTTTAGGTCTTTGTAAAATCCCCTTGGCCTCTGCCTTTTCTAAGATGCTTTTTCGGTCAAGACCCCTGCCGTCGTCCTTTACAACTATTATAACGTCGTTTCCTGCATTCTTTGCCTCCAGGGTAATAGTCCCGTTCTCGGGCTTTCCCTTTTCTAATCTTTCCTCCCGGAGTTCGATACCATGGTCTATGGAGTTTCTAATAAGATGCATTAAAGGGTCTGAAATATGCTCGATTATATTCTTATCTACCTCTGTGCCTTCGCCGATGACTTCCAGTTTTACTTCTTTGTCAAGTTTTTTGCTCATATCCCTTACTATCCTATGCATTCTGTGAAAGGTAGCTGACAGGGGAACCATGCGAATGGACATCACCGTTTCTTGCAACTCATTGGTTATCTTGTTGAGCTGCCTTGCCGATTTGTAGAAGTTGTCCAGGTCAAGATCCTTTAGATCCGGATTTTGCACAACCATGGATTCCGCTATTACCATTTCTCCTACCAGATTCATCAGGGTATCAAGCTTATTCACGCTGACACTTATAACGCTTTGGTTTATGGATTTCGATTGGCCTTCTATCTTCTTGGCCTGCTCCGCCATCCTTTTCTCTGCCGAATCCGCTTCCTGCAAATCATTTTTTATCAGCTCCCCCTGCCCGTCTTTGTGGGGTTCCTGCACTTCCTCCAATTCCAGGTGCCTTAGAAAGGCGGTCTGCATCAAAATCTCCCGCATTGTTTCCAGGGGATGTTCCGAGCGAAACCATATAGTAAAGCCCTCTTGTTGTATGACTTCGTTTGTTTCGTTGTTATCTGCTATATCCGGTGGGAAATACCTTATATCAGCTGCCATATCCTTCAGATTATGCACCACACTAAATGCCCGGATGTTCTCCATCTGGCAGCCTTCCTCAAAGAATATTACAGCTTTGTAGGATGTCCGGCCGGATCCGTCTTGCTCTTTTAGGGGCAGATCCATTTCCTTTAAGGCCTTGAGAAACCCTTCGATCTCACTGATTATCCAGCTGCAATCCGTATTTGGATCCTCACCCTTTTCCAGCTTCGGAAGCTCTGCTTTTATATAATCTGCACCCTTTAGTACAAGATCTGTCAGCCCGGCAAAATCTATTCTATTAGTCTTTTCCTCACGGATGAAGAAAAAGAGATCCTCCATGTGGTGGCTCAGGGTAGAGATACTATCAAACATCATCATCGCTGACGAGCCCTTAATAGTGTGCATTATTCTAAAAATTTCATTGATATCCTCTTTAGGATATGCGTTTTGTTTTTCGTTCTTTAGTATAATTCCTTCCAGCTGCTCCAACAGCTGGGCAGTTTCAAAAATAAACATCTCCAGCATAGGGTCTTGGATTGAATTGGGCAATTAAAACACCTCACGGTTATAATATGAAAATGGATATCAGTATTTTCCGAAGTCTCTGTTATCTAAATCTATCTCTGCTTTTCCAGCTGCTGCCTCTTCGTGGCTCTCATGTAGCTGACCAGGACCCGGACTACCCTTTTCAGATATGTCCTCTTCCCCATCTGCTGTATCTGTGCCCGGTTTTTCAAAATCGTCATGGAATCCGGAGCTTGGTTTTAGCTTAAACCTGCCCATCATCTCCTTTAGATGAGCTGCCTGGCTTGAAAGCTCTTCACTGGCGGCGGCGCTTTCCTCGGAGGTTGCAGAGTTTGTTTGAACCACTTGAGATACTTGCACAATTCCCTGGTTTATCTGGGCTATTCCTGTTGCCTGTTCATTGGAAGCAGTGGCTATATCGCTTATCAGCATTGCTGCTTTTGTCACATCATCTACTATCCTTGTCAGGGATGCAGCTGTTTGGTTAGCAATTTTTGTTCCGCCTTTGGTTTTGTTTATAGAACCCTCAATCATATCTGTGGTCTCTTTGGCGGCTTCCGCGGAACGGGCTGCTAAGTTTCTCACCTCTTCGGCTACCACTGCAAAACCTCTGCCATGCTGCCCCGCCCTGGCGGCCTCGACAGCGGCATTTAAGGCCAATATATTGGTCTGGAAGGCTATATCATCGATAACCTTAATGACCTTTGATATTTTCGTAGAAGATTCGTTTATTTCCTCCATAGCCCTCAGCATGTCTTGCATCTGACTATTGCCCTGCTCTGCGTTATTCCTTGTCACCTCAGCCAGTTCATTGGCTTGGTTTGCGTTTTCTGCATTGTGCTTTGTCTGTGCGGAGATCTCTTCTAAGGCGGCTGTCAGCTCTTCTACTGTGCTGGCCTGCTCGGCGGCACCATGGGACAGAGCCATACTGGAATCGGATACCTGCCTGGAACCTGCCGCTACCTGATCCGCCGCAGAAATGATATCATTAAGTATATTGTTGTTTTGTACTATTATCTCATGGAGCTTTTGACCCAAAATGTCCTTATCTGATCTAATATTTGCATCTACTGTTAAATCCCCTGCGGCCAGCATTTCTGCTGTTTGAGCCTGATCCCGAATGTTTGCCACCATTTCTTTAAATGCCTTGGCTACTACCCCAAATTCATCTCGTCTATTATCAACGACTTGGACATTAACATCCCCCAGGGCTAAAGCCTCGGTAGCCTTTACGATATGCCTTATCTGGATTATAATATCCTTTGATATATACAAGGCCATAAATGTAGCCAGAATTATTCCAACGATAACTACGATTATCATAATCAGCCTGGTGTTTGACATGAGGTTGGCATTGGCTTTAATTCTAGATTCTGCATGAGCCCTGTTGTATTCGATCAGTTCTTCAATGGCTTTATCCACTCTTGAGGCCAGGCTTATGATTTCCCCACCGTCTTTCAGCCCCTCAAAAGCTGCTGTCCGCCGACTGGCATCCATAGCCAATTCGTCCAGGAACTCTAGTCTTTTCTCCCCGAACTCTATCAATCTATCCTGTACATTTTCAAGGAATTCCCTTTCCCGGGCTACTTCAGCTTCAGGATAGTTCCCAAGCATATCCCTGTATCTATTTAAACCTATATCTATTTCTTGTTTAAAAGCGTTTATCTTTTCGACATAAGACTCTTTTTCCTTTTGGACATCCGATAGGACAACACCGTAAAGATTCATTCTTATTCCTTGGAAGGAACTGCTTATCCTTTCAGTGCATTCCAACGCAGTTACAGTATCCGTATAGGAAACTTTGTAACTCCCGTTGACTGTTTGCAGGCTGACGATCCCAAAACCCCCTACTATAACCGCTATTATAATAGCCAACAAAAACCCTGCCATAATACGGAAACCTATCTTCCGATTTTCAAACCATCTTTTCATATGTGACACCCTCTTTAGATTTGTTATAGTCCTTTATTATATCGTCGTTTTTTTCATATCCTTAAGGACTATTTTAATCTAATTCCCCATCATCTCGATAAAGAGCTCAACGATCCATGGGTCAAATCGCTTTCCAGCGCCACATTCGATGTATTCGAGGGCTTCTTTGTTACTCATTCCCCTGCCCAGTGCCCTATCATATACTTCCACCACAGATATGATTCTGGCTATCAAGGGAATCTGTTCCCCCATAAGACCTCTGGGATATCCGCTGCCATCCCAGTTTTCATGATGGCTATAGATATACTCCGCCAGGTCCAGGGTATCGTCGAAAAGATTTAGGATGCGGTACCCTACAACTGCATGCTGTTCTGCTTCTTCTGATTCCACCCCTGTTAAATCTTGTTTAA
>JAAYSJ010000110.1 GCA_012518395.1 Clostridiales bacterium
AAGTTAAAGGAAAACCTGTCCCTGTATAAAGACTTGGCAATCTTAAGTAAAAAACTGGCCACTATTGAAAGGGAAATCCCTATCGATTTTAGCCTCGGCGATAGTCCATATACTATTCCTAATACCCCTGAACTTAAGGAGTTGCTGGAGGAGCTGGAATTTAACAGTATACTATCCAGGCTAAATTTTGAAATAGGGGATAGTGAAGTTCAAACAGATGTTACGGACAAGAAAACTGTAATCATTAAATCCATTGAAGAATTGGCTGTTTACGTCCAGGAAGCGTTAAGTAAAGAGTTTATAGCCTTTTTGTGTGAGGATGATGCAGTTAGCTTTGCATGGGACAGGAAAAGTGTATATCACCTGGAACTGTTTCGGGATATGCTTGGTGGGGGTCTTGATTATTATGAGGCTATGGAAATACTAAAGCCGGTTTTTGAGAATCAAGGGATTAAAAAAATCGTACATGAAGGCAAGAAATTGCTCCTTCGCAGCTGGAAGGAGGGTATCAGGATTAGCAACCTTTATTTTGATACCTTTATAGCTGCCTATCTTTTAGACCCCACTCATACCCGTTATGATGTTAAATATCTTCTGTATGAATATCTAAAGATCCAAGTAGATATGCCCGATGCAGCAGATTTGTTTCACTTAGCGGAGGAGCTTAGAACAAAACTTAAGGAATTTGGTATGGAACACCTCTATGAAGACATTGAACATCCTCTTATCGAGGTGTTGGCTCAGATGGAGTTAACAGGTTTTAAAGTAAATAAGGATATGCTTAGGAAATTGGATGTAGAATTTACTGGGGTGTTAGAGGGGCTAACCCAAAGGATTTATGAATTTGCCGGGGAAGAATTCAATATAAACTCCCCTAAACAGCTGGGAGTCATATTGTTTGAAAAGCTGGGGCTTCCCCCTGTTAAGAAGACTAAAACCGGTTATTCTACTAATATTGAAGTTTTGGAGCGATTAAAAGACAGCCATGATATCATCAGTAAAATTATTGAGTATAGGCAGGTTATGAAGCTGAAATCAACCTATGTGGACGGGTTGCTAGCTGTTATAGACGATGAAGACGGGCGGATACATTCCAGCTTCAATCAAACTATAACGGCTACAGGAAGAATCAGCAGTACAGAGCCTAATCTTCAGAATATTCCAGTTCGTCTAGAGATGGGAAGGCGTATAAGGCAGGTATTTGTCCCCAGTGATGAGGATCATATATTGGTGGATGCGGACTATTCTCAGATCGAATTGCGTGTGCTAGCGCATATATCTGGTGACCCTACCTTCAAAGACGCTTTTAAAAATAATCAGGATATTCATAGGAGAACAGCGGCAGAAGTGCTTGGGATTCCTATAGAAGAAGTGACCGTGCAGCAGCGAAATGATGCAAAAGCAGTTAATTTCGGTATTGTGTATGGGATAAGCGATTTTGGATTAGCCAGGAACCTGGGTATATCCAGGAATAAGGCCAGTACCTATATCAATAATTATTTAAACAGGTACCCTGGTATACGGGAGTATATGGCGAGGATTGTAAATGAAGGTAAAGAAAAAGGCTATGTTTCGACCCTTATGGGTCGAAGAAGGTACTTACCTGAGTTAGCTTCCAGAAATTTCAACATTAGATCTTTTGGTGAAAGGATAGCCCTGAATACTCCTATTCAAGGTACTGCAGCGGATATTATTAAAAAGGCAATGAATGGAGTCTTTTATGAATTGAAGACGAGGGGTCTAAAGTCAAAGCTTATATTACAGGTACATGACGAATTAATTATAGACGCGTATAAACCCGAACTTGAACTTGTGAAGGAAATTTTAAAAGAAAAGATGGAGAATGCAGCGGAGCTATCCGTTCCACTTATAGTAGATATTGGAATAGGCTCTAATTGGTATGCCATAGAATGAACGGATATAGTATAACATAGTGCAGGAGGCTAGTATGAAGGTTATTGGACTTACCGGCGGGATTGCATCTGGAAAATCTTTAGTATCATCAATATTGGGGGATCTTGGAGCCATAATTATAGATGCCGATATAATTGCCAGGGAAGTAGTTAAGAAAGGCTCACCAACCTGGGACAGAATAAAGGAACATTTTGGTGTAGAATATCTTTTACCCAATTATGAGATTGACCGCAAGAAACTGGGACAGTTTGTATTTTCTCATGCTTATGCTTTAGAAGAATTGAATAGAATTACCCATCCGGCCATTATGGAAACAATAAAAGAAAAAATTAATGATCTGAAGAATGATGGATATAATGGGATCGTGGTCGTTGATGCTGCTTTGCTTCTTGAAAAAGAATGGGGATTTCCGGTGGATGAGGTATGGGTAGTGGATGCTCCTACGGAACAGAGGATAGAGCGACTTATGGCTAGGGATCATCTTTCAAAGGAAGAGGCTCTTAAAAGAATCAGTAGCCAGATGGACAGATATAAGAGACACGAAAAAGCCCATTGGATCATACTCAACAGCACAAGTTTTGAAGACCTTAAGAAACAAATAGAATTTTTATGGGGTGTCATAATAAAGTCCCAAAAAGATTGAGGGGTAGTGAAAATTATGAAGCGAAGGCTTCTGGGCTGGCTGTTGTTATTGGTTATTGCAGGAATAGCATTTTTTTATTGGTTGACTCAATCAGCTTTTATTCAACGAAGGATCTATCCCCTTAAATATAGGGAAGAGATTATCAATTTTTCAAAGGAAAATAACTTGGATCCTTACCTAACAATGGGTATTATTTGGGTGGAAAGCAAGTTTAAGCCTGAAGCGACATCCCACAAAGGGGCTAAAGGTCTAATGCAGATTGTGCCCCCTACCGGGGAATGGATAGCCAACGAAATGGGTATAAAGGAATACGACCATGAAATGCTTTACGACCCTCAAACAAATATAATGTTTGGTTGTTGGTATTTTGCGTATCTTTTAAAAGTCTTCGACGGAGACATAAGCTTAGCCCTAATATCCTATAATGGGGGGATGGGCAATGTTATAAAATGGCTGAAGGATCCCCAATATAGCGAAGATGGGAAGCATTTGAAAGATGTTCCTTTCGATGAAACTAGGAAATATTTAAAAAGGGTTATTGATGCTCAAAAACAATATAAAAAATTGTATGAAATTTGACAGGGGAAATACCCAAATGCTACGTAAATTATTTGTTTATATCATAATAATTATTATGTTTTTATCTGCTACCGGATGCAGTATGTCAAAAATATTGCCTGAAATCCAAGAGGATGGAAATTCTTCGGGACTCACTCATGAGCCGGATTTACCTGTGGAGCCAAGCCTACCGATTAAAGGCGGGCAGTTAAGAATCCCTATAATTCAACCTAAAGAGATAAATCCTCTTTTTACCGAATCCAAAGACTTTATGAATTTTAGTGGGCTTATCTACGAGGGTCTTTTTGCTTATGATGAGGATCTCAATCTTATTCCCGGGTTAGCCGAATCATGGGAGGTATATGATAACGGGGCATTATGGCAATTGCAACTTAGAAAAGGCGTAAAATGGCATGATGGCACAGAGTTTACAGCTAGGGATGTAAAATATTCTTTTGATCTGTTATTTAAGGAGATGGAGGATAACGGAGGGCAGGGTACTATATCCCATTATACTAGAAGGTTATTTGCCGGAAGGGATATCGCTCGTGTAGAATTTATCGTTAATAACCCCTATGCTATCGCAATAGTATTAAACAAGCCAACTGGAAGAACCCTTTTAGAGGCCTTAACCTTCCCCATTATACCCTTCAAGGAAGAAGCCCAGGATTTAGATACAGAGGATATTAGCCCAATGATAGGTACCGGACCCTATAAGGTGGAAAGATGGGATTTGGAAGTTGATAACTTTATAAAACTCGTAAGAAACGATTCTTGGTGGGGTAAACCAACCCCCTATATCGATACTATCATTGCACAAATATATAAAGATAAGGAAGAGTCCTTAGAGGCATTCAAAAGCGGGGAGGTCGATTTAGTGGATACCCATGTAATATATGCTGAATCTTATGCTGCTAAGGGTGTGGCTCGGTTATATCGCTATCTGACCAATAATTATATTTATATTGGAATAAACCATGCCAACCCAGGCATATTAGGGGATCCTAAAATCAGGGAAGCTGTTGCCTATTCTATTGATAGAAAGGATATTATATCCCGGGTCTATTTCGGGAATGCCCAAGCTATTGATGTCCCGGTACCCATCGATGCCTGGTATTATGATCCAGATTCAAGAGTTTTTGATTACCAGCCTGCAATGGCTCAAAAAATTCTTCAGGAAGCAGGATGGAAGGACTTTGATAGGGATGGAATTCTGGATAAGTTAGATGGTGCCCAGAAGATAGATTTACGTTTTACTATAAACGCTATTATGGACAATAATATACAAAAGGAAACTTTAGAACTAATTGCAGAGCAGTTAAGGGAGATAGGTATCTATATGGAAATTAGGCTTTTACCCTGGGAAGATTATATTGAGGCATTGGAGACAGGGAATTTTGAGGCTGTTCTTGCGACATATACCTTTGGGATCCCAGGAGCCACAGATCTATATTCTATGCTGCATTCTTCAGGAATCGGTAGCGGGCTTGATAACTATATGGGGTATAGCAGCGCAACACTGGATCGGCTCTTGGAAGAAGTGAACTTGACCAAGGAAACGGAAGATTTTCATAACGCTTATAATAAGATACAAAGCCACCTGGTAGAAAAACTTCCAATAATAAGCCTTTACTATGAGACCTCTTCTCTTATTACAAGTCAGAAACTAAATGGTATCAAAGCCCCAAAAGAGCTTATGATCTTTCGGGATGTAAATAAATGGTATTTATCCTCATAAGGTGGATCATTCATAGATGTCTTATTTACCTGTTCATTGATATGATAAGATATCTAAAAATCATATAAAAGCGCTATTGACAATAGATGCTTGTATGGTATAATAAAACCCGTTGCGAAATAGATATTGCGGAATGGTGTAACGGTAGCACATGTGACTCTGACTCATAGAGCCTAGGTTCGAATCCTAGTTCCGCAGCCAATGAGCTTGTATAACACAAGCTCAACTTACGCCCCCATGGTCAAGCGGTCAAGACTCCGCCCTCTCACGGCGGCATCAGGGGTTCGAGTCCCCTTGGGGGTATATGAGCAGTATCCGCAATGTTAATTTTTAATATTGCGGATACTTTACTTTTATGAAGAACCATTTTAAATATATCACTTTCATAACACAGCATTTTAAACTAATACCAGTATGGCAAACGGTACCTTACTTTTGTCACTCGTATATTGGTTTTATCACCTTAGATTGTGAATTGAAAAAATAAGCCCCCAAATGGTTGGAAACATATGTATAATATAATTGTGTCCCATTAGTAGTAAAAGGCGAAAACGTAGGGAACGACCCCTGTGTCGTTCCGGGTTCCAGTATCGTTTATATTGGCGGAACGACACGGGGGTCGTTCCCTACCACATTTAACGTCGCGCCTATTTGCATAGGCGCCCAA
>JAAYSJ010000111.1 GCA_012518395.1 Clostridiales bacterium
CCTATTTATATAACACCTCATTGCATATATTTTCCTTATTAGAAGATGAGGATATTGACTACGTACAAAAAGTTGTACATAAAATCAAGGGGTTTATCCAGGAAAATCTGGCAGGGGATCTTAGCCTGTCCCAACTCGCGGAGTATTCAAAGTACAATAGTACATATTTATCACGCCTTTTCCGCCAAGCTACCGGTACAAATATATCACGCTATATTACCACCATGAGGATTGACCGGGCAAAGGAATATCTTCAAAAAACCTGCCTGCCTGTCCAGGAGATTGCCACCAAAACAGGCTATGATTCCCCCCAATACTTTTCCATGGTCTTTAAACGCATTACAGGAATGTCTCCAAAAGAATATCGTTTGAATCTGTAAACGTTCCCCGCTTAACTATATACTAAGCTCCACTCTTTGAATGATATGATCCTGATACTCTTTATCCAGTTCTACAAAATATCCGCTCCAGCCCCATACTCTGACAATTAAATTCTTATACATATCAGGGTTTTTCTGAGCATCCAAAAGTTTATCCCTATTCACTGAGTTAATCTGCAATTGATGCCCACCCATATCCATAAAGTGTTTTACAAAGGTTGCAACCTTGCTGATGCTATCTTCACCCTTAAAAACAGTGTCATGGATTTCCAGCGTTAAGGGTCCGCCGTTAATGGTTTTTATTAAATCCGGTTTTGCGAAAGAGCGTATAATAGATACAGGCCCCTTTGTCTTGGCGTTGAGACTGGGTGCATAATTGGCAGACAGGAATTCTCCCTTTCTTCTGCCGTCGGGGGTAGCCCCCAAATCCTTGGCATGCCAAACATAAAACATTGCGGATCCTGTCCCGGCTCTGTAGCATCCCCCTCTTTCATTGGTTTTCCCTACAAGTGCCTTTGCAAAGGTTTCCATCAGTTCCTTTGCTATATCATCTACATAATCATCGTCGTTTCCCATTTTTGGGGCCTCATATTTAAGTTTTTGTAAAATATCTTCATAGCCTACATAATTGGCATCTATAGCCTTTATCAATTCTTCGGCAGTCAATAACTTCTCTTCAAATATATATCTTTTGATGGCTGCTAAGGAGTCTGCGGCGGTAGATATACCGGTGCCATGCAAACCATAATTATTATACCTGCTCCCATGGGAAATATCTTTTCCGCTGCTTATACAACCATCCATTAGAAGGGACATCATGGGGCTCGGTTCCATATAGATATTTCCAAACTTATTTGTCTCTATATCAGCCCATGAAAAGATTTCATCTTTTACACGATCCATGAATCCATCGAAACTTTTTGATTCCTCCAAGGCATAGCGAAGAGTCTTATCAACAATATCTGCATAAGCTAGGGCGCCAATATTTGGTATATCCATCCCTACACCAGGAATAATAAATTCCCAACACGCTGCAACAACATAGTTTCGGGCATCCTCAAGGGAATAACCCTTTTCTACTAATCCCGGGATTACGATATCATCATTGGAATATTGGGGAAAACCCAGCCCCTGCTTAGTAAGCCGGGTTCCCAATTCGAACATTTCTTGTCCGGTATCCTTGTTTACCCTTAAATTGATTTTTGGATCGATCAGGTTCATTTCCAGGCTGGCCTTTAAGCACATTTCAGTGAGAATATTTGAGGCATCCTTTCCTTCCGAGTCTACCCCGCCCAATACCATACTCTGACCGTTATCACCTTGCTGTATCCCTGGGTAGAGGTCACTATCCCTGTTGAAGGTTAAAAAGAATTCCTCTAAAAGCTCAAAAGCCTGGTCATAGTTTAAGTGCCCGGAATCTAAGTCTGCCTTTAGGTAGGGGAACATATATTGATCAAACCTGCCAATTGTATTGTGATAATTAAAGGAAGCCCATAGAATATAATGCAATACCCTGAAGGATTGTAAGGCCTCATTGAAAGTAACGGCTCCGTACCTGGGCACACGGTTTAATATCTCTGCGACCTCTGTGTTGCCAACCCTTCTCGCCTCCTGGGCATATCTGTCGACAAAGCTCAGGACAATATCTATAGTATCTAAAACTGATCGATAAAATTGTCTGACCTCTCCGTCCTCTGCTGTTTCCAGATATTGAATGACCTCTTCCCTGCGGGCATCCAGACCCAGTTTGATTGTCCGTCCGTAATTCGGGGATATATTGCATACCTTCCCCTGCTCATGGATGAAATGTTTGGCTTTAATATCAGACCATTCTTTATCGGTAAAGATTTCGGGGATTTTGGGGACGGTCCTCATAAAGGCAATCTTTTCCTCGGGAAAAACCACAGGCTTCTCCAATTCTAAAACGAAGGCTAATCTTTTTACTGACCTCTCAGTATCTGAAAGACCCTTAAGGAATAATTCTCTGGTAAACTGTGTAAACACAGCAGAATCTATGTGCTGCCTGTATTTATGGTGCCTTTTATTTAAAATATCGTCTAACATAGCTTCAATCCTTTTGGTCACATTACTTCGCTCCTTATATTATATTTTTTAAAAGGCTCCAGATAAACCTTTGGACTGCGGTCAATATCAAACAAGGGTTTATATTTCTTCCCTATCATGGGATATTTCGCCCCCGCTGTTTTATGATAGGGCAATATATCCACCTTTGTTAAACCCCGAGCCCCTTTTATCAATTCTGCAATTTTCTCCATATTTTTCATGGTATCATTTATACCTGGAATAAGGGGGATTCTAACATAAAATTCTTTGTCTGTACTGCAAAGGTATTCAAGGTTCTCCAGTATAAGCCTGTTGTCAACACCGGTAACTCTTTTATGTACTACAGGGTCTGTGTGCTTTATATCGAACAACACCAGGTCAACACCTTCAGTTACACTTTTAAATATCCTGTTAGGGGCATACCCGGAAGTATCCAAAGCAATATGAACAGGTTTAAGTGCTTCTATGAGCTCCAATAAAAAGGCGGGCTGTGCCAAAGGCTCCCCCCCGGATATGGTTATGCCGCCCCTGCTTTTTTCAAGAATTTCTTTTCCTTTTAAAAGCTCCTCTGCCAAAGCCGTTGCCTCATATTTCATTCCACAATCAGAACGCCGGCCTTTAATAACCATTACTTCCTTTTCAAAGGATTGGCTCTCCGGGTTGTGACACCAATTACATCTTAGAGGGCATCCTTTGAAAAATACTGTTTTTCTAATTCCCGGCCCATCATGGACCGCAAATTCAATAATATCAAATATCATCCCTGTGGACATTACCCATCCCCCATATAAGGCATAAGCATTATTATCTGCTTTCACTGATGATCTTTAATTTTTAATGCTATATCCAATTTCTAATGGCTATCGCCTGTTTCCCTTCTGGTTTCCTCAAAATTTCAAAAGCAATATATTCTATCCATAATCAATATCATATTTATTTATAATAATATCAGATAATCTTCCTGACAGAAAGTATAACAGCAATTTTGTAATACCCAAATCCCGAAATTTTTATAACCTGCCCTGACCGGTTTGTCTAATCCATTGCAGAAACGCTATATTTTGATTATAATTGAGTCAAATGTACAGAAGATCCGACAAACTTGGAGGGAATTTCACCGTGTTTGAAACTGCAAAAATATCCATCGGGGATAAAACCGAATTTTATAAAGAGTTAAATGATTATTTAACGGGCCTGTTAGAAGGTGAAACTGATTGGCTGGCAGGTATGGCCAATGCCTCATCTTTATTATTCCTTATGCTGGAGGATATAAACTGGGCAGGTTTTTACTTGCTCAGAGGTGGGGGGCTTGTCCTTGGTCCCTTTCAGGGGAAGCCTGCCTGCGTTAGAATTGGGATGGGCAAAGGAGTATGCGGCACTGCGGCGGAGACCAGAGAAATTCAAGTAGTAGAGGATGTAGAACAGTTCCCCGGGCATATCGCCTGCGACGCAGCATCCCGGTCGGAGATTGTAGTCCCTATAATAAAGGATGATAACTTGATTGGGGTCATGGATATTGACAGCCCCATAAGAGGTCGCTTTACCAAAGAGGATGCCCAAGGCCTGGAGACCTTTGTTAGTATTCTCAGTGATTGCCTGTTATGGCCTGATGAATTTAAATAAATCGATAGAAATCATTCTCCGCGAATTTCAGATTCATTTATAAATTAGTTTTTAGGATGGAGTCAATTTTATATTGTTAAAAAAGGATGATAGATTATGAATATTTCGGAATATCAAAATAAAGCCATGAGAACCAAAAGCAAGTTTGTTGCACAGGAAGACCAGATTCTAAATGCCAGCCTAGGTCTGGCCGGTGAAGTAGGAGAATGTGTAGACCATATTAAAAAGGTAGTTTTTCATGGCCATGAACTGGATAAGGGCTATATTAAAAACGAATTAGGGGATATTGCCTGGTACATCGCTCTAATGTCCGATGCCCTCGACATTAATATGGAGGATATATTTAAGGAAAATATCCATAAGTTGGAGAGAAGGTACCCCAATGGATTTGATAAGAACCAGAGTATTAATAGGAAGGAATAGAATCGGAAGATAAGATAATCAGAAGCTGCTATTCTCCAATATATACCACGCGGCTCTCTTGTCTACGTTTTGCATCGTTGCGTTATTAAAATACCCTTCCATTTCTTTTTTGGCCACTTTAATAAAATTGAAATAATCCCCGCTTTCCAGATATTCTGCTATATCTGTTACAAGGGATCTTTTATCGTTATAGTCATGGATTATGATCTTTTCCCTGGATACCCTGCTAAGTTCCCTATATGCCCATCCTCTCTCTTCGGGCATTAGCCCATGGAAGACAAAAGATGAAATCACCATGTCAAAACATTTATCCTTGAAGGGCAGCCCCTGGCCGGGCGCTATTTTAATTAGTTCCACCCCTGTTCTACCCAGCTTCTTTTGTGCTTGTTTGAGCATCCCGGAGGACGTATCAACACCCAGGACCTTTGCTCCTAATTCCCAAAGGGCATAGGACAATGCACCGGTGCCACACCCAAAATCCAAAATTTCGATATTCGGGGTTATCCTTGCCACATCGGCCATCCTGTTTAATATTTTTCTATAGTATTTGATCTGATAGTTAAAAAAAAGGGCATATACGGGTGAAATCCTGTCAAAAAGCACGGTTCCCTCCAATGTATTATTCAATATATTTTGCAATAAACAACGATTATGTTGCTGCCACGAAATAGAATTTTTATCAGCTACATAATTGTCATTTTGCACCCGGATACTATAATGCAAAACATTTCCACTGATTCATATGTTGCGAATAATACATTACTTTTGTTCAAAATCAGGCGGGTTTACTGATTTTGGAATGATAAATTTTTTTCGCAACATATATACATTGTATTATACCCCCCTAGGACAATAACAAACCCACTTAAAATCATCAGGATAATCAACCGCCCCATTGTGTTCCCCTAATACTCAGACAGGTGGCGATGTGAATTCAAGGATCGTATATGATTACCCCTGGAACATATAATTATAAAGGTCGTCCCATATTTGTATAATAGCCCTGCCTGCAGGACTTTCAGGATATTGGGCAATGCTTTTACAATCATTTACTGCCTTTATTGCCGTCTCATCAAAGGGGATCTTTCCTATAACAGGAATCGAAAGACCCTTTAGGCAGTTTTCAATCTCCTCCGTATTTTCGAGGTTCACATCGAATTTATTTATACAGACAACACAGTCTATGCCAAAATGCTTTGCGGTGTCTATAATTCGTTTCATATCATGAATTCCGGATAAGGTGGGTTCCGCAACAATAAGCACCATATCCACGCCACTGATGGATGCGATAACAGGGCAACCTATCCCCGGAGAACCATCTATAATAGCAATTTCGGTTTGGGGGTCTTCATCCGTTAATTGTTTCTTTACAGCAGCCACCAACTTACCTGAAGCACCGCTGCCCATCTTCAGCTGAGCCGTGGAAAACACCTTTTCCCTATCTTTATATAGAATTAATTCCCCTGTGGGATAATCGTACATATCGATGGCTTTTACTGGGCAGACCACCTCACAGACCCCGCAGCCTTCGCATTCATAAATGCCTACGGTATAATCCGAAATGGCGTCAAAGCGACAGTATTCTTCACATAACCCACACTTGGTACATAATGTACTATCGATCCTGGCCTTTTGAAAACTGTAATAATCAGTTTTAATAGGCTTAGGAAGCTGGGAAAGCACCAAATGAAGATTAGGAGCATCCACATCGCAATCGGCAATAGCACGACCCTTGCTAAGTTCCACAAAGGCAGCGGATACTGTAGTCTTACCTGTTCCCCCTTTTCCGCTGAGTACCAAAAGCTGTTTCATGGCGACACCTCCCTTTCTATGGTGAAAAGGATCCCCTGGAATAATTCCCTGTACAGTCGATCTTCCCGAACCGCTATCAGCCCTTGGGAATTTAGCCTGCCTAATTCCTTGTCGAAGGGTATTTTGGCAAGGATGCTAATACCTTTTTCAACACAGAATTCTTCTGCCGGGTTTTCCCCGGACATACATTTGTTCAGTATTACCCCAAAAGGCTTATTAAAAAGTTTTACCAGATCATAGACCATAGCCAAATTATGAACCCCAAAGAGGGTAGGCTCAGTAACAAGGATGCAATAGTCAGCATCCCTGATACTCTCCATAACAACGCAGGCGCTTCCCGGTGGACAATCTATCACAGATATATCTTCTTCAGGCAGTCTTTTGACTATCTCGTTTATAATAGGGACGCCGGAAACCTCGCCTATATTCATGCGCCCTGTAATAACCGATATCTCGTCTGATAGTCCTTCCTCTAAAGCACCTATTTCTCTTTCTTCTTCCGTGAGTGCTCCTTCCGGGCAGACGATAACGCAGCCACCGCATGAATGACACATCTCATAGAAAATCATTAGTTGGTCTTTGATTAAAGCCAAGGCGTTATACCTACAAAAATCCACACATTTGCGGCACCGGGTACATCTATCTTGATCTAATAGTGGCACCTTTACGGTAACGGCGGTTTTGTCAATTATAACGGGTTTAAAAAATAAATGGCCGTTGGGTTCTTCTACGTCGCAATCTGCGTAGGTGGCTTTATCGGCGGCGCAGGCAAGGTTTACGGACACAAAAGTTTTCCCCGTCCCCCCTTTACCGCTTAGAACGGCAATTTTCATTATCGTCCTCTCCTACCACCATTGTGAAAGCCGGGGTGGCTCTCAGTAAGCAGGGGGAGTTCTTCGTCTATGTACATAGCTACATGCTCTGCAATGGTTCCCTGTTGAGCCTTATATATTTTTACCTTTGCTGTCTCCAATATATTAGCGGCATTCTCCCCGCAGCGATAGGTGATTAAGGCATCTGCCCCGCTGTCTGCCACTATCTGGGCAGCCTTGATCCCCGCGCCGCTGCTGCTGTCAGCTGCTATGTTCTCTAAAAACTCGTAAGCCTCCCCTTCTGTATCATATATCGCATAAATTGGAGCCCGTCCAAAGGATGGGCAGACAGGAGCATCTTGAGATTTCGTTTCTGTCGGTATAATTATTTTCATCTTTCGTTCCTCCATTATTAATCTTTATTATTTTAATTCACTCAATACCCAATATCTAATTTCCAACCTCTAACTTTCAAAAACACAGGTACCGTCAAGGACTTTATTTAAGTCTACAGGCATTATGGGCATATGTCAACATTCTGTATGGTGCAATATATTTATTCTCCATAGCCCTGCAAGAAGCAGAAAAAGACAGGCTCTCCCGTCTTCTTCTGCAATTTCATTTCGGAACGTTATATTTGTTTAGTCGTCATCCCTAAAATCTGCAAGGCGCTTTTTTACCAGATCCAACTGATCCTCTAAAAATTCTGCCTGTCGGTTTAGATATTCTTTTTCATCTACTTCGGGTTCATAGGCTTCCGGATAACCAGGATGTCCATATTGCATCCAGCCAGGTGTGCCTGCACCGTAGTACATTCTCCGGAATCTGCGCCCTGCACCATATCCATAACCATATCCATAACCAAAGCCTATGGGGTTTGCATATCCGGGGACACCGTAACCTGCACAAAATCCAGCCCTTCTGCCAGTCATCCTGCCCATTCCCATGGGACCCATTCCGTTTCCTCTGGGCATAATCTACACCTCCTCCCAAGTTACACGATCATTGTTTTAGGGATATCCTTTTTATTAAATCTAACCCCCAATCCTCAGATCGCCTTTGATAAGTAAATCCCTTATCAGTATTATTGACATATGCCTATAATTATAATACCCTTATTTAGGGCATATGTCAATAATTATTTAAAAATATTTTCTATACCCCTTCGTAGTATGTGGCTATCATACACAACTGCGGAAAGCCCCTAATAATTCTTTTATATTTTTCCATGTGACCATATGAAAAAGTCTTTTAAGAATTGTCAGAAAAAGAAAGGCCAATAATACACCTATAAACACTATAGATGCCAATAAATAATATGCTTTGTCCAGCTTGATCATTTTCTTCAGCATACCTTCTACCTAAGCCCTTTTATTTACAATGGACATTAAAACTTCTAATATGTACTATTAGAACTGTCCACCAGCCCATATCATAATTATTAGCAAAGCCCCAAAAATTATCCTAATACAACTTCTATGCGTTTTCTTTTATAATAGAACAACCACAACTTCTACAGGAGGAAGTGCATTTTAGACGTATTACGATATTATTTGACTTGTTTCATACAATAAAAGTGAATATAATAAAATACATATCTATTCTTCCTGCATTTATTAAGGGCTAGGTATATATCTGGAGACAAACATCTATATATTGTTAATGCCCTATAATCCATGCGAAAATAGAGTCTTTATATAATATTATGCCTATTTTAGTTTAGAAGCCACTTTTTGTGTTATAAGGTTAATTAAGTATATTTTCTTGGGGAAGGGTTTTAATGCCGATGTTCGGCATAGATATATAAATAATCTAAGAAAGGATGTGTTTTTATGACAAAGGGGAAATTTGGGCTCAGTACTGCAGTTATAGCTGCCATAGCCTTTGCCTTCGCTGCCTTCAATCAGCCATTGGCTGTGTTGTTGATAACAGGCTTTGCACTCCTTGCGGAAAAGAATGAATGGCTCAATCGTCAAGCTCTTCAGGCTCTATTGCTTGTTGTTACATATTACCTGGTGGATCTGGTCGCAGGTTGGCTCTTTGGGGGCTTAGGCAGACTATTTGGCCTAGTTCGGTTATACGGTATGCAAGGCGCAATGATAACAATCAATTCCGTAGTCGGGGATATTCTTTATCTAGCACTTATAGTTTTTTCCGTTATAGCTGTCATACAGTTATTGCGCGGTGAAGGGGCGAACTTACCCATTATCTCAAAGATGGCCGGCGGTGATTTTTTTAAAAAGTCTGGATCAATTGTAGAGCCTGAGCCTGTAAAAGAGCCTATGCCATATCAGGCGCCTGAGATTACTCCGAAGCCCGAGGCCATTCCGAAGCCAGAGTCTGGGGAAGGATCTATGGTACCCCCTGAGCCTGCTGAACAGCCGGCTTCAGAGCCTGTTCAAGAACCTATTGAACAGCCTACACCTGAGCCCAAGGTTCAAATTGAAAAACCCCCCAGAAAGCGTTTCTGCGTTTCCTGTGGTAATTCTTTAAATCCGGATGCAAAGTTCTGCACCAATTGCGGTGCAAGAAATGAATAAAAATATATTTAAAATTGGAGGGATAAATATGTTTTGTGATAATTGTGGAGCCCAGCTACCCGATGGTGCAGTATTTTGTGGAAACTGTGGGTCAAAAACAGAAGCTGCCTCCCAACAGGCAAGTGTTACACCTACACCGCCGCCTAGTCCTGAGCCTGCCGTAGCACCTGCAGTTTCAAATAGCTATTCATCGTCTCAGCAGACCAGTTATACCCCATCTGCACAGAGTAATCCCCAATCTTCATATTCTGCTCCCGGGGGTTCGCCAGGGGTACCGCCAATGAGTGTGGGACAGTATGTTGGTATGATACTTTTAACAATGATTCCCTTTGTGGGTATTATTCTATTGTTTGTATGGGCTTTTGGTTCTGATGTAAACTTAAATAAGAAGAATCTGGCTCGGGCACAACTTATTATGGCCCTAATTTCTATAGTTCTGGGTTTCATCATCGTGCCAATAATTATCTCTGTAATCGGGGCAGGTTTGGGAGCATTGTCCGATTGGGCTTTTCGATTAGGAGAATTTGCTGGATTCCTATAGTATGTGTTGTAATAAAGGCTTATCCTTTCTAGATCCGTCGGATCATTTGAATTTGTTCTAAAAACTTTTTTACAATGTACAACTTATGGGAAAGATGACTTGTAGTAGTACAAAAAGGCAGTTGGAAACGGGGCTTATCCCACCAACTGCCTCTTTAACATTTTCTATATGCTTTGCACTAAATAGAGTTTTCCCCGCAACATAATCATCATGTTTCTATATAAATTCAGCTTATTTTATTATTCCTTTGCCACCCATATAAGGCCTGAGAGGCTTTGGGATGGTTACACTTCCATCTTCGTTATAGTTGTTTTCCAAAAAGGCAATAAGCATCCTGGGCGGCGCCACTACTGTGTTATTAAGAGTATGAGGATGATAATTTTCTTTGCCCTGCCCTCTTACGCGTATACCAAGGC
>JAAYSJ010000112.1 GCA_012518395.1 Clostridiales bacterium
AAAGCTTTTTATAGCTAATATACATTGCACATACCCCCAATTTTGTAAATGGGATTGAAATAAATATATTACAATTATATCCTGTATTGTCCGTTATTTCAATATAAAGTTTGAAATGGCGTATTTATTTGATGCCATTTTAGATGTCATCTTCCTACATGGGGTCTTTTCTACTGATATGATTATAAGAATAAAATTGTCTGTCTTTTATTCAGAAGCCTGTTCTTTTAGTATCTTTTGTATAAAATCTAATAAATCTGGGATAGAAGTTTGTACTGTGTCCCAAAGGATTTCCAGATTCATAATATGATATCCATGAGCAGCAAAGTTTCCCATGACTATCATATGGCGCCAAGGGATCAACCCCCTCGTTCATATATTATC
This sequence comes from Clostridiales bacterium, assembly GCA_012518395.1. Taxonomy (GTDB): domain Bacteria; phylum Bacillota; class Clostridia; order Caldicoprobacterales; family UBA3941; genus JAAYSJ01. Next base: position 385 of record JAAYSJ010000112.1, read on the forward strand.
CTCGCTTCTTGCAGGACATTTTCTTTAAATTGCTCTTTAGCTTCATTCTGTAAAGCATCAAAGGTTATTAAAACGCCCCCTTGCCACTTTCCTGTAAAATTATTGTACCAAATAGTGGGGATAATATCCACCTCGGAGGCAGGTTTATTTTAATTTGTCCTCCCGTTATTACTTTAATATCAGAGCTTTTGGCTCCTCTTTAACCATAAAGGAACAGGAATTCTTTTGGTCGCTTCTCGTGCGACATTTGTACAGCAACCAGAGGCGCAATGAGCAAGTAACCCGTCCCCACTGCCCATTTATGTATCATCTTAATCTTGAAGTATTCCAGAGTTATATCCCCCTTATATTAAATTTGATAAAATCCCTGGTTCCTCATAACAATGTATTTTACAGCCTTGACAAAAGGTTATCGTTAATAATTACATTCTTTTTTAACGATAGCAAACACCCAACAGAGGCTAAAGTATTTTTGGGATTTATTCCTTCTATGGCTGCACTATTTCTTGTTGTCTGTTTTGGTTCCTTCACGGGATTTGCTGCAAAGTTATTTCATAAATTTATAAACAAGCCGTAAGTCCTTCCTAATTTTAAGGCGCTTACGGCTATCTGTCGGATAAATCCAGTATTGGATTGAACCGTTCCAACACTGGATCTTCTATATAAAGGTCAGCTATATGCCTTCTGAAAAGAAACCATATTATGGTTACCTATTCTACAATTAGTTTGTGCTGGGACTTAACCCCTGCATTATCGAATAAAACACCAACAGGACACATCTTAAGGGTCTGATCTAAAACCTTTTCAGCCTTTTCTTTATCAGAAGCCTTAACCTTTACCACGACATCCACAGTTTCAATTGTGCTTTTACCCTTGGTTGCACTTAAATCAGCCTCAAGACCCTCAAATTCAAATCTTGCTTTTTTTGCAACTACTGCAAAAATAGTAGTTATACATCCTGCCAGGCTCATCAGGGTTAATTCCAATGCAGAAGCGCCTGTATCTTCCCCATCCTGACTAGGCGGTAAATCTACTACTACTTCATGGCCCCTGCCATTGCCTAATTTTGATTGGAATCCCCCAATCCATAATCCTTTTGCTTTCATGTCTTACCTCCCATTTAGATTTATTCTTAGTTTATTGAAAAACCTTCATTATCTAGAATAGTTCCAGGCTTTGCTGCCCCCAACATTATTAAAAACAATTATATTTTAACAGGGTTTTACTCCTGAACTAGCCCTGCCTCAAAAGAGCTAATAAACCTATTCATATTCTTCATTGCGATTTTCATAACCTTTACGGAATCCTCGGCCTCTTTAATCTGCTTTTTAAGTTCCTTCTTTGCCTCCCCGTCCGCTACATCTTCTTGAATTCTCAATTCTACTAGATCTTTTTCAATTTGCATAATGTTTTGCACATATTTTTCATATACGCTATTTGAATATACAGTATCATGTTCGTCATTTAGAAAGATCTCCCTGACAGAAACAAGCAGCTTTGCAGATTGTAAAATAGTATTTTGTTTTCCCAATAGACCTGTGTAGCCAACAGCACCGCCCACACCGGCGCCGACGCCAAGACCAAGTGCAGCGCCTCCACCTACAATAGCCATCATACCGCCGGCCATTCCCAACCCGCCGGCAGCCACGGCACCGCCGCCAAGATAGGCAAGGCAGGCACTTGTTAAGGCTGCCCCGCTAAGCCCGGCAAAATTTGAACCTACCAATGCAACGGCAATTGCCGGAGCAAATGCACCCGCTGTGGCAACAGTGACAATGGTTACTACTGCCGTAATAGATAAGGATTTTATAACTGTTTTGAGAACCTCATTAAGTTCCCGCAGGCTTTTATCATAGCACCTTCGCAGCCGCTTGATATATCCTTTTGGATAATATCTGCTAGAAAAAGCATCTTCAATGTAATTATCCCCGTTGCCCTTATTATACCCGTTAATTATATTGTTTAGTTCCTTATACTTCCTACTCGGTCTGTCCTTTCCCTTTTTATCCTTTTCCAATCCTAACGGATAATAGGGTTCAAAAAGCATTGATTCAAGTAGAACTAAACGGAACCATATATCCTGGGGTTCATTTTCTTCAATCTTCTGAATTAATTCTTCCTTTGTATACCAGCGGAGCCGAGCTCCCTCAACCTGCAAAAAACTTGCAAAGCCTTTTGACATATAGTCTTTCCATTCATCAAGCCATGCCCGCTTAAGGCTCTTTATGGCCTCATCAATTAGGGGAACCTTTGTCTTTTCTATGTCGTTCAAGGTTTTGTAATATTCAATATTGTATAGAATCGCCGTCTGTTCGACTGTTAAGCCCATTTTATCCATATCCATATCTGCACCTATTCTTTCATAAATATTTTTATCGGATTCCATAAACGAGAATCGTTTGATCCTCCCATACATTTCCTTTATGGCTTTTATCTTCCGCGCCTTTAAACCCCAAGCGACATCTTGACCTATAGCAACGGCAAACCGCCCAACTCCAACATAATTGATAGCAACCAAGTATTTTTGACTGAGAATCGCTTCCCCTACATCTATGGTAGTAAATACACCTGTTGCGATTGTTAGCATCCTGGCTAAGGTAGGGTTGTTCAGTGGCCTTACTTCTTTCCAAGAGATCCGTTTTAGATCTGGCAGTGCGCGGATATCCTTATTCTTTATCTCAAGTGCAAAGCGGCGTATAAAATAAAATCCCCTAACAATACACTCATTTGCCACAACCGGAATTGACTGTCTTCCTAGTTCAATACCAACCCCAAGTTCGCCACGTAGGTCGAATCGCAAGATTGTATCTTTAATGATTTTTCCGGATCCGTCACGTTTCGCCAACAATGTCCCATTAAAAAGTTTTGATAAGAATACAGATAAGGATGTCTAGCAACCCGCACAATAGTCCACTGCCAACAGAAACTAAGTAATCCAGCTTATCCGCTTGGCTTGATAGCAAATCTATATCGCTATCTAAATCATAAATTATTCTGTCAAGATCATATTCTGAAAGGATAGTACCCCCGGGGTATTGTTGGAGCTCGACTTGAATATTATTTATCTCACCCATTTTACGCCCCCAAACTTTCGATCTAAATACAAGCCGTGGCCATTATCATCCGTGGATATCTTATTTAATTTTCTTGTAATGCTATCAAAGACTCCTCTATATATTATTCTATGATTGTTTGTGAAATCCTTTAATAATTGAATCTTTCGAACTCTACCAAAAAAGAATCTATAGCGTCTAAATAGCCCCCTATTTCGATATCTACACCTAGGTCCCCACATAAGTTGCCTAACAAAAAGAAATGAAATTTATCTCTTGTCAATAATTTATAAGGCCTGCCAAATTTTAAAATTGCATCGATAAAGGTGTCCAACAATATTTGGGCATAATTGTCCTCCGGCTTAAGTAAAGTGTAATCCAATACTGCCCCTGTATCCTCATCGGCAAGGATACACATTTTCATAGCAACCGGCCTTTCATATTGTTTGTCCGTAATATGAGACTTCAAAAATGAAATATCCAATTCCCATACATCATCGTTTATTTCCTGCTCTTTTAATTGCTTTAACAATTTCTTGTCCATTATATTTACCTTGAAATACTCAGGAGCCGGTTCTGGAAATGGCGCTTCGAAGCTTAGCCATGCCCCTTTTTCTTCATCATAAATCCGCATAAGGGTTTTCCCTGCATCGAAATCCACTTCTAGACCCTCCTCTATGTATGCACGAAGAGCCATTCTCAGATTTTTGAATATCTCAATAGCAAGTTTGATCTCTTCATGATCCAAAATATAGGGCATATACCCCCTCTTCATTGAATGGAAAAAGATCCAGTTGTTTTTTCCCCTGAATTTCAGTCCAAGGTCTTTAATTAACTTCAATTCCTTGGAGGTCAGATCCTCCCTGCTTCCAAAATAACACATTATTATACCATCTTCATGATACCTAATCATCTGATCCTGTGGCATTGATTTTTCTGATGCCATTTCAAAAAAGTTGCTTATAGCTTCATAGCCTATATAGGCTCCGATACCATAAAATTGGCCTTCAGCGCCCATGATGCTGCACATTACAGGTTCATGTCCCGGCATTATCAAAGTTATTATATCCATGTCCCATAGATGCTCCCAGGGTTTTAATTCTTTGATCTCTATGGCAATATCATATAGTTCTTTCCATTGTTCCAAAGTTGCCTCTTGTCTCATGGTTAGCCCCCTAAATTGCATTTTTATTTCACACCCAGAAGAACAGCAGGACTTCTTAACAGATCTACGCCCTCCCTACGCTTCCAAAGACCGTCATCTTTCTAAGGGTTTCCCTTTTCATAGCTGCTTCCGCCAGTTGCAGACCCTCTAAATAAGACACCCCCGAATTTTTTGTCAATGCATCCGCAGCAGCCGAAATAATATCCGTAAACACGTTTATCTTTGTAATGCCATTGGCAATGGTACCCTGAAAATCCTCATCGGACAGGCCGGAGCCGCCATGAAGCACCAGGGGCACATCTACCGTTTCCCGAATCATTCCCAGTCTTTCAAGATCCAATTTAGGTGTAGACTCGTACACACCATGAGCAGTGCCAATGGAAACCGCTAAGAAATCTGCACCGGTTTTCTCAATAAAAGCTTTTGCCTCATTGGGATTAGTATACTCGGTGATATCCTCACCGCCGGTCTCGTCGGAAAGTCCGCCGACACTGCCCAGCTCGCACTCGACACTGGCACCCATTGCATGGGCTATATCGACTATCCTCTTTGAATTCTCAGTATTTTGCTCATGGGTTTCCCTGGAACCATCATACATTATTGAACCAAAACCAGCCCGCAACGCCTGCATCAATGTATCAAAATGATAAGTGTGATCCAAATGTATAGCCACGGGAACCTTAGCATTTTTAGCCTGATCAATCATTAGCGGAACAATCCAATCAAAGGAGGCAATATCCAAAAGCGCCTCAGCCGTGCCGATTATAATAGGCGACTCCGCCTCTTCGGCAGCACTAATGTAAGCCCTCACCATTTCCATGTTGACGGCATTAAAATAGCCAATGCCATATTGTTTCCGCTGCGCATCGTCTAACAACTCTTTCATATTATAAAGTGCCATAATAATCACGTCTCTTTCAAAGTTTAGTTTGATCAAAAAGTATCCCCATGCCAGTACCATTTTTATTAAATGGATCGGCTTGGGGCATAGTTTTCCCTATACAGGCATTTTCACAATAATTATTATACCATATATTAAATGGTTAATTGATTGCCAGGGAGGGTTCGTTTCTAATTGGCGGAGAGGGAGGGATTCGAACCCTCGGCGCCTTTAAGCGCAGCAGTTTTCGAGACTACCACCTTCGACCACTCGGACACCTCTCCATTATAAATGCCAAAAACCCAATTTTAGAAAACTGTGAGCAAACCCTTAACGTTTGCCCAAAAGATAACCTGGTGGAATTATTAAAATACAATACCCATGGCGCTTTATCAGCGGTGCTTTCTTTTCTCCCGAAAAAAATCCGTCATTAATTGGCCGCATTCATCTTCCAAAACCCCGTCAATGACCTCTAACCTATGGTTAAACCTCTGATCCCGAACCAGATCATACAAGCTTCCTGCGCAGCCCCCCTTGGGGTCTTTTGCACCGAATATCAGACTGTCTAAACGACCCTGAATCATTGCACCAGCGCACATGGGACACGGTTCAATGGTAACATAAATGTCACAACCCGTCAATCTCCAGCTTTTGGCTGCCCTTGCGGCATTGGCTATGGCTATTATCTCCGCGTGAAGGGTGGGATCCTGATCTTTTTCCCGCAGATTATGCCCCCGCCCAATTATCTCGCCATCTTTAACAACCACCGCCCCTATGGGTACCTCATCTAGATCGTATGCCTTTTGTGCTTCCTTTAGTGCCTCCCTCATAAACTCTTCATACAATAACACCACATCCCAGGTTTCAAAATACGTTCTGTTTTTGATGCCTTTTAATATTGTGACACATAGCTTTGGCAAAATCAATTGTCGTGACACAATTCAGTCCTTATTCATATTATGTACCAGACATATACCAGCTTTTTCCCATGAATTTACTCGTAATACTCGGAAGGGGGGCATTGTTATTATTTCACGAAGAGCAATATTAAAAAAAATAGATCCGGAGCTCATGAAGACAATGAAAATTATGTCGGATCAGAAAGTCTCTATAATACTACATTCCCATGGTGGCTGTGATAAAGTATGTCAGGAAATACTCAAAAGTTTAGACGCAGAAGTAAAATATGAATATCCCCTTATCAACAGCTTTAGTGTTGAAATATCCACGTCAAAGCTTATGGATTTGGCTTCAGTTCAATATGTAAAATATATCGCTGCGGATGTTACTGTCAATGCACAGATGAATATAGCCTCCCGGGAAGTTCGGGCCAACGCGCTAAAGAATGCAGGTCATAAGGGAAAGGGCATATGTATCGCTATTATCGATACAGGTATTTTCCCCCATGCTGATTTTTTAAGGCCTATAGCCCGGATAAAGGCATTCAAGGATTTTGTCGGAAAAAAAGAACTACCCTACGATGATAATGGCCATGGCAGTTTTGTAGCGGGAGTTGCAGCAGGGAATGGTTATATATCCCGGGGAAAGTACCAGGGGATAGCACCCGAGGCTGATATAATAGCACTTAAAGCCTTGAATAAAGAGGGTAACGGTAATACTTCGGATATTCTAGCAGCCATACAATGGGTAGCTGATCATCAGGAGGAATACAAAATCAGGGTGTTATCCCTATCACTGGGTACTGCAGTAAAGAAATTGATTGGGAACGATGCTTTGGTCAAAGGGGTAGAAGCCTTATGGGATAGGGGCATAACTGTGGTAGTGGCGGCAGGTAATGCAGGCCCCAAATCCTCTACCATCACCACCCCGGGCATCAGCCCCAAAGTTATAACCGTTGGCGCTGTGGATGATAAAAGAACACCAGATATATCCGACGATACAATAGCTGAATTTTCCAGCAGAGGGCCTGTAGGATGGCGTATCAAACCGGATGTAGTAGCCCCAGGTGTAAAGGTAGTCTCTGTAAAAACCAATAAGGAATACCAATCCGGCCATAGGGATACTTTCTCCGCGATACCCTACACTACTATGTCAGGTACATCTGTAGCAACACCCATAGTCTCGGGTTCAGCCGCATTATTGCTGGAAAAGTACCCATCCTGGACTCCCAACCAGGTCAAGGAGGCTCTGATGGATAATGCGATACCCATTGAAAAAAATGCGAATGCCGAAGGTAAAGGAATAATCGATCTAGAAAAAGTTATCTATGATTAATGTGATTCCAACAACAAATAAGGCAGGAGCCGATATTATGCTCTTGCCTTATTGTTATAAAAACATATCTGTTTTCTCTTTAATACTATAACTCCTCAGAGATTGGCTGGTTCTGCCGCCATATTGATATATTTGAGGAATCTAAAACCAAAATCTTCGTAATGAAATCCTTCGCTTTCTTCTGCCAACACCCAGTTATCGAACATATCCAAGTTGGGGAAATGCCTATCGGCTAAAAATCCTTTTTCGAATCTGGTAATGTATGATTCACTGCAAAAGGGCAGCAATTGTGTAAATATGGATTCACCGCCAATGATAAAAATGTCATCCGGCGGATACTTTTCTAATTCTTTAAAGAGCCCACTGATGGACCGGCAAATTACAAGGCCTTCAATATTATATTGAGCACTTTTGCTGAGAATGATATTTGTCCTATCTTTTAAAGGCTGCTTGTTGGGTAGGGATAGGAAGGTCCCTTTACCCATGACCACGACCTTGCCCAGGGTCATTTCTTTAAAAAACTGCATATCCCGAGGCACCCGCTTTAAGAGCTGACCCTTATAACCAATGCCCCAATTTATATCTGCCGATGAAATAGCTTTCATCCTTTATCAACTCTTTCTAAAGCAATTATTTTAGATAGCTACCGGAATATTTCTAATCTGAGGTCCGCTTTGATAATCCTCCAATACAAAATCCTCTACCTTAAAGTCATAGAAGTCTTCCACCTCAGGGTTTATCTTTAGCTTAGGCGCAGGATAAGATTCACGTTCTATAAGCTCTTTTACCAAGGGAATGTGCCTGTCATATATATGGGCATCTGCAATTACATGTACTAATTCCCCCGCCTCAAAGCCGGTAACCTGAGCAAACATATGAAGCAAAACTGCATATTGGCATACATTCCAATTGTTTGCTACCAAAACATCCTGAGAGCGTTGATTGAGGATCGCGTTCAGCCTGTTACCTGTAACATTAAAGGTCATACTATATGCGCAGGGATAAAGGTTCATTTCATGAAGATCCTCATGTACGTACATATTTGTCATTATCCGCCTGCTGTAAGGATTATTCTTTAAATCAAAAATAACCCTGTCTACCTGATCAAAATTGCCTTCCTTATACTTATGTTTTATCCCCATCTGGTATCCATAGGCTTTGCCTATTGAGCCATGTCTATCGGCCCAGCTATCCCAAATACGGCTATTAAGATCCTGCACGTTGCTGGATTTTCTCTGCCATATCCATAACAATTCGTCAATGGCAGCCCTAATATTTGTCCCCCTTAAAGTGAGGATAGGAAATTCTTCCGAAAGGTCATACCTATTTACTACCCCAAATCGCTTGATAGTATGAGCCGGTGTCCCGTCTTCCCATACTGCTCTGACTTCCTGCCCTTCCGAGGAAAACCCATTGTCGATTATATCCTTGCACATCTCTTTGAAAATGATGTCCGCTTTGCTCATTATCCTGTTGCACCGACCTTCCCATGATAATTGGCTTTCTAGTTCTATCTAGAAGACGATAATATATCCCCATCCAATATTTCTACCTCAAGTTAAAACTATTATATATCAATATAGCGGTTTTTGCCATATACCGCATTAATAACCCAATACGATACCTGCCCTGAAATCAGCAATTCTAGAAAACTAATATATGCATATTTTCAGTTTGAAAGAATAGTTGGTTCCCATTATAATGTAATCAAATATTGTGTGGCTATAAGTATATATAATAGTTTTGGCTGTATTATTGTAGTATCTTTTTATTAAAATTTGCTAAACATTATAGATTGGACTTGAAGCATATGAGAATACATAGAAAAGAGCTGATCATTATGTGGAAGGATTTTAAAAAATTCGCCATACAGGGCAATGTGATGGACCTGGCCATAGGGGTAATTATTGGCGGTGCCTTTGGCAAGATTGTTACATCCTTAGTAAACGATGTTATCATGCCTCTAATAAGTTTACTCACGGGCAAAATGGACTTTACTAACCTCTTTATAAGTTTGGATGGCAGCAATTATCAAACCTTAGCTGAGGCCGCTGAAAATGGTGCCGCAACACTAAATTACGGTATGTTTATCTCTACCGTCATTGATTTTTTCCTTATAGCATTATCCATTTTTCTAGTTATCCGGCAGATAAACAAGTTGAAAACAGAACCCCCGAAAAAAGAACCTACAACCAAGAAATGTGACTTTTGCATAACGGAAATCCCCATAAAGGCTACCCGCTGCCCCAATTGTACCTCTGTATTGGAAACTGAAGATCAGCCAGCGTGATTCTTTCTTTCTTATAAAGTTCTATTTACTTTATGTCCTATAAAGTATAGAATCAAATCATATGGTAGTGGGCTTTAGGATATTGATAGTCCCAATGGAAAGAGGGGATAGTATCATGGCTAATGATGACAAATTATTTGAACTAGTGACTAAAATGTATGGGGAAATGCAGCAAGAATTCCGGGATGTAAAAGAGAGGCTTGGAGGGGTGGAAGGACGGGTAAGAAGAGTAGAAGGGCGGATTATTGACATCGAAAATGATCATGGGAGAAAGCTTGATGCTTTATTTGATGGTTATAAGCAAAACAGTGAGAGTCTCGTTAGAGTGGAAGAAAAGATAGACAACCTGCAAATAGATGTTAATAACCTTACGATTAGAACTGTACACAATGACTCACGGATAATTGAGTTCTAAACTACTGATAATTGAGCAAAAGCAAAACCCCAAGAAATACCAATCTCTAGGGGTTTTTTGGTACACCCGGAGGGACTCGAACCCCCGACACCCGGTTTAGGAAACCGGTGCTCTATCCACCTGAGCTACGGATGCATAATTGTTATTCATTTTGATACCACACAATTTTATACTATCCCTTAAAAAATGTCAAACGGGTTTTTTCGCCTTATAGCCTTATCAGCTCTATGTTTCCCCATGCCCCTAATTCATTATCGATTACAATCAAAGCCCCTGTTATTTCCGGGATTGTCTTTGCAAAATCTAAAGCTTTTTGTATATCATTAGGGGTTTTAACTCTGTTCCCGATAGCCGTTGCCACTGCATCAGCTAAGACAGTATCCGGTGATATGGCAACTGCGGCATCGGCTTGGCCGAAACTCAGAGAATGCCCTACCTTTCCCGCAGAGGTGCATACTCCCAGTGGAAGGTCTTCAGGGCGAATCCTGATACCCACTTTCCCGGTTATCGAAGAATCTCCTGCATAAATCCCAATCATTCTCTCTGTACTTCCATTTATATAGATATCTCCGCCATTTTCAACAATTATTTCCCGGGAAAATTTCTCTAAGCCTTCTCCAACATACTGGGCTATGACCCCTGCTACAGCAGCCATTGGACCCACCCCGGCTTTGTCCGCCGCTAGGCACATGGCCTTTATAATATCCGGAGCATTCGATCCCCAAGATACAGGCCTTAGGGATGTCAAAAAATCAGGAAAGTCCTTTATATAACTTTCTATTACCTGCCGGCATTCTTTGGCTAGCTTTAGGGTTTCTTTGTCCAAGATCCTTTCGGCTCCTATGTTTAAATCCGTTTCCCCGACCCTAAGGTTAAAATGTACCAGATCCTTGGAATCATATATCTGTCTATAAAACCTTTCCTGGACAACGGAAACGGGTTCCTTAACCATTGAGATCAATCTCCTTTATCCCTGCCACCAGACTATGTCTGCAACCCCCAGGTTATGAATAGATAAATGGTTTATTCTAATTTCCAACTTCTAACTTCTAACTTCCAACCTCTAATCCCTAGACAAACATATTTACATCTATAGCCTTTACCGGGCATGCTTTGATGCATAACTCGCATAACAGACATTTGCTCTCGTCAAAGATAAGCTCCCAGCTTTTCTTATCCATATACAAGGCACCAGAGGGGCAGACAGCAGTACAAGCCCCGCAATCCATGCATTCCCCCTGGTTTCTCACTATATTCTTATTAAAAGGCCTGTACCCGATCCCATGGCTTTTGGCAAATTCCAAGGCTTCCTCAATGTTTTTTTCAGACCCCTGCAGTTCCATGGTAAGCCTGCCCCTTTTACCCGGTTGCACTTCGGCCTGAAGAATATTAAATACTATATCGAAATCTTTAACCAGGTGGTAGGTGAAAGGCTTATCTGTGCTCTCGGGGGGAAAATAAAGAATAACTTTCAGCTTTTTCATCTATTTCACCGCCCTGTCCTTTAATGGGTTAAAGCCCCTATCCTTTGGCATAGCCTGAATTGGCTCCTGAAGGAAAAATTCCCCCTTTTCGATGCTCCCCTTTAACAGCGCCGCTATTTCCCTTGCCCTATTAAGGCTGGAAAGGGGTGCAGTTTGAACTGTCTTTCCGTTAAGCTCAATACTTCCGCTTCGAAGCTCCTCATAGTTTACTTTCCTTAAGGAAGGCTTGGATCTCCGTGGTACACTGTAGTCCACTACATTGGTGTAAATATCCCGGTTTTGAACGGACAAAAAAGCCATTACCTCTTCGTCTAAGACAGGAATCGGTATACCAACGCCAACAAACATGGTAGTACCGTATCTTTCAAAGCTGGCAGCCCTTAAATATCTGGAACTCATCTTCTTTAGATCCCCAATAACGGCCAGAGTAGCCCCAGCATACATGGTTCCTTCCGGGTCAACCCTCTCTTTGTCCAATATAAATTGGGTTCCTTCCCAAGCGATATAGCCTTGGGTTCCACCCAAAAATATCCTCGTGCCTATACCTATAGTGCGAAATTCTGGATCATTTAAAAGCGGACTTAGTTCCCCTGAAGTTGAGTATGTGACATTTCCACACCCGGGCAACAGGGTTCCCATATATGTGTAAATAATATCCTTGGAAGTATTGGTCGCCGCATTATAATTCTGGTATACGTTTCTTGGATTAAATAAATAAGCCTGATTCAAATCTTTTAAGGTTATATCCGTGTCTATATCAAGACGCGGATAACAATCGGTACCGTGGGATTTTGCAACCAGCCTAACCTTTTTCCCGTTTACCAGATCTTCTATGACGTGGGCACCGCCGTACTCCATGCCTTTGCTCTCGGACAATTCCGTAGCCCCGATGTAACTATCCACTGCAGCCAAACCGCCGTAGGCGGAGACATCGTTTAGCCATATCTTGTTCATCCTAATAGGCGGATCAGAATGCCCAAAGTTTATAAATGCGCCGCTGGAACACATAGGGCCAAAGGTAGCTGTAGTTACCACGTCCACCTGTCGGGCGGCCTCCTTAACACCTTTTTCTTCGACTATCCCGATTATTTCCTCGGCTGTTACCACTACTGCGTTGCCTTGTCGTATTTTTTCGTTTATTTCATCAAAGGTTTTACCCATTGGAGTCCTCCCTTATGGCCCGTTTTGACATTTTCCTATCATTGCCTTTAATTAATAAAAACATTCTCTAATAGCGACTGTGTTTTGGGAAAATGGTTTATTCCGTTGTTGCAGATAAATCGCTATTATAACGCAACTAATTTCGCCAACACCTTATTACTGCGCTCGATAAACTTTAGCATTTCGTCCCCTTCCAGGGGTTTATGGGCGATAAGTGCCAGATCATAGATATGCTGACATATCATCTTCATATCCTCTTCCCTGGATTTATCCTGGGACAATCCCAGAACCGATTGGACCAAATCGCTATTCCTGTTTATAACCAATGTCTCTTCCTTGGGGAAAGGATAGTTCATTCCCATATCTCCAAATCTGGCCGCCATTTCCTCCATCCTCCTGGATTCTTCAGATAATAGCACCATAGCAGGGACATCCCTATTCTTCAGACCTTCTACTTTGATCTTTAATTCTCCCTTGTCCAATACCTTTTTAAAGAGTTTTTCCAAATCCTTGGATTCCTTTTTAATAGCCTTATCCTTTTTATCATCATCGGTTTCTTTCAAGCTATCAGATATATCTGCATCTACTCTTCTAAATTTCACCTTAGGCACGTTCATCTCTAAAAAGGATATAAAATGATTATCAATAATGCTGTCTAAGTATATAGCATTTAAGCCATTTTCCTTAAAAAGTCGGATGTATTGGGATTGCTGAGTCTTATCGTTTACATAAAACACCTGTTTCTCCTCATCGTCCCCATCCTTGCCCGCTTCTTTTTTCTCACCTTCCGGTTTAGCATCTGCTTCCGTCTCGTCTCCCCCTTCAGGCCTATCCTCTGTTTCGGGGTCGGCCGCACCTTCAGCAATCTCCCCGCTGGCCACATTACCCTTTTCTAAGTATTCATCCAGGGTTACATATTTATCTTCCAATGTCTCGAATATTATAAAATCCTTGACTCTATCATAGAACTTTTGATCTCTTAGGCAACCATATTTAATGAAAGGGTTGATATCTTCCCAATATTTCTCGTAATTTTCCCTTTCGTTTTTAAAAAGGGATGATAGCTTATCCCCAATCTTTTTGGTTATATGGGTGGATATCTTTTGAACATAGCCATCATTTTGCAGAAAACTACGGGATACGTTCAAAGGCAAATCCGGACAGTCAATAGTACCCTTTAAGAGCAACAGAAATTCCGGAATTACCTCTTTTATATTGTCAGCCACAAAAACCTGGCTGCTGTATAGCTTGATCTGACCTTCTAAGGTATCAAAGCGGTTGTTAAGCCTGGGGAAATACAATATGCCCTTCAAATTAAAGGGATAGTCCACATTTAAATGGATCCAAAACAAAGGCTCTCTAAAATCATTAAATACCTTCTGATAAAACTCTTTATATTCTTCGTCTGTACATTCATTAGGATGCTTTAGCCACAAGGGTCGGGTATCATTTATAGGTTTTGGATCAACAAGCCCATCCTTATCCTTACTTTCTTTCCTATCTTTTAGATCCTCGAAATAGATTTCAACAGGAAGGAAGCTACAATACTTATTCAATATCTCCCTTAGCCTGTATCCCTCCAAAAATTCCTTACTGTCTTCACCGATATGCAAGGTTATAGTAGTACCCCGCTGGGTTCTGGAATCCGATGCCTCCATTTGATACTCCATTCCCGTCTCGCTTATCCAGCGTACAGGCTCTGCACCCTCTTGCCAGGATAGAGTATCGATCTCTACCTTTTCCGCTACCATAAAAACTGAATAGAACCCAAGACCAAAATGCCCGATAATCTGGTTTTCTTCCCCGGGCTGGCCTTTATATTTTTCTAAAAACTCCTGGGCGCTGGAAAATGCCACCTGGTTTATATATTTTTTTACTTCATCGGCAGTCATACCTATACCGTTGTCCATGACCCTTATGATCCCATTATCCTTATCCAATTCCACATTGACTTTCAGGGAAAGCTGACCCTCAGTATCCACCTGGCCTATATCCGACAGCCTTTTGAGCTTTTGTACAGCATCACAACCATTGGATACCAATTCCCTCAAGAAAATATCCTTGTCCGAATACAACCATTGTTTTATTATTGGGAAAATGTTTTCAGTCTGTACTTGAATATTCCCACTCTCAGTAACCATGCGCTGTCCTCCCAGTTTATTTGTTTATTTGCTTATTTTATTTTACACCAGAATAGCTCTTTGTCAAGAAAATGGGCTACCTGTCTACTATCTCTAATTTCCCAAAAACTACGTTGGCCTCTATGGTCAATACAGGTTCCCCCTCCCCGCTTCTGTAGGTGTGATCACCAAATACAATGGTTGAACCATCAGGGGTATTTCCGCTTGCAAAAGCTGAAGTAACCTTTATCACCGTGGGTACCTCAGGGTCGATCTTTAATAGAGTATTACCGAAAATGGTATTCATTTCTATCTTTTCTTTCATATCTTCTTTAGAAATTGCCGTCAGATCGATTACCGTGCTCCCAAATATAGTATTATATTCCTTTTCAGGCTGATTTACTTGGATATTACCTTCGGAAAAAATAATATTGGAATGGTTTTTGCCAACTGTACCACCAAGAAGCATAGATGCTCCTATGGCAAGGAATAAAACTCCAAAAATTATCCTGGGTATAGAGATATTTAACCTGAACTGATATTTGATTATCATAAGTATCCCAATACCAATTAAGAAGATTCCCCAAAAATAGCTTTGTGTACCCCTCATAATATAGCCTCCAATTTATTGTATTTCTGTATAGGGCTGTTAAAAAAAAGATGATCCGCGTCCCCGGATTGTTTTGTTTTCTTGGTTATCAACATTACCCACAACCAGTAACGGGATTTACCCACAAATTTATCCCCTTCGCCCTTTTAGCCCACGAGTACCTTTAGTGTCTTATCCACACCCCGAACACCCTATATATTGAGATTTCACAGAAGAACCATAAGTTATCCACAAAAACATATGTTTCTATGGCCAATTGTGGATAGTTTTGTGGATAACCTCTTTTTCTTTTGTGGAATATGTAAAGTTGTCCACAGGCCATTACCACTTTACTTTTTCGTCTAAAAGTATTTAATCCACATATAACACCAATAATTTTTTATCATTGTATGGTTTTTTTAAATTCTATAGTCCAATAAAGCCCGGTTCCTATATTATATGCCTTGGCAAAATTGCCTTGGTTAATGGCCAAAGCCATTCGGAGCAATGAATTCACATATATTATCTGTTCACTGACATATACATCAGCAAAAGATTTCCCAAACACTATTCTATTGTTATATATTAATGTCGGGCCGTTTTTTATGCTTACTTCCACTCTATCCCCATATTTAAAGCCAATGGAAAGGAAATCCTCCCTGGGTATATTAGTCCATAAGCTCCCAAATCGTACGTCCAATATATCGATATTTCCCATAATGCTGTCCTGGGTTTTAAATACTCCCCCGACTTCCATTTCCACGGGGCTGTCTTCCTTTAATTTCTCTCCGACCTCTTCAAAAGATATCTTTTGGGAAGCCAACTTAGCACCGGTAAAAGCAAAAACATCACGCCCATGAAAGGTATGGGAATATTCCGATGTCTCTCTTCGGTGTATCGCTTCTTCGATCTCCCTAACAGATTCAATCCCTATAAACTTTTTAATATGAGTCAAAGTCCCATTGTCAGGTGTTACTATATAATGGCCTCCCTTGGTTCGCGCCACGACAGCCTTTCTATCTGAACCCACACCGGGATCCACAATGGATACAAACACAGTGCCTTTAGGCCAAAATTGCACCGATTGAAATAACCGGTACGAGGCCTCCCAAATATTATAGGGAGCAATATCGTGGGTTATGTTGTATATTTTAAGATCCATGTCAACATCATGGGCAACGCCTATCATAGCAGCCACAGCCCCGTCCGCCAATCCAAAATCGCTTTGAAATACCAACAATCTGTTCATCGGGCACCCCCTTTTTCAAATACCACTGTCCATTCAGAACCATATCCGATTTTGTATTTCTCAATGAAACTATCCTGATTCGCTGCCAAAGCTATCTTCATCAGTTCATTATTATAGATAAGGGGTTCGCCCTTTTCCGTATAACCGAAAGACCGTTCGAATAATAAAGAGCCTTCAAATTTAATTTCATCTGCATGTTTTATGCTAACCCATACATGATCACCATAACTAAACCCCGCCTTGTTAAAATCCTTTAGGCTTATATTAGTCCAAAGGTTCCCAAAATTAGGGTCTTCTATTTCAAATATTCCTTTAGCATATCCGTCGGCAATGACCGGTTCATAAACGGGCATTTCGACTATTTCATCAACAGGATAAACAGACCCTACGCCTTCATAATCAATAATTCCACTGGCTAATCTGGCAGCGCAATATCCAAAAAGATCCCTGCCGTGAAATACACCTACATCCTCCGTGCCCTTTCCCTTCAGCCTGTTTACAGTTTCGTCTATCTCCCTTACCTCTTCTATTCCTACCCATTTTTTCAGGTGGGTCAAGGAACCATTATCCGGAGTTACTACATAATACCCATCCTTTGTCCTGGCAACACAGGCTCTCCTTTCGGTCCCTACCCCGGGATCTACCACGGATACGAATATGGTTTCCTCCGGCCAAAACTTCATGGATTGAAAAAGCCTGTAAGAAGCGCTCCATATATCGTATTTGGGTATCTCATGGGTTCCATCTATAATCTCCAGGGTTCTGTCCACGCTTTTTACAACACCGTACATAGCGCATACGGCACCTTCTTTATAAGTAAAATCTGTCTGAAAAACTAATATGGGCTTCATAGCTGCCTCCTTAAAGAAATGGGTTGTAAAACCTGCTGCGATTAACAAATACCGATACCGATACCGTTCCTAAAAATATTAAAAATGATATTATTATAGCTAAAAGATCGTCTTTCCCCATCTTTTTTGCGTTATACCAGGTTCTTTTTTTATGTTTACCGAATCCCCTTAAGTCCATGGCGTTACTGATATTCTCTATTCTGTCCAGTGTAGAGAATATTAGGGGTACGGTTATGAGCAACGAATTTTTAAAACGATCAGTCAATTTGGCCTTCCTTGACAACTCTAGACCCCTGGCCTGCTGCGCTAAGCTTATATCTACATATTCTCTTTGGATGTCAGGGAAATATCTCAGGGTAAGGGAAACAGCATAGGCTGCTTTATAATTAACCCCCACTCTATTAAGTGACGAAGCAAACTCGCTGGGGTTGGTCGTCAAAAGAAAAATCATCCCCAAAGGTATAACAGAAGCGTACTTAAAGAATTTGGTCGTCTGATACAGCAGTTGCTCTAAAGTTATTGAATACCTGCCTACTATATGAAATACCTCATGACGTGTGCCATAAATCCCTACCCCCTCTTCAGGTGAAAATAGATAGGTGATAATAACATTGGTAACCAAAAAAATTATTACAAAGATCAGCATCATCTTTATTTGAGAAAACTTGATTTTTGAGACCCGAAGGATATAAAACGAGAATACCATTACAGCCAAGATCACCCTGATATCATAGGAAAACATAACTGCAAAGGTCAAAAATAAAAAGGCTATGAGCTTAGTAAGACCCGAAAGCCTGTGAATGGGCGTATCTACCAAATTGTATGAAAATAGTCTGTTTCTCATCCCGGATACTTCACCGACCTTTCATAATCAATAAAGCTTTGGACAAATCCCGTCTCATCTTCAATGCCCGCCATCTGAGCCAGGTTATAAAGGGATGTGACTTTTAAATTCGCATCGTTTATCGTCTTCTCATCGGTAAGGACGATTGATGGTTTTGAATCCCGAATAATTTCCCCATCTGATAGAACGACCGATCTCACAGTATACTCCAACATCAAATGCATATCATGGGTTATAAAGATTATGGTTATTCCAAGGGAATTGATCTCCCTCAAAAAGTTCATTATATCGGAATAATGTTTGTAATCCTGGCCGGCTGTAGGCTCGTCCAATATAAGAATCTTTGGATCCAACGCCAGTATTGAGGCTATGGTCACCCTCTTTTTTTGCCCATAGCTGAGGGCTGAAATAGGCCAGTTTATAAAGGGGGAAAGCCCACAGACTTCCATTGCTTTTTCCACCTTATCCCTGATTTCAGCTTCATCCCTGTTTCTAAGCCTTAATCCCAGAGCCACCTCGTCGTAGATCAGATTCTTTGATATCATCTGGTTGGGATTTTGGAGTACCAGACCAATGATTTCAGCCCTTTCCTTTATAGACAGGTCACTCATGTCCTCGCCTTTGTAATACAGGTTCCCCCTGTCCGGCTTTTCAAAGCCGCAGATTATCTTCGAAAGGGTGGATTTCCCTGCGCCGTTTTTCCCTACTATGGCCAACATCTGGCCTTCTTCAATATCAAGGTTTATATTCTTTAATACTTCCCGCCTTGAATCATATGAAAAGAAAAGATCCTCCATTCTTAGGATGGAATCCTTTTTCTCTGCCTTATCCGGTTTTTTGATAGACTTATGCCAGTCTTTTATCTGCTCTTTTATATCATCGGTTTGCAGGCTCCATATATGACCCGGCATTATCTCTTTGTTCACTTGAACACCGGCATATTTCAATGCCGTTACATATAGAGGCTCCCTTATTCCATTGTCAATGAGAATGGGCGATGAAACCAAATCATGGGGATCTTGATCAGTCAAAACCCGCCCGTCGTTTATGACGATGACCCTGTCTATATGCCGATGGAGTACATCCTCCAGCCTGTGCTCAATTATTATAATGGTCTTGTTGGCATCCTTGTGTATCCTATCGATTATCTCTATGGCTGTTTTGCCTGTGGCAGGATCCAAATTGGCCAGGGGCTCGTCAAACAAGAGAATGTCTACATCATCTATCATCACCCCTGCCAGGGATGTCCTTTGTTTCTGGCCACCGGATAAATCAAAGGGCGAAGAGGATAGAAAGCTGTCCATATCTACCATCTTTGATACTTCCTGCACTCTTCTGTGCATTTCCCCTATAGGCACCATATCATTTTCAAGGGCAAAGGCTATATCCTCGGCGGCTGTCAGCCCGACAAATTGATCGTCTGAATCCTGAAGCACTGTCCCCACAGTCTTTGACAGGCCGAAAATATCCAGCTCCCTTGTATCTGTACCATTGACCTTAAGGCTGCCTTTAATATCCCCTTTATACGAAAAGGGAATAAGCCCGTTTATACAATGCCCCAGGGTGCTTTTCCCACTGCCGCTGGGCCCTGCAATAAGGATTTTTTCCCCAGGGTAGATTTTTAGGTTAATATTATGCAGTGTAGGTTCTGCCTGACTATAATATTTAAATGTAAAGTCCTTAAATTCTATGATTGGGTTTTTCTCCATGTATGTCTCCCACATCCGT
>JAAYSJ010000113.1 GCA_012518395.1 Clostridiales bacterium
CAAAGGTATGCCCTATTTCCCCATATGAATGTGGGGGAAAACATCGCCTTTGGCCTCAATATAAAGAAGATGGACAGAAAGCTGATTGCCAATAAGGTAAAGGATATTCTGGCTCTTGTGAACCTGGGAGGCTTTGAAAACCGTTCGGTAGATTCCCTAAGCGGTGGGCAACAGCAACGTGTCGCAATAGCCAGGGCTTTGGTCAACGAACCGGAGATACTCCTTTTAGATGAGCCCTTAGGAGCCTTGGATCTAAAGCTCCGAAAGGGGATGCAGACTGAGCTTAAAAATATCCAGCAAAAGCTGGGCATCACCTTTGCCTATGTGACCCATGACCAGGAAGAGGCTCTGACCATGTCCGACACTGTTGTAGTCATGAACGACGGGCGCATACAGCAGATCGGCACCCCGATTGACATCTATAATGAACCTAAAAACGCTTTTGTAGCCGATTTTATAGGGGAGAGTAATATTGTAGACGGTATCATGATAGAAGATTACCTTGCTGAGTTTGCAGGCAGACGTTTTGAATGTCTGGATGCCGGTTTCGGTGATAGGGAGACAGTAGATGTAGTAGTAAGACCTGAGGATATAAAGGTGGTAGAGGAAGGCCAGGGCATGCTATCCGGAAGAGTCGTATCCGTAATCTTTAAAGGAGTCCATTACGAAATGCTGGTGCAATCCGACAGCATAAGATGGAAGGTTCACAGTACCCTTATGGAGCCTGTAGATACGATAGTGGGGCTTAATATCCTTCCCGATGATATTCATATAATGAGAAAGGTGGGGGAATAATGAAAAAGAGCTGGGTCGCTTATCCCTATCTGGTGTGGATGATTCTTTTTATGCTCATCCCTCTCCTCCTTATAGTTTTTTTTGGTATTACTGAAAGATCCGGCGATGGTATAATTTTTACCCTGGAGAATTTTAAAAGATTTTTTGAACCCATATATATAATGGTATTATTAAGGTCTCTTTATTTGGCCTTAATCAGTACAATCGTCTGTCTGATTATCGGTTATCCCCTGTCCATGATACTGGCAGGCAGGGATTACAGACATAAAAGGGTGCTTATTCTGCTTTTGGTTATTCCCATGTGGATGAATTTTCTCCTTCGAACCTACGCTTGGCTTACCTTATTGGAAAAAAACGGGGTAATCAACAGCATTATAACCTTTTTAGGGCTGCCCAAGGCAGACCTCTTATATAATCAGGGGGCTGTTGTTTTAGGGATGGTATATAATTTCCTGCCCTTTATGATCCTCCCCATCTATTCTGTCCTTATAAAAATTGACAAAAGTGTCATTGAGGCTGCAGAGGACTTGGGAGCTAATTCCCGAACAATATTTCGAAAAATTATATTCCCCTTAAGCCTTCCCGGAGTAGTTTCCGGTATCACCATGGTATATATGCCTGCAGTGACCACCTTTATTATTTCAAGGCTTTTAGGGGGCGGCCAGTTTACTCTCATTGGCAACCTTATAGAGCAACAGTTTTTGCATACAGGGGATTGGGGCTTCGGCTCTGCCCTATCTATAGTAATGATGCTTTTGATCCTGTTTAGCATGGCTATAATGTCCAAGTATGAGAAGGAACATGAAGGAGGTGGATTGTTCTGATGAAGTTTTTTAAAAGATTTTATATAGGCCTTATCTTTACCTTCCTTTACGCCCCTATCCTTATATTGATGGTTTTTTCCTTCAATGATTCTAAATCCAGGGGTCGCTGGGGCGGGTTTACCCTAAAGTGGTATGCTGACCTCCTACAGGATCGGGAAATTATGTCTGCCCTTTACTACACCATACTTATCGCCTTATTATCTGCAGCTATAGCCACCCTTATAGGTACGGTGGCCGCTATAGGCATTCACGGTATGAATAGATTTATCAGGGGCGCCATAATCAATATAACCTATCTGCCTGTTTTAAATCCGGATATAGTGACTGGTATATCCCTGATGATGCTATTTGTCTTTGTCAAGATGGAAAGGGGCTTTTTGTCCCTGCTTCTGGCCCACATCACCTTTAATATCCCCTATGTCATATTTTCGGTGATGCCAAAGCTTAAGCAGATGGACAAACACCTCTATGAGGCTGCCCTGGATCTGGGCGCGGGACCTCTCTATGCCTATAGGAAGGTAATCCTCCCGGAAATTATGCCCGGGGTAGTTACCGGAATGATCCTGGCCTTTACCCTGTCTATCGATGATTTTGTAATAAGTTATTTCACAGCAGGAGCCGGGGTATCGAACCTGTCCATAATTATCCATTCCATGGCAAGACGGGGAATTAACCCTACCATCAATGCCCTATCCACCCTTATGTTTACTGCCGTTCTTATACTGCTTTTAATCGTTAACAAAAGGGCAGGAAATGGTTATGATAAAAAGACTAAGAATAATTTTGAAGAGGAGATTGCCATATGAAACATAAATTTTACACCAAGTTGATCCCTTTGATTGTTTTGTCAGCCCTGTTGACCCTGTTTGTTGCAGGGTGCGGGCAATCGGGTCGGCCTACTATAAAGGTTTTTAACTGGGGCGACTATATAGACAGCAGCGTAATCACTGATTTTGAAAAGGAATTTGGTGTCAGGGTTATATACAAGACCTATGCCACCAATGAAGATATGTATGTAAGCCTTAAATCCAGCGGCGATGTATATGATGTTGTATTCCCGTCGGACTATATGATCAGACGCATGATAAACGAGGATATGCTCCAAAAGATCGATTTAGATAATATCCCTAACTACAAAAATATTGACGATAGATTCAAGAACCTATCCTTCGATCCCCAAAACGAATACTCGGTACCCTATCTATGGGGCACCCTGGGAATCGTCTATAACAAGACCATGGTGGATGACCCCGTTGACAGCTGGGAGATCCTGTGGAACGAGAAATACGCAAAGGAAATCTTTATGCTGGACAGCCAAAGGGATTCTATCGGGATCACCCTAAAGATGCTGGGTTACTCCATGAATAGTGTGGATACAAAGGAACTGGAAGAAGCCAAAGAAAAATTATTGGAACAAAAGCCTCTGGTTTTGGCCTATGTAGGGGACGAAGTTAAGGATATGATGGTAGCGGAAGAAGCTGCCCTGGCCGTGGTATGGTCTGGGGATGCGGTAGCCATGAAATGGGAGAACCCGAATCTTGAATACGTGATCCCCAAAGAAGGCGGCAACCTTTGGTTTGATTCAGCGGTGATTCCCAAGAACAGCAAACAGAAAGCAGAGGCTGAGGCCTTTATAAATTACCTGTCCCGGCCTGATATAGCCCTGCGAAATAGTGACTATATAGGTTATTCCACCCCTAATACAGAAACCATGAAAATGCTGGATCCCGAACTGCTGGTAGATCCTGCTGCCTATCCCGGCGAGGAAATCACCAAGGATTTAGAGGTCTTTGAGGATATAAGCGAACACCTCGGGGTGTATGACAGGATTTGGACTGAAATAAAATCAAAGTAGAATATGGGATCCATTGGTAAATGTGAATAATTATTCGTCTTTCATGATATTATTCTCTATAAATACTGTATTTATCTTGTATTTAATGTTTACTTTACTATAATATATAGTATAATGATTCCATATATATATTTGTTAAAAGAATAGCAATCCCGATTTACTGCAGTTTTGTGATCCAACCATAGTTTACCGGCTGCATATTCTTATTATATTATTTATACTCAATGAGGAGGGTATTTATGAATAGAGTATATAACTTTTCACCGGGTCCTTCGGCATTGCCCCTGCCGGTGCTGGAAAAAGCTCAGAAAGAACTTTTAGATTATCGGGGAACAGGTATCTCCGTTATGGAAATGAGCCACCGTTCTCCTGTTTTTCAGGAGATCGTCAACAATGCCAAGGGTTTACTTATTGAACTTATGTCAATACCTGAGAACTACGAGGTTCTTTTCCTCCAGGGAGGCGCCTCCACCCAGTTTTCTGCAGTACCCTTAAATCTATTTACAGAGAATAGAAAGGCCGATTATGCTATCACAGGCTCTTTCGCCAAGAAAGCTGCCAAGGAGGCAAAGCGTTATGGCACCATCATTGAGGCTGCTTCTTCTGCGGACAAGAATTTCAGCTATATACCCGATATCGATGCCATGAAGCCCAGCCCTGATTCAGACTTTTTCCATATAACCACTAATAATACTATCTATGGTACCAGATATACCAAGCTGCCCGATACAGGCGATGTGCCCTTGGTAGCGGATATGTCCTCAAATATTCTGGCTGAAGTATATGATATATCCAAATTTGGGGTTATTTACGCCGGTGCCCAAAAAAATATGGCACCATCGGGTCTTACCGTAGTGATAGTAAGGAAAGATCTCATCGGTAAGGCAATGGACATAACCCCCACCATGCTGGATTATAAGACCCAGGCGGATCAGAATTCATTGTACAATACTCCTACTACCTTCAGTATATATATGGCCGGCTTGGTCTTTGAATGGTTGAAGGATTTAGGCGGGGTTTCTGCAATGGAGAAGATAAATATTGAAAAATCCGACATGGTCTATGATTGCATAGATAATTCCGACTTCTACGAGGGCACGGCCAATCCCAAAGACCGTTCCCGCATGAACGTCACCTTTACTCTTCCTAGCGATGAACTTACCGCCCGGTTTGTTAAGGAAGCAGGACAGGCAGGCCTTGCGACCCTTAAGGGTCATAGATCTGTAGGGGGCATAAGGGCCAGTATCTATAATGCCATGCCCGTTGAGGGTGTGAAGGCTTTAGTAGAATTTATGAAGAAATTTGAACTAGAGAATAAGAGTGAAGCCTGAGGGATTATACAAAAGCCAGGCTTCAGAAAAGAGGATCAAAATGTATAAGATTAAGGTGTTTAATAACGTATCCCAAAATGGTCTGAATCTTTTTAATTCCGGCAGATATGAAGTGTCCCAGGATGTAGAAGATCCCCATGGGATAATCTTAAGAAGCTATAGTCTCCATGACATGGAAGTGCCTCCCTCCCTTCTGGCAGTAGCCAGGGCTGGGGCGGGGGTTAACAATATACCGATAGACCGCTATGCCCAGGAAGGTATCGTGGTGTTCAATACCCCGGGAGCCAATGCCAATGCGGTTAAAGAGCTGGTATTGGCAGCCATATTCCTTTCTTCCCGCAGGATAATTGAAGGTGTCCAGTGGGCAAACTCCCTTAAAGGCAGCGGTGACAGGGTAGCCCCTCTAATTGAAAAAGGGAAATCCAATTTTACCGGTCCTGAGGCCAAGGGCAAGAAATTAGGAATCATAGGTTTGGGGGCTATCGGTGTTATGGTAGCCAATGACGCCCATGCCCTGGGTATGGAAGTTACAGGCTATGACCCCTATATCTCTGTGGAATCAGCCTGGAGACTTTCCAGAGGAATACATAGGGCTGAAACCATCGATGAAATTTTAGCAAACTCTGATTATATATCAATCCATATACCCTTGATGGAAGGCACTAAAGGCATGATCGATAAAGATATCCTGTCCAAGATGAAAAGGGGCGTTCGTCTGCTGAATTTCTCCCGTGCCCAGTTAGTCAAGGACGATGACCTGTTAGAGGCTCTTAAGAGCGGGCATATAGGCAAATATGTCACGGATTTCCCTAATGACAAGCTCCTGGGTGAAGAAAACGTTATACCCATCCCCCACCTTGGTGCTTCTACCCCGGAATCGGAGGAAAACTGTGCTTATATGGCAGCCAATGAACTAAAGAATTTCTTGGAGATGGGAAATATCAAAAATTCTGTAAACTATCCGGAATGCGAACTGCACCCCTGTCCCGATAGTGCCCAGAGGCTGACCATCCCTCATAAGAATATCCCTAATATGGTGGGTCAGATAACAGCTTGTTTAGCTGAAAAACATATAAATATTGCTAATATGATAAATAAGAGCAAGGGCGATTATGCCTATACCATTATAGACATAGAGAGCCCTACCAACGGAGATGTTTTGAACAGACTATCCGCTATCGATGGTGTTATAAGAGTACGCTTAATATAGTTTAGAATGTAAAGAGATTCCAAGGATAGATTGAATGGGGCAGCAGAGAAAATTCCATGGTCTCCCTTAAGGTAGGGTGAATAAGACTTATGGATTGGGCCCAAAGTGCCATCTGCTGCCCTGGTTTATTAATATATTTCCCATATTTCTGATCCCCATATAAAGGATGCCCAATAGCAGAAAGCTGTACCCTGATCTGGTGGGGGCGGCCGGTATGAAGATTTATCTTTACCAAGGCCATATCTTCCGCTTCGCTTAGTACATCATAATCAAGGACAGCCTTTTTTGCACCTTTAGTCTGTGCCTCTACAGCCCTTACTATATTCCTTCGATTGTCCTTTATAAGATAATGGACAAGATTTTTCCTATGCTTTTCCCAGGGTATCCCGCGTACTACTGCCAAATATCTTTTTTCCAGCTGATCATCCCTTAGCTGTTTTGATAACCGGGAAGCCGCCTTTGAAGTCTTAGCAAAGACCATGACACCCCCGGCAGGCCTATCCAACCTATGAACCAACCCCAGATATACCCTGCCGGGCTTATCATATTTTATCTTTATATATTCCTTCAATAGGGTAAGCATATCCTTATCCCCTGTTACATCCTCCTGAGAGGGTATGTTGACGGGCTTTTCTGCCACTAATAGATGATTGTCCTCGTAAAGTATATTGATGTCACTGTAGTGTATTTGACACAATAACAATTCTCCCCCTTTGGTGTCTTCACTGAATCTTTCACAATCTTCACAAGGGGCTATTTTCTTTTGCGTTTTTTCCTAATAAGAGATAATCCGCCAAACCCGCTTATAATAGCCATATAAAAGCCAAAATCGTAGATCCAGCCCTTGTTTAAAGCCTCATATACACGGATTTTATTATCAAAAAGCCCGATTATAAGGGATATAGGCGCCATCCAACCATGCCAGATCCCCCATAAGAATCCTGCCGGCTTTTCACTGGTATTTCTTCCATCACCCGGCACACACCCGACTAATAATATTACAGTGATTATTACCAAGGCTATAATCGCTAAAATGCTTAAACATCCCGGTCTACTACCCATGCTAATTCCCCCTTTTTCTTATTCTGTACCCTTTTATTGTCATTCTGAACCCACCCATTGCCATTCCGGACTCCCATACTGTCATTCCGAACCTTGGTGAGGAATCTCCACCCCTAGCTAAGATCCTTCGCTACACCCGGGATGATAAGCTCCACATCCATCAATCCAAGGGTATATGACAATAACCGTTTGGGTTCTTTTTAAGATATCTTTGATGATATTCCTCTGCTTCATAAAAACTGGCCAGGGACTCCACTTCTGTTACAATAGGCTTTTTGTATTTGGCCTGTTCTTTATTTAAACTATCTTTTATTGTGCTCAGATCTTCACTATCAATATAATATATGCCTGTGCGATACTGGCTTCCTACATCATTTCCCTGTCTGTTGAGCACTGTAGGATCAATAACACTCCAAAACTTGGCTAAGAGTTCCTCCAGGGTTACTTTGTCTTCATCATATTTTACACTGCAGGCCTCGGTATGCCCAGTCCTTCCAGTGCATACTTCTTCGTAGCTTGGATCTTCTGTATGTCCGTTGGCATATCCTACCTTGGTGTCAACCACTCCGGGGATCCGGGACATAAATTCTTCTACTCCCCAAAAACAGCCCCCCGCTAATACTATCTCCTTCATGTCTTCCTCCTTGTGCCTTCTTCAGGGCGTCAATAAGCCCCTTTCGGCAAAACTGGTAAACCTATCCCCTGCTACTATAATATGATCTAAAACCTTAACAGAAATACTGTCCAAGGCCAAAACAATCTTTTTCGTTACTTCCACATCGGCCCCTGAGGGTTCAACGCTGCCGCCCGGATGATTGTGGGCTAGTATTACACTGCCCGCCTGATGTCTTAGGGCGACCTCCACGATAAGCCTGGGATATACGGCTGCTTCATTGATTGTACCTTCATGGACCATATCGGCATGGTTTACCCGGTTTTGCGTATCCAGACATATAACAAAGAAAGACTCGTAAACCCTCCCCGCCATTAAGGAAACTGCGTATTCCCCTGCTTTGGAAGAACTATTTATTATAGGTTTGTCCCCCCATTTGCCCTTAAAATATCGCCTTGATAGGGAAGGGATAAGGGATATCAAAATACCAGTATGCTCGGAGACCTTGCACCGCTTAGATATATCCCTGGCATCTGCCTCAAAAAGCCCCGCTAAAGATCCAAATTCCTTTATCATCCTGTGAGCCAGCTCATTAGTGTCTTTTCTGGGCACTACATAAAATAATAAAAGCTCTAAAACTTGATGATCCTCAAAGGCATCCAGCCCCTCAGCTAAATATCTGTCCTTAACCCTTTGCCTATGCCCCGCATGTAGATTCTTACTCATTGGTCAGATAATCCTCCCTGCAGAATTATTATCTATAAACAATTCTACAATAAGGGACAAAATCCTTTAAATATTCGCCACCTTCGCCGATTTATCCAGACCTTTCGGCTCCTTTCCCATCATGTTATAGATTTTATACCCTTTTTAGAAGATTGCAATCCGGATAAAATATAAAAGGATCCCTAAGGCAATGCCCCAAGAACCCTTGTTATATAACCCCCGGTCTTTAGGCGGGGACTATTTCTTTCTTTTGCGCCTAATTACTATGCCAAGGCCTACCAAGAGAATTCCTGCCCCATAGAATGCCATAGGCAGAACTTCTTCTCCTGTTTTGGGGAGTTTTGGTTTTTTCTCTTCTTCCTCTTTGCCCTTGAACTCCTCAGGCCGTGCCTGGGCTGTAAAGATCCATTTCACTACCAAGTCTTTATCTTGAAATTCGTTTCCTGTTTCGCGGCCAGGTAACAATATCCCCGCCTTTAATGCCGCCATATCCTTTGGGTCAAATATACCCAGACTGATATTAGTGGAAGCGAAGCCTGACATGGGACCAGAATATATCTCCTTATTCCCCAGTTGAACTACTAGTAATAATTGGCCAAAGAGATCCCCCTCTTCATATTTTTGGCTAACTCTTTCCGTTCGCATATAAAGCTCAATGGGATCAGAATACTTATTTTCTATATCAATTTTAGCATTAGCTGTATCCCCCGGTTTCATATTGCCCAGATCGAAAAGCTTCTCATCTACAGGTAATATTTCCAGCCCGTCTTTATTGCCTATCAGCTCCAAATCGGCCGCATGGGATGGCGAGGGCAAGATTGCTGAGAATAGTAGCCCGATTACCAATAGGCCCAGACCAAATTTGGTAAGAGTTTTTAATAAGTTTGTTTTCATAGTTTACACTCCTCTCTTAAGGGTGCTTCCTCCCTGCAAGATATTATAAAATCGGGATTTATCGGGGAGGTAGTTGCATTCTTTCATGCTTGTTCCTTGTTTATTGTGCAAGAGTCTGTAAAAACTAGGAAGATGCCCCAAGATTGGCAGGGTCAACTTTCCATACATCTAGGGCAGCACCATGTTCTACTTGGATGGCCTCAGCCTTGACGTCTAAAGTAAAGGTCATGCCTTGATAATCGTTGCCCATATCTTTACTAAAGCACACCTCTTCTATAAGGTTTTTGGTGAACTCCCCTGGATCGACTACTTCTGTATAGTAATACCAGTCATCTTCGCCCTGTACCCAATCTGTGCCTATAGTCCACCTTACTAAATCATTATTGGGTTCTACCCCTTCTTTCAGACCAGTAAATTTAGGGGTTAGGGCAATTCTAATATAGGCATCTATAGTGCCCTTATTTTGGACGCGTACTTTCTTGGAAATACAATCGCCCGGGTTAACATTGGCTGCATCCTCTTTATTAAATTCGTCGACCAGATCTATTTCCAGCTTACCCGTTGTAAAGGTATTTTTCGCATCTTTTGGTCCTGCCGTAAACCAAGCCATTACCCCGCCTGCAGCCAGCAAGCCAACCAGGGCTATAGCCATAATAAAAGCTACCTTTTTCTTCATTTCTATTCCTCCAATTCGTTAATTTGTAACGCTTATAAGCCATTTCATTTCTTTATATTCCATTTTTAAAAGCCTTATAGCCTTTCCAAGCTTATCAACATAAGCATTAAATTTTTGGCGTTTGACCGTTATAGCCTTTTTCAGGGCTAATCCTACGATTTCCCCTGATCTGCTGTAAAGGGTAATACATCAATACCCCATACATCCTTCCACGCTTCATGGGTAATCTGAACTCCCTCAGCCACAACCTTTAGGGTGAATTCCGCATCATCGTATTCGGGTTCTAATTCGGTAAATTTCACTTTTCCCAATAATGGGCTGGTTTTTTGATTCTCTGTCAAGTAATACTTATAGTAAAAATAACCGTCTTGACCCCTACAATCTATCCAGTCTTGATTGTCGTCCAGAATCAGTTCGACATTTGATACCGGCAGGCTGGGATCGCTCCATTGGGGGATCAACCTGACCCTTACGTAGGTTTTCTTTGAACCCAGGCTTTGAACCTGAACCACTTTGTCATATTTCCCTATTTGTACACCGTCAATATCTACGAATTCTTCCTCTAAGACCTTCACTTTTACAGTGCCCATTTTAAATTCGTTTTCTGCTTTTTCGCTGTCCGTGAACCAGGCATAGGCGCTCCCTGCAGCCAGCAACATAGCCAATACGATCATGGCCGTTATAATAAATTTCTTTTTCACGGTCATCCCTCCTTAAAAACTAATCCGTCTTTTGTGCATCGCCGACCTCTGAAACAGGCCGCCTGTAGCCCTTATACCTTTTTCCCTTTCGGGCAAATAGCTTGGGCAAAACTATCCACAGGATTCCCAGAACTGCCACAGTGACTATTCCTTCTAAGGTGCCTAGAAACCTTAGGGCTACCCCCATCAAAGGTACAATCAACACCACCTTGCCTATAACTTTTCCCCCATCCAGGGGCACAGGATCCAGGGCTGTATTAGCATCTCCTTTTGTTATAAAGGAGCCGTCTTCTAAGACCTCCGCTATCCTATGGGTTATCCTTACCGATTCAGTGTTGCCATAGTAGGTCACAACATCTCCCCTATCCACATCTTCGGCATCCATCTCTTTGACTACTATCATCGAATCAAGGTCTATGGTAGGACTCATACTACCGCTGTCCACTATATACAGTCTGTGACCCAGCAAGGAAGGTTCTTTCCCTGTAATCCTGGACTGTGCGGCTGAAAAAATCAATACTGCCATAACCGCCATAAACAATATAAACAATATATTCTCCAGCAGTTTCAAGGATCTTTTAAATCTTTTGCTCGCCTTGTTCATTCTCTTTCTTGCTACTCTGGGCATCAAATCTGTCATATTTTAATTCGCTCCCCAGCTTACACTTACTTTAAATTTGTTATTCTTCTCATCATTATCATGGAACCAGCCATCGTTGGAGCGTTTGTTCTTAATTATTGTTTCCCCTGCTAATCTACTAGAGTTAAGGGTGATAGATCTATTCGTTATCCCTACCTTTTTATAATTCATAGGAACAACTTCTTTAATGGTGTACGTCCCCAGGGGTAGATTGTTTATGGTTTTATTCTCATTGTGTTTAAGGGATACTGTTGTATAGAGTACTCCATCCTTAAATACCAGAATATCAAATACTTGATTTTTATCTTTAGATGCTAAATAGTTTTCTACTTTTTTAGTTATGGCTATACTCCCAGTAGGCACACGAACTGTTACTAACATAGTCGCTACTGCTACACAACCGTTGGAATCGGTTACGGTAAGCTCGTATTTGGTATCTTCCGCAGGTTCAACGGTTGGATTTCGTTCATTTGAAATTACTGCAGGATTTGCTACCTCTCTCCACTCATAATCACAAATAAGGTTCCCATTCTCATCCTTTTTTCCGTCTCCACCAGTTATATTCATATAATTTTCTCCGGCAGATCCCGCTCCAGTTCCTAAACTTATGGAATCACCATAGTTTATGGTTGCATCTGACAAGCTGACTTCTAGCCTAGTAGGAACGTCAACTTTGGGTTTTGGAAATCCTTTGGAACCCGAAGCGCCATTTGGATCCTTATAGCTTAGATTTGCATATTCGTTGGTAAGGGCCAAACCACCTACAAATTCAGGTTTTGCCTGGACTGTATACTTGAGCTGGGAGTGTATCTCAATAGTGCCAGGTTCCCAAGTTATTTCCCGGGTAGTTGGGTTGTAGATCGCACCTTCGGGCAAACTGTCTTCGATCAAGTCGAAATTATCCCCTATCTTATCCACTACCTTGGCTTTGGTAGCAGAATATCCGAGTCTCTGGGCGATAACACCGAATATTTCCTCCAACGCCCCTGCCGTAGGCGCTTCATAATATCCCTTGTTCTGTGCTTTCTTTAGGGTATCGACGGCTAATTTTCTAACATTACCAGTCAGTCCCCCCAATAGACCAACAGTGAAAACATCGGCAATCTTTTCATTGTATATATGCTGTCCTGCCTCATATGCTGCTTTAGTATGAATGTTATGAACAGTCGGGTTGTTTGGCCCATAAGAATTACCGTTGCTGGAAGTAGGCATGCCATCGGTAAACATAATTACTACCTTGCGATGACCTTCCTTCCCATTAGTTTCAATTTCACTTTTGGCTTTGTTAAATCCAGCCTGGGTATTAGTTCCACCCTCAGCTTTTAAGTCATCAATAGCCTTGTTTACATCTTTTAAAACAGTAGTCAATTTTTGATCTATTGTGGCTTGATTCTCATTACCTATGCTTCCTGGGCCAGTTGAAACTGTAGGCCCCGAATAGCTGACTATAGATACTCTGCTGCCCGGTATGCCATCATACCCCTTTTCTTCAGATCCCAATACCTGCGCGGCGAAGTCCGCAGCTGCCTCTTTTGCATAGTACAGCCTAGACTGTCTGCCCGTTCCATCCTTATCATTCATACTCCCAGATCTATCGATAGCCAGGACTACGTCAACAGGCGCTAGCTGTGGTGTACCAGTTATATCTAAAGTAACTTCAAAGGTTCTGCATCCAGTCTTATTACCTTCCTTATCTGTTGTTCTTCCTGCCTTTTTGTCAACTGCGATAGTGTCTGGTATGCTAGTAGGATCCGGTGTAATAGAACCTGCCTTTGCATATTGTATGGCCGGCTCACCCTTTACAGGCGGATAATCCTCTACCGATTCCGGTTTTTGGGTAGACTTATCATCCTTGGGTTGTTCCGCTTTTCCCCCGGGATTATTCCCACCCTCCGGTGCCGGGGTCTCCGGTTCCTGTGTTTCAGGCTTATTTTCTGGTTCCTCACCCTCATCCTGTTGTACCGCTTCACCGCCCTCACCGGTGATTTCCGACCCAGAATTGCTTATGGCTTCTTTTGGATCGTCTGCCCCTGGATCCTGGGCTGTATCAGCCAAGGTTCCGGCACTGAGCATAATGATAAAAACAGCTGCTAAAAGGATTGCTAAAAATGATTTAACATATCTGTTTATCATTTTTTCACCTCCTAAAGAATTTATTTTTGTAAGGCATATGTCACAGTTTTATGTATTTCATGCCATATCTGTATTCATTATAGGCATGTCCTTGTTTTCTCACAGCACCCTTAAGTCTACTTTGGTTACCGCTAAAAGTTGATTTAATAGATGGATAAAAAGTGTATCGCTAGCCGCCTTGGGTATAGGCCTTACCCCCACTTTGGTATTGGCCATGGTTCTTTGGAAGCATGTGAAGCTGCTTCTCGGCACCTTCCATCGTTGCTGGAACTGAAACGGAATATAATCTATCTTTTTAAAAACAAAAACCGGTGATCTGCTCACCGGATGACCTTCGCTACAATATTTTATTTGGGTGTTACCCATTAATGGATCTGTTACTATTGGCATATAGGGCTGCCTGGGTTCTGTCGGCCAGATTTAGCTTTGAAAGGATCTGGCTTACATGTTTTTTAACTGTATATTCGGTTATAAAGAGTCTTTCTGCAATTTGTTTATTGCTCTTACCTTTCCCCAGTTCCATCAGCACCTCTTTTTCCCTGGGGGTCAACCCTCCTGACGACTTGTTATTTCGTTCGTCAAGAATCATTTGCAAAACGGCAGGATCATAATATTTTCGACCCCGGCTAATGAGCTTTATACCCAGCAGTATTTCCTCGGGGAAAGCATCCTTAAGTATGTAGCCGTCCACATCAAAACTTTCAGCCCTCTGAAAATCTTTATAGTCTGTTGAAGAGGTGATGATTACAAACTTACACGACTTCCCCATTTCCCTAGCCTTAGGTATAACATTTAAGCTATCCCCCTTGTCAAGTTCTATATCCATCAATACTATATCAGGGCTGGAATTAAGTATACCATTGACTGCCTCCTCCGATGTGGCTGCCTGCTCTATCTGTCCTATGGTGGCTTCCACAGACAATACGGCTGCTATACCCTCCCTTATCAAGGGATGTTCATCAACTATAAGCAATTTCATCTGGCTTATTCCTCCCTATGCCAAAATCCCCAGCTGATAAATATGCACACCTAACCTGGGACAAGTCTCCCTTTCGTTTAATTATAAAGTATAAAGGTAGAGTTTTCCTTATTTCCCGTGTTATTTCCCAAAGAATCGTTCAACTAAATGCCTTCTTAATTGGCATAATCCTGCATGGTTAAACATTAGTAATGTCGTTATTATGGGGTATTAGGGATTAACTGGAAGGCCTAGCATTGCCCATCAAGAAATTTGCGATAAAAAGGACCGGCAAATGCCGATCCCTAAATTTATCTATATTCTAATATATTTATGCACCCATAAACATCTTTATATCTTCATCTACCTGGCCTATGCCGGAAATTCCAAACTTCTCTACTAAAACATTGGCAACATTGGGGGATAAGAATGCGGGCAGTGTAGGCCCTAAATGAATATTCTTTACCCCGAGGTATAGTAGGGCTAGTAATACAATAACAGCTTTTTGCTCATACCAGGCGATATTGTAGGCAATAGGCAGTTCGTTAATATCCTCAAGGGCGAAAACCTCTTTTAGCTTTAGGGCTATTACAGCCAGAGAATAGGAATCGTTGCATTGTCCTGCATCCAGCACTCTGGGAATCCCGCCGATATCGCCAAGGTCTAGCTTATTGTATCTGTACTTGGCACACCCTGCAGTAAGGATAACTGTATCCTTGGGCAGTTTCCCGGCAAACTGGGTATAATAATCTCTGGATTTCATTCTGCCGTCACAACCGGCCATTACAAAGAATTTTTTGATAGCGCCGGTTTTTACCGCGTCTACAACCTTATCAGCAAGAGCCAATACTTGGTTGTGGGCAAAACCGCCGACAATGGTTCCACTTTCAATCTCTGTGGGAGCCTTTAGGGTCTTAGCCATCTCTATTATCTGTGTAAAATCTTTCTTACCTTCGTCATCAGCCTCGATATGAACACATCCAGGATAACCCGAGGCACCTGTGGTAAAGATCCTTGCTCTAATCTCTTCTTTTCTTGGAGGTACTATGCAGTTGGTGGTAAATAGTATAGGACCATTAAAGGATTCAAACTCGGTGGTCTGTTTCCACCAAGCATTTCCATAGTTTCCTACAAAGTTATCATATTTTTTAAAGGCAGGATAGTAATGGGCAGGCAGCATCTCGCTATGGGTATAAACGTCTACCCCTGTACCCTGGGTCTGCTCTAAAAGCTGTTCCAAGTCCGTCAAATCATGGCCTGATACTAAGATAGCGGGATTATTCCTTACTCCAATATTCACCTCTGTTATTTCCGGGTTGCCATATTTGGAAGTGTTGGCATCGTCCAGCAAAGCCATAGCTGTAACCCCTTGCTCACCTGTTCTTAAAGTAAGAGCTACCAAATCATCAGCAGTTAGACTGTCATCGATGGTTGCCGCCAGGGCTTCATATACAAAGCTATATAGCTCGTAGTCTTCTTTGCCTATATTAAGTGCATGATGAGTATAGGCCGCCAGCCCCTTTAGACCATAGGTTATCATCTCACGCAAGGATCTTATGTCCTCGTCTTTCGTGGACAAAACACCTATTGTGGTCGCTTTATTGGCCATGGACTCACTATCTGTTACTTGAAATGTTGCACTATCATGCAATTCTAGGTTTTCTGTTTTGGCTCTCAATCCGTCCCTTAGCGACAACATCTTACGAACTGCCTTTTCAATGGCTTCATCGTCAAAGTTGGCATTAGTAATGGTCATAAACAGGCTGTCCATCATATCATGGTTTACAGAACCTAATTCCTTTACGTCAAGACCTCCTTTTACTACTATGTCTGAGATACCCTTTAGGGTATAGATCAGGAGATCTTGAAGGTTTGACACCTCCGAAGATTTTCCGCATACGCCCCGGACTGTGCAGCCCGTACCCTTTGAGGCCTCCTGGCATTGATAACAAAACATACTCATGTGTATTACCCCCTGTATTTTTCGTCCCAACCTATTTTTGTCTGTTAGTAGGACGTATTTTTAACAACATACCGCATATTGTAACAAATTTAATCCCCTGTGTACATTGAATTTACTTCCAGCCTGTCCCAGCTTTTATCTATATATTTTGTATTAAATAATTATTATATTGGCCAGACCCAAATAAATTTTTATTCAAAGTACAACCACCATTTTATAATTCCATGGGAAATGATAAGATTTTTCGCAACAGTTGTATAATATATGGTTTTTTGCTGTAAAACTTTGACCCAGATCAAAATTTGCTAATTTCTTGTCCTTATCGGTTGTAGTTTCCCTAATTCTTGCTTATAATTTATATAAAGAATTATAAAACCCACTATAGCCGCGGAAGGCGTCTTTTTTATGCCGATTGCGTCGGGCTTAGGTGATTTTTAGCTACATCATGTTTTTTGATTTGTTTTTATAACTGATTTTGGAGGTAATATGGAATGAAAATTGGATTAATAGGGCTGCCTGCCACGGGAAAGACGACTTTCTTTCAGCTTTTAACGGAGGTGTCTGCGGCATCTTCTAATAAGGCTGGCGCTAATATAGGTATGGCCAATATCCCGGATGATAGGATCGACTTTTTGTCAAAAATCTATAATCCCAAGAAGACTACCTATGCCGCTGTAGAGGTTATAGATATTCAAGGCATCCAGCCCACAGATACTGCAGGCAAAAGTTCGTCCCTTCATTTTCTTGAGGCTGTTCGTCAGGTAGATGCTCTGGTTCATGTGGTCAGAGCCTTTAGAGATGATACCATATTCCATACCGAAGGGAGCATAGACCCTCTACGGGATATAGAGACCGTAAATTTAGAACTACTCTTTGCCGACCTTGCCATAATAGAGAACCGTATACACCGTATTGAAACGGGCAAAAAAATCACCGCCGAGAATCGACAGGAGCTGGAACTGATCAAAAGGTGCAAGGAATGCCTTGAAAAAGAGCAGCCTCTCTTTAATATGGACTTGACCGATGAGGAGGAGCAGATACTTAGAACTTATAATTTCTTAACTGAAAGACCCCTTATCCTTCTTGTAAATATGGATGACGAACAGTTTGCATCCGGGGAATATTATAGGAAGGATGAGGTTGATCAGTACGCCCAAGAAAGAAACATCCCCATTGTAGAAGTCTCCGCCAAAACAGAGTTGGAGATAAGCAACCTGGAGGAGGAAGACAGAACCCTCTTTATGGAGGAGATGGGAATCGAAGAAACGGGGGTAGGAAAACTTGCCAAGGCCGCCTATGACCTCCTTGGTCTCATTTCCTTTATAACCGTTGGGGAAGATGAAGTCAGGGCATGGCCTATAAAGGCAGGTACCATAGCAAGAGATGCCGCTGGCAAAGTCCATACGGATATTGCCCGGGGCTTTATACGGGCAGAGGTCGCCAGGTTTCAGGATTTTAAGACCCACGGTTCCATGCAAAAATTAAAAGAACAGGGTCTGGCCAGACTTGAGGGCAAAGAAGCCATAGTGGAAGACGGAGATATTATCAATTTCCGGTTTAATGTATAACATATGGATCAAAAAAAACCGGGCGGTCAAAGACCGCCCCTACTGTATTACATAAACTCCGGTTCTATTAAGCCGTAGTTACCATCCTTCCGCTTATAGACCACGTTTACCTCTTCCGAACCGGCATTGGCAAAGACAAAGAAACTATGACCCAAAAGCTCCATCTGCATTGTAGCCTCTTCTACGTCCATAGGTTTGATAGCAAACCTTTCTGTTCGAACGATCTTTGGTAATTCACCCTCTTCAAAGGGAACATCGGGGCTGAATAAAGGAGTGTCGTTTTTAAAGGCTCCCTTTTTAATCTTTCTCTCCAGTCGGGTTCTGTGTTTTCGTATCTGCCTTTCCAG
The DNA here is from genome assembly GCA_012518395.1 of Clostridiales bacterium. Lineage (GTDB taxonomy): Bacteria > Bacillota > Clostridia > Caldicoprobacterales > UBA3941 > JAAYSJ01. Next base: position 18,297 of record JAAYSJ010000113.1, read on the forward strand.
TATATCCAGTACCTTATCAATGGATGCGTACATGTCGTCAGTGGACTCCTCGCCCCTGACTACTATCCCATCGAAGGGGATGGTCACCTCGATTATATGGCGGTAGCCTTCTACCGACATGGTCACCTGGGCTTCCACGTTGTCACCAAAATAGCGCCCAAGCTTTGAAACCTTTTTGTTGACCTGGTTTCTCAGTGAATCGGTGATCTCCAAATTCTTTCCGCTGATATTGATCTTCATACTGGCCAGCTCCTCTCAACCATTTGTTTGAAACTACTTGTTTAATGATATGCCTCTACTATAAGATTCTTACCCCATTATACTATATTTCAAACCGGTAAGCCTAATCAGTTGGTAGCCTGCCCACAGAACCCCATCTGATGTAGGATATGTCATATTGTGTATTATTATAACTTCTTTTATGGCTTTTCACAATAATTCTTATGGGGCAGCCGCTTTTATAGGATAAAATCTCTTCTTGATTCCAGGATAATTTTCATAGTCCCCTGTTATGATATGATGGGATAATACCTCCCATCCTTTATCCCCCTTTTGCATATCGATTATGGTAAAGAGATCCTCCCCGTCCTTTTCAAATTTGGAATAGATGGCTGTGGCGCCGTTGTCATTTTCAAAGACGTTTTCACTAAGATACACTTCATAGTCACTGATATCATAGCCTTGCCCTTTAATATAGGCATAACCTTCCGTCTCCAGATATTTCTCTGCCACCAGGGGCATCTGATTACCGATGGTGTACTTATATACACTGACTAATAGAGCAATCAGAGCTACAGATAATAAGACTCCGCCGGCCAATTTATAATAAAGGTAGCTGGAGCCTCCCTTCTTATTGGAGCTTATAATATTTTTAATACAATAATATAAAATAG
>JAAYSJ010000114.1 GCA_012518395.1 Clostridiales bacterium
GAACACTTAGGTACTTATACCAAATATGACGAATGACTTTCATTTAGAGCCCTCCGCTCATAGGGTGTTATATATCATATACTATTATATTTATAAACAAAAATGTTTGCAAACTGTTTCAGTCCGCTATATTAACATTTAGTAAGCTTTATTGGTCATTTCTTGTAAGACCATTGATTTAGGATAAACCCAAGTATAATATAAATTTGACAAACTAGAACGGATATAAGTCTAAAAGCAAAATAAAATTAGGAGGGAAGCAATAATGAAAAAGGTTATCTTGATACTATTATCGGTTGCTCTATTGCTGACGCTATTTTCAGGGTGTTCTTCAAGTAAAGATAGCGGGGACTCTGAGAAAGCTGGGACTGTTGGAGGGGAAGTTGAAGGAACGCCAGCTGAAGAAGATTTCAATGAAACAAGTGTTTTAAATTTGGTTTGGGGTGGATCTGCAGGTGATGACATTTTTGAAAGCCCTTGGCGGGATAATCAATGCCTGATGTGGGATATGGTCTCAGATACTCTGATCAAATATGATGTAGGCGGTAACAGCTTTGTCAATCGTTTAGCTACAGACTGGTCAATGTCTGATGATGCTCTAGAATATACCTTTAAGATCAGAGAAGATGCGACTTGGCATGATGGAGAGCCTGTGACAGCTGAGGACGTTGTTTTTAGTTTTAACGCCATGTTTCGAGATCCGCATGCGGTATTCAAGCAAAATTACACTTCTATTGAAGGTAGTAATGCTGTAATTGAAGGAGAAGCAGATCTTGTTTCAGGGATAGAATTAAACGATAACGTAGTGACTTTCAAGTTGTCTTCTCCCAATAGTTTATTTACCCATCATCTATGTCGAATGGTTATCTTGCCAAAGCATCTGCTTGGAGATGTAGAGGCTGATAAGGTAAGTATTGACGAAACTTTTTGGACAAAGCCTATTTTGTGTGGTCCTTATAAAATTGACCAAGTTTCTTTTGCTAACTATTGTACGGCAGTTCCTTATGAGGGATATTATGGATCGCAGCCTGCTATCAAAAATGTAACCTTTACAAGCTATAGGGTTGGCGGCGCCGAGGCCGAGGCCGCTGCCTTTATAGCTGGGGAGCTCGATTATCGAAACACCTCAAGTGGTGCTAACGATATAGCCTTTGCTAACAATGTGGTATCCCAGAACCCAGACTTAACTTATGATCTGATCCCATCTACATATTATAGAGAATTTCAATTTAATACGGTAGGTTCTACAGATGGGAAATACAATGATGATATGCAAAAAAAGGAAGTCCGCCAAGCGATTAATTTACTACTAGATAAAGAAGCACTTGCTAATTTTTATGAAGGGCAAGGGCTGGCACTAAGCACAGGCGTCTCACCATTATCAGATGAGTACAATGCAGATATCCCACTTTTCAAACGGGATATTGGGAAAGCAAAAGAATTGCTAAAGGGGGCTAACTTCGATTTTGATAGAACTGTACGAATTGTTTATTATTATGATGATCAAAAAACTACAGATTTTATGGAATTAGTCAAGCAGAACTTGGCAGATGGTGGGATAAAGGCCGATGCTACCCTATTAACCGGTGATTTAGATGCAGCAATTGATGTGCAAAGAAATTGGGATATATTATATGCGGGATCTGCCACAAGCAGTTTTTTTGAAAACTATGCCTATCTATTGCCTGGTTCGATATATGATAATTATTTTGGGGATACGGAATATAGAAATGAGACCTTTAGACCATTGTGGAATGGTTATCTGGAAGCAAAGAACAATGAAGAGATGAAATATTATTTAGATAAATTGCAAGCAGAAGCCCTTGATTATTGTATAGATATTCCAGTTTATACTTTAAGTAGGGTTGCCATTTACAATAAAAACAAACTATTCTTTGATCCGGAATGGCATGAACATAGAGAATATGCATTGAATTTTGGTGATTGGGGATTTGATCAATGGAGATTGATGAAGTGATAACACCATCCTAACAAAAGAATATTCATTAGGAGGGGCTATAACCCCTCTAATGAATATCAATGTGATAAAAATATATTATCAGGTTTATATACTATTTATTAAATCCTTGGGGGTTAATATATGCTAGGATACTTTTTTAAAAGGGTATTATTACTTATCCCGAAATTACTGATTATATCCATACTAATTTTTATTGGGTTATCCTTTGTACCAGGGGATCCCATAGACCATTTGATACCACCTGATCAACGTGCGAAACTAAGCCCAGTACAGCTTGAAACCTTAAGGGAGAGCCTTGGGTTAAATGAGAAATTACCTGTAAGGTATTTACGATGGATCTCAGGAGTATTGAAAGGTGATTTCGGTTATAGCATGGTTTCAGGGGCAAGCATTAGAGTGATGATTGCGAGAAGGTTACCGGCAACACTGGAACTGGCCTTTTTTGGATTGGTTATAGCAAATATATTAGGGCTGACCCTTGGATACATTTCTTCAATAAAACATAATTCTATTATAGATTATACGAATACCACGTTGGGAATCATTGGGACATCAGTTCCAGAATTTTTCTTAGGTTTATGCTGTATAGCTATATTTTCATTGCACCTTGGTTGGTTGCCAACCGGTGGTAGGGTAGCTGTGGGTAAAGAAACATTTTTTGACCGAATCGAGTATTTAGTTTTGCCTGTTCTATGTTTGGCCATTGGTTATATAGCTACCCTGATGAGATATACACGCGGTTCAATGCTTGATGTTCTTAACAAGGATTATATTAAAGCAGCTCGCAGCAAGGGGATAAGTGAATTCAGAGTAAATTGCAATCATGGGCTCCGTAATGCTTTAATCCCAGTAATGATCATACTGGTTAATAGAATTCCAGTACTTGTCTCTGGGGCAGTTATTATTGAAAATATATTCAATTATCCTGGAATGGGAAGGATGATATTAGATGCAATTTCATGCTCTGATATCCCTGTTGTTATGTTTTCTACTATGGTAATAGCTACTATGATTTTGGTATCTAGTTTGTTAGTAGATATGTTAGCGGCCTTATTGGACCCGCGTATCCGCTTTAACTGAAAAAATGAAAGGGAAAATTATGAATACCAAAAAAACAATAAAATCTAGCATCGCTAAACGCAATATACAGAAATTTTATACAAACCGTCTAGCACTTTTTGGATTAATAGTTGTAGCAATCTTGATTATAATGTCTTTAATTGCTCCATTTATCACCCCGCATGATCCAAACTATGTTGATTCTTACAAGCGACTACAGGCTCCTTCTTCTGAGCATTGGCTTGGTACAGACAATGCTGGAAGGGATCTTTTCGCTAGATTAGTATATGGCGGCAGGGTATCTATATTAGTAGGGATTGCAAGTGCGTTGGGGGCATCTATTATTGGCGTTATACTAGGCTGTATAGCAGGATATTTTGGGGGAAAGGTAGATGCAATAATCCTATATTTTTGTGAGACCTTTGTTTCCTTCCCAAGCACGATACTGGTGCTTGTAATGGTTGGGCTTGTGGGAAGGGGCTTGTCAAACCTGATAATAATATTCTGTGTTACAGGCTGGATGGGAGTAGCGCGTATAGTACGCAGTAAAATAATGTCCTTGCGTGAAGAACCTTTTGTGGAGAGCTGTATAGCAAATGGTATTAGCGGTATATCCATTATGTTTCGCCATCTTTTGCCTAATACATTAGGACCGGTAATAGTATCAATCACATTAGCCACAGCTGACTTTGTATTAGAGGAATCTGCACTAAGCTTTTTGGGTATAGGGGTTCCGCCTAATGTAGCTACATGGGGAAACATTATAAATTCCGCAAAGAGTCTTGATATATTTCAAAATCACCCAATGTTATGGGTCGTTCCTGGTCTGATGATTTCACTGTTCGCCCTTAGTGTAAATTTCTTTGGGGATGGCCTCCGTGATGTTTTAGACGTGAGACAATAAGGAGATATGTTATGAATAAAGATATCGTTTTAAGCATAGACGGCCTAAAAACACAATTTAAGGTAGGTAAAAGAATAGTGCACGCAGTGAATGACGTGAGCCTTTCGGTTAAACGCGGAAAAACCCTTGGCATTGTAGGTGAGAGCGGTTGTGGGAAAAGTGTAACAGCTCATTCGGTTGTTCAACTCCTGCCCAAGACAGGGAATATTTGTAAAGGGACAATTAAATATTCACCTGAGGTTGGCAAGGAATATGTGCTATCTGATTACAAGCGGGATAGTAAAGAGATACGTTCTATTAGGGGCAAGCATATTTCAATGATTTTTCAGGATCCTTTATCTTCGTTGGATCCAGTCTATACAATAGGAAAACAGATTGAAGAAATCCTATTTGAACATGAAAAAATTAGTAAGAACGAAGCTAGGAAAAGAATAATTGACCTTTTAGCTAAGCTAGGGATACCAAAACCAGAAGAAAGATACAACCATTATCCCCATCAGTTTTCTGGAGGGATGAAACAAAGGGTAATGATTGCTATCGCTATGGTATGCAACCCGAAGTTATTAATTGCTGATGAGCCTACTACTGCCTTGGACGTTACGATACAAGCACAGATTCTAAGTCTAATGAGGGATATTCAGAAGGATTACGGCACTTCCATTATATTGATCACACATAATATGGGTATTGTTGCGGAAGCCTGTGATGAAGTCGCAGTGATGTATATGGGGAGAATAGTAGAGTATGGTCCTTTGGAAAAAGTTTTTAATAATCCGCTGCATCCTTATACCAGTGCCCTTTTAAGGTCTGTGCCAGTCTTGGGGATCGATAAAAACACTGAACTGAGATCAATACGTGGAAATACCCCGGATGGTTCCGATGTGTTTCAGGGCTGCGAATTTAGTCCTCGGTGCGATCAGATTTGCCAGCATTGTAAAGATGGGCATCCTCCTGTGAGAGTTGTAGAAGAAGGGCATGAAGTGCGATGTTGGCTGTATGAGGGGAGCGGTGGCAGTGATCACAAATAAAAATAATACTTTATTAGAATTGAAAAATGTTAAAAAACATTTTCCCATAACGTCCGGGTTTTTTCGCAAAGTAACGGGATATGTTAGGGCCGTAGACGGCGTCACACTTGATGTAAAAAAAGGTGAGACCCTAGGAATTGTGGGTGAAAGCGGGTGCGGGAAAACTACTCTTGGTAAGACGATTCTAAGACTATGTAGCCTTACAGGGGGTGAGATACGACTAAAGGCAGTCGATAGCGGGGAAATGAAAGGTCTGCAAGACTTGGACAAAAGGGAGAGTTTTGAGGCAAGAAGGCGGATTCAAATGGTTTTTCAAAACCCATATGCATCTTTAAATCCTATGAAAAACATATTATCAGCCTTTGATGAGCCTATGAAGATACATAGTTTAGGGAATAAGCAGGAGCGTAAAAATAAAATTGCTGAAATGTTAGAGACTGTTAATCTACAACCGGATTATATGTATCGTTTTCCTCACGAATTTTCTGGAGGCCAACAACAGCGTATATCCATAGCAAAGGCACTAGCTATGAATCCGGAGGTTATAGTATGTGATGAACCTGTATCTGCTCTAGATGTTTCAATACAATCACAGATAATGAATCTCATGAGAAAATTGCAAAAAGGATACAATCTCACCTATATATTCATAGCCCATGATTTAAGCGTAGTGCAATATATGAGCGATAGAATAGCAGTAATGTATCTAGGGAAAATAGTTGAAGTAGCAGAGGCTGTTGAATTTCATAATAACTGCCTGCATCCCTATACAATGGCATTACTTTCTGCGGTGCCTATGCCGGTGGTAGGAGCAAAAAGTGAAAGGATAATCCTTAAGGGGGACGTACCATCTCCGGTTAATCCGCCAAAGGGATGTAAATTTCACCCCCGCTGTTACAAATGCATAGATATTTGTAAGGAAAAGGAGCCTGCCCTTAAACCTAGCGATACAAATCCTGATCATCTTGTAGCCTGTCACTTAAGGTAGAAAGGGTTTTCACTTTCAATATTATATCTTATAAAAAAAGGTTTAGTACTCCTAATGCTTATATAAGTGAACTTTAAAAAGGGCTGGAGATAAATTCAGCAGGATAATATGGAAAAGGGGATGTATAAAATGGATAATATAGAGAACATAGGCACAAGAAGAGAGCTATTGGTGGACGAATATTTCATTCATTCAACTACAGCCAAATTAGTATTACACCAGCCTACCAAGCAGGAAATATGCTTTAGATTTGATGCTCCCTATGAAGGTACACAGACAGGCTATCAGGTTATTATACATGATGGGGAAAAGTACCGTCTATATTATACCGCGAAGGACTCAACAAGTCCCGATGGGAAAAAGTATTTTAGAGACAGGCCACGGTATGTCTGTTGCATAGAAAGCACTGATGGCACTAACTGGGTACGACCATCTCTAGGTATTATTGAATACGAAAACAGTAAGGATAACAATATTGTCTTTGACAAAACAGAATATGATAACACAACAAAACTAGATAATTTCATACCCTTTATTGACACTAACCCTAGTTGTCCGGCAGATCAAAAGTATAAAGCATTTGAGGGTGGATGGGGTAGGTTATCTGTTTATAAGTCGTCTGATGGTTATCATTGGACGCCGATGTTTGATAAGCCTTTGTCGATAGAGGGAACCTTTGATTCATCGAACTTGGCATTTTGGGATCCATATCGGCAAAAGTATTGGGCATATGTAAGAAGCTTCCATAATCCTGATACTGATTTGACCTTATCCGATGTTAAAAATACCGTATCTAATGGAATCCGGGATATCAGTTGGTGTGAATCAGGGGATTTTATAAATTGGTCTGCCCCCCAAATGCTCGATTTTGGCAATAGCCCGGATATTCCCCTATATTCAAGCTCCATCACCCAATATTATCGCGCTCCTCACATGTTTATAGGTTTTCCTATGCGATATATTGAAAGGGAATGGTCTTCTTCATATGATCAGATGTCAGACCCAATTCATCGCAAAAACCGCATGAAACATGATCCGAGGTATGGGTTGGCTTTAACGGATTGTGTATTTATGTCGAGCCGTGATGGAAAGAGTTGGAGAAGAACTGAAGAGGCATATTTAAGACCTGGTATCGCGAATGAATATAATTGGATTTACGGGGATGGCGACATCTCTATCGGTATGTGTGAAACTGAATCGTCTGTTAAGGGTGAACCTAAGGAAATATCTGTCTATTCCTGCGAAAAATACTGGAAAGATTCTATAGAACTTCGCCGCTATACTATAAGGCCGGATGGGTTTATGTCATTATATGCTGATGGTAAAGGCCATGAGACTTCGACCAAGACTTTTGTATTTGAAGGAAATAGCCTTACTCTTAATGTGTCTACTACTATAATAGGCGGAATGAAAATTGAATTTCAAGATATAAGCGGAAACACTATTGAGGGATATTCCCTAAGTGATTGTGATGAGATAATAGGTGACAGGCTTGATTACACCGTATCTTGGAAGGGTTCAAAAGACATCTCTGTATTGGCGGGAAGACCGGTGCGTATGCGGTTCTATATGAAGGATGTAAACCTATATTCCTTTAAATTCGAAAAATAAATTATAAGATAACATCAAAAGACACTAATGGGCAATGCCCTAGCTATCATTAATAGGGATATACCTAAACGACAGGAGGAAAGGAAAGGATGAAATCATTTGAAAGAGTAGAAATGGCATTGGACGGATTGAAACCAGACAGGGTACCAACATATGCTGCTTATGATGATGGCTATATGATGGCAATTCAAGGTAAAGATATGCGTGATTTTATAAATTGTTCCGGGAAAGAATTGGCAGAGCATATGGAAAGAGCTTTTGTACGCCATGAACTAGATGGAATGTGTGTTTTTGCAGGACATAATGGCAGTTGGATGAATAACCATACTGTAGAAAAACTGAAAGATTATTGGATAGTAACCGAGAAGTATACAGGGGAAAAGTATCGTTTGTTGCCTGATGGATCTAAAACAAAGGAAGACGGTACCCCAATTAAGAGGAATTTATCAAATGCAGGGGTATCAAAAATTATGACAATAGCAGATATAGATAGGGAAGTTCCCACACCCCCTTCAGATAGGGAAATAGAAGATAGCGGGTATTTATTACCACTAAAGCATCTATCAGAAAAATATCCCCAAAAGCATTTCAGCTTTCAGATAACTACGCCATTCGTACGAGCCATGAACGCATGCGGAGGTTATGAAGAAGGCCTAATGACTATGATGCTGGAACGCAACTTGTTTACGGGAATAGTAGAAAGATATACTGAAGTAGAAGCAGCCTTGCTTGATCCCGGTATAAAGGCCGGAGGAAAAGCCTTATGGTTTACAAGTTATTATACTGGCGCTGACACAATATCACCTAAGGATTATGCTAATTTAGTGTTTCCTTGGGAGAAAAGAATATGCGAGATGGCCAAAGAAAAAGGCATTCATGTGCTGTATTGGTTTTTAGGAGATTTGATGCCCATCCTGGATAAAGTTGTGGAACTACCTATTGATGCACTTGTATTGGAGCAGGGGCGTAAACAATATGAGGTTGATCCAGTTGAAATTAGAAAACAGGTAGGGGAGAAACTTTGCATATTTGGGTATGGCCTAGAGATGGATTATTGTACATTCAATAAAGAGGGGCTGGAGTATGAGTTTAGAAGGCAGTTTGGAGGGGCTGGAA
>JAAYSJ010000009.1 GCA_012518395.1 Clostridiales bacterium
GAATAGACTTATCAATCGGAAATATTATGATTCTATCCGGCTGTGTGATGTCGGTCCTGTTGACCAAGGGCATTCACCTGGCTATTGCCCTCCCCCTTGGTCTGTTGGTTGCTGTATTATGCGGATTTATAAATGGCTTAATCATCGCAAAGAGCAAATGTATGCCCCTTATTATATCATTGGGTATGAGTGGAGCTTATTTCGGTATTGCCTTGTTGATTACTGAAGGAAGATTCATGTCCTTTAAATTAGCCTTCGAGGAATTGCGTAAATTAAAGCTCTTTGATATTATCCCCATTACACTTTTGATTTTTATTGCTCTTGTTATTGTAGCATCAATTGTTGTCAACAGAACAAAATATGGGCGGCGTATAGTGGCCATAGGGGGTAATGAGAAGAATGCCTATCTCTCAGGTATAAAGGTTGATAAGCATAAGATCTTAGCCTATACACTCAGTGGCCTTTATTGTGGGATAGCGGCGATTCTCTACGCCTCTCGTTTAGATTCCATCACTGCCCAGGGAGGCGCAGGATATGAGCTGACTGCACTGACTGGTGCAATCATCGGCGGTATTACCTTCGAAGGCGGCAAGGGAACGGTATTAGGTGCCTTTTTAGGTGTTGTGCTTATGGGCATAATCTCAAACTCTATGACCATATTAGAGGTCAATACCTATGTACAGGAGATCATATCAGGATTAATTATTGTTGCTGCTGTTATACTGAGCAATATTGATGCTTACAGAAAGGAATAGAGAACAAAACAAAAACTATTGTATTTAGCGAGAAGGAGGACAATATGTTAAAGGTAGGGTTAATTGGAAGTGGCTTCATAGGCGAGGATCATGCTGAGGCTATTGCAGGTTCTGATAAAGTTGAACTGGCAGCTGTAGTAAATAGAAGTGAAGAATCTGGAAGAAAGCTAGCGGACAAGTATAATTGCAAGTACTATCAAAGCGCTGAGGAGATGCTGGAAAAGGAAGACATAGATTTCATTGATATCTGTGTAGCTACCCATGTACACGAAGAAATGGTGCTTTTAGGCGCCAAGCATAAAGTCCATGTATTATGCGAAAAACCAGTTACTCTGACCCTGGAATCCTTGGATAGGATGATCGATGCTACCGAGAAGGCAGGGGTAAAGTTCATGGTGGCCCAGGTTATTCGTTTCTGGCCCGAATATGTGAAGATTAAAGAGATGCTGGATAATGGCGATTTTGGACGGATCAAAATGGTGTACGCTAATCGTCTCTCTCAGTTCCCAGCATGGATGGGATGGAATACAGATCCAAATCAAAGCGGCGGCGGGTTGTACGATTTGCACCTCCATGACATAGACGTGGCCCGCTTTATGTTCGGTGAGGCGGATTCTGTATATGCCGTGGGCTATAAAAATGAAGACGATTGCTGGAACCATGTTGTAACATCTTTGACCTTCAAGAACGGTGTCACCTGTGCTATTGAAGGTGCATACGAGATGACAGACGATTTTCCATTTACCATGACATATCGGGTTGTGGGTCAAGATGTCACAGCAGAATATAACCTGGGGGCAGGGATGAACCTGGAAGATCCCAGTAGTTTCCGCCGTGCATTGATGAGATACGAAACAGGCAAAGCACCGGTAAAGGTTCCAATAGATGAGCTAAATGCATATCAACTGGAAATAGATTATTTTGCAGATTGCATAGCAGAAGACAAAGAGCCCGAGCTAGTGCCTATAGAAGAATCAAGAGATGTTATTCGTATTATGCTGGCTATTAAGGAATCCCTTGAGACTGGTAAAGTAATTAAACTGTAATTTGTAAAAGGACAGCGATATGCTGTCCTTTTTAAGTATCTTTGAATATAGGAGGGAAGGTAAATGAAAAAGGGTGCGAGTTTCTTTTCTTTTGCCCAAGATATTGACTTAAAAGAGGCTATGTCTAAAATGGCAGCTGCCGGATATGATGGTGTAGAGCTTGTCCTTGGGAGTATAGGGGAGATTACCATGGATACCCCAGACAAAGATCTAGAGAGAATAAAGACAATGGCCGAAGATTTTGGGTTGGAAATTCCAAGCGTGGGCACATGGTTATTATGGGACTACAATATTGTAAGCCCTGATGCCGAAGAGCGCGAATATTGTCGTGTTGTTTTGAGAAAACAGTTAGATATAGCAGCAGCATTAGGGGCGGATACCATCCTAGCTGTCCCAGGCTATTGTGGATCTAATTTTGTTTCTGGTAAACCTCTGGTAAGCTACGATGACGCCTATGAAAGAGCAAAGGAAACCTTTAGTATCGTTGCGGAGCATGCAGAGAAAGTAAAAGTAAACATAGGTCTTGAAAATGTATGGAATAAGTTCCTGTTATCACCCCTTGAAATGCGTAATCTAATCGATGAGATTGGATCTGATTATGTAGGCGCCTATTTTGATGTAGGCAATATCATGTATATTGGATATCCACAGCATTGGATCGAAATCCTTGGGAGCAGAATTAAAAAGATTCACTTCTGTGATTATCGTTGCTCTCAGGCCGGATTGGGTGCCTTTGTCGATTTAATGGCTGGGGATGTACCTTTTAAGGAAGTAATGAAGAGTCTCAAGAAGATAGGTTATGACGATTATATTACCTACGAAATGCTGCCCAATTACGCGGATTATCCATATCAATCGCTGATCAGCGGCATTCATTCATTGAATACAATCCTGGAAGAAGCCGAGTAGGAGCGATCTCTTATCTGAATTATCAAAAAGTGTAGGGGCGGCCTTCGGCCGCCCGGGTCGCCATGCCATGGCAAGCCCGCTGTGCATAAATAGCGTAGGGGCGTACCTTTGGTCGCCCGCTAACCTTATTATATTAGGTTTAAAACCAGGCGGTCACAGACCGCCCCTACAATATGCCGAATTATTTGGGGATTGCAAGAAAACGGATTATCTGACTGCCCCCACAAAAATGGTGTAGCCATATACAAAGAATTATGATAAATTCATATTTGGGACTTGGTTAATTCGGAAAAATGAAGGGGTCAAAAATTTTTAAATCTATTGGGGGCTATATGAAGGATTTATTAAACAGAATACGAAAACCCACAAGGGTGTCCATATCAAGGAAAATTTTATATTCAACCTTGGTGCTTGTCTTTGGAATCATATTAGGCATAGTCTCCAAGGCGCTTGATGAAACTGCCAGCAATTTGTTACCGTCCTTTCTCCAAATGTTGGATTTAAGAAACTTTTTTTCCCACATGGGAATTTGGATCTTCCTTGCAGTGCTCATATCCCTGTATAGTAAATCCCCAATTAGGGCTGCCATAAATGTTTTTTTGTTCTTTGTCGGCATGGTAAGTAGCTACTACATATATACCATTAAGATTGCCGGATTCTTCCCAAAATCCTATATGATGATTTGGGTTACTATGACTTTCATTTCGCCAATTATGGCTTCTATATGTTGGTATGCAAAGGGTAAAGGATCTGTAGCCCTTTTTATATCATCGATTATAGTTACATTTATTTCAAGGCAAGCCTTTGCCTTCGGATTATGGTATTTTGATATTACAAATATCCTAGAATTGATCCTATGGATAGCTACGATTCTGGTTTTATATCAATCCCCCAAACAGATAATAAAAGTGGTGGGTATAGGGGTGGCCCTGTTCTTCCTTACCTCCCAAATGGATTTATTCTGGGGGATATTATAGCGTTTCGCATATGGTGGGGTTTATGTCAATTAATTATTTCATTTTTTGCAATAATCCAAACCTTAATATCCTATGGGTTAGAAGGTATAGTTTTGTTCGTTTCCACGGTCAATTTCCTATTAAGCATTTCTGATGTAACAAGCATAAGCACCGCAAGTAATAATAAGAACAATGGGTATACCCAGATTCCTATGACCCCTGCAATAAAACCAAATAGTGGGGGCATAAAGGTAAGCCCGGTAAAGGCGCTTGCCATTTGTATTCCTATTATAGCCTGGGAGTTCCCGGCTCCAAAATTCGATGGGGTGGAATGGATTATTGAAGGGAAAATGGGAGCGGTGCCCAACCCAATAACTATCAATCCGATGAGAGCCGGTGTACCGCCTACAAAGGGGATAGCCACCAAGGCTATACCTAAGATAACGATAATCGTTCCAACTCTAATAAGCAATTTATCTCCCGTCTTGTCAGCGATGAAACCACTAATTAGGCGCCCAGCGGTGACCCCTATAAAGAACAATGACGCAAATGTCGCTGCTACCTCGGGATGGAGACCCTGGAATTCAACAAGATAACTACTGGCCCATAGACCTGTAACCCCTTCAATACCGCAATAAGCAAAGAGACTAATGAGGACGGCCTTTACCCCCTTTATACCCAGAGCCTGTGGGACACTCAAAACTTTGGATGAGTTGATAGAATGCACTTCCTCTGAATCCTTCCTTTTCCACAACGGCAGGCTTACAAAGAGGATAACCGTGACTATTATTTGGATGAGGGTGACCCAGCGATACCCTGCGCTCCAACCTCGTCCTGCCGTCAAACAATAGCCCATAATATATGGGCTGATAGCCGACCCAAAGCTCCAGGAGAAATGGAGCCAGCTCATATGCTTGGATGTATAATGAAGAGCAACGTATTGATTAAGAGCAACATCTATGGCGCCGGAACAAAGACCGTAAGGGATAGCCAGTAGGCAAAGAATAATAAAGGAGCCAGAGAGGGAAAAACCAAATAATGATGCAGCCGTTATCAATAGACATAGGGCAACTACTTTTTGGGTACCAAACCTTCTTGTAACCCTATTTGCCAGGAGACCCGATATTATCGTTCCTCCAGCTATAATCATAGAAATTATACCTGCATAGGATATAGGTACCCCTAGCTCTGTATGCATAACCGGCCAGCCTGAGCCTAAAAGCGGGGTTGAAAACCCTAGACTAATAAAGACAAGATAAATAATTATAATTAAGAGTGAAAACATAAAATGCCCCCCTGCAATACTGTTTTAGTTAAATCCTGTGATTGTACCTAGAAACTATATAATAAAAACACGTCAACGCTACTAACTATATCACATTGTTTAGGGGAAATATACAATAATATAATGGAATAGCGATACAGATATGTCGCGAAAAAGATTTATCATTCCAAAATCAGTAGGACCATTTGATTTTGAACAAAAGTAATGTATTATTCGTGACATGTGAATCAAGGAAAATGTTTTGCATTATAGCATCCGAATGTAAAATGACAATTATGCAGCTGATAATAATTCTATTTTCATAGAAGCGGCATAATCGTTATTTAATGCGAAACATACAGATAGGATAGACATAAAAATGTTTAAATTGATATGTAGAATGCTTTCCATAAGCAAGGTTAATTTATATAGAGAATCCGTTATAGGAGCAGGGAGGCAGGAGGGCATTATGAAAGATTCAGACTTTGTACCAAAAATATGGCCCGAGGATCAGGTTCCCAGCGGGGCGCTGAAATATTATAATCAATGCGAGGTATGCACTGAAAAATCGCGTATGATTTGGGGGGAGGGAAACCCTAATGCGCCGATTCTCATTATTTTGGACAACCCCGGGGAACGTGTGGATAAAGAGGGCAGAGAATATGTATGCGGTACACGGCAGACATTGCAAGGGGCAATACACCGGGTCGGTCTTGATGCCCATGATTTTTATCTGACTTATCTATTAAAATGCAGACCTCTAAAAAAATATGACAAGGAAAGGGCCAGGGAATTTAGTAAACCCTTTCTGTTTGGGCAGATCGAGACTATCGACCCAAAATTTATAGTCTGCCTGGGGGATGTGGTGATCCAAACAGTATTTGGCGATAAAGAAACTAGTGTAAAAAGCCTCAGAGGGGTATGGCGCTCTGTTATGGATCGCCCTTGCCTTGTATCGTACCATCCCCTGGCAATAAGAAGAAGGCCCAATCTAATGGGCATATTTATGGAGGATTGGGGAATGTTGGCAGACAGGTTCTTATCAGAAAATCAAAAGCCTATTTAATAGGCCTAGACAAGGCTTCCATGATGCATTAGCCCAATCTTTTTATATACTTGGATCCTTTCCTCCAGGTCAGGATACTGAAGGATAGTCTCTTGGGAAAATAATCCCTTACTTTTATCCATTGTAGCCAATAGCTCGTGACCCATAAGCGCCCAAGTCGAATCATACAGGTTGCGGTATTTTTCTTCCCTTAAGGCAGTACATATGAAGGACTGCC
>JAAYSJ010000115.1 GCA_012518395.1 Clostridiales bacterium
CATTATCTAGGAAGAATCGATCATGGGATATTATAAGCATGGGCTTATCCAAGCCTTTGATTAAATCCTCCAACCATTCGCAACCTTCCATATCCAAGTGATTAGTGGGCTCATCCATTATAAGAAAGTCAAATTTCCCTATAAATACTCTAGAGAGGAGTAGCTTTGTTTTTTCACCACCGCTTAGGCTTGCAGCCGATTGACCCCATTTCTCTTCCCCCAGGCCTGCCCTGTTAAGGGCTGTTCCAGCTGCGGCTCCCGCTTCTCCCAGGCTTCTCAGCCCACTGCGTCCATACTCTTCTAATGTAAATCCCAGAATATATTCATAGACAGTGCCCACTTCATCAAATTTGGGATACTGTTGTAAATAGAGAATATTTATGTGGGGTGGCGAATAAATTATTTTCCCTGCATCTTCCTGTTCTCTGCCCGCTAGAATGTTCGCCAAGGTCGTCTTGCCGATACCATTGGTACCAACCAAGCCTACTCTATCGTTTCCGTCTATTTGACCTTCCAAACTATTAAATATGGATCTGCCCCCATATTCTTTGGAAAGGCCGGTAAATTTTAAATTCATAAATATCATCCCCTTTATTTTATTAGATCCCTTAAGGAATGATAGTCGCCTGCCCCTACGCAGGTTATATTCGTATACAAAAAAACTGCGGTCAACGCATCAAGCATTTACTGCAGCTGTAATGTAGGCAAAAACTATCTATAACAATGTGTAAATATATAGTTTGTATTCGGATTAGCCTGTAAGCGTTTTTAACTATCATTCCTTAAAATGGGCATAAATGCACCAAAGGGTTTCTTTCCCTTGATTTTCAAACACAATCATGCTTCTTTCAAAGAATTACTATTAAGTTTATAAGTTAAAAAACGCTTTCTTCATTCCGCACCCCGTTATTTTGGGTTTGGCATCCCTTTGATAAAACTTCCATTAACTACGATTAAATTATACCCAAAAGCCCATAGGATAGCAAGGGTTTTACATTTGTTTCCTCATAAAGCCCTTTCAATAAAATATGCGACAATACCCACAATCAACGCTGGTATAGTGTTAAACACTGTAGACCAAAAAGCTGACCTCCTATCCAAGGCGATAAGGGGAAATAGGGCATCACCGTCCTGGGATATGGCATTAGCCAAAAGTGCGGCGAAGGGAAACATCCCTTTGAGATACAGGGATACAAAAATAATCTGTGGTCCGCAACCCGGGATTATCCCTACGGCAACTCCGATAAATATAGATATTAGACCAGAGGATGTCAGAAGAGCCGCCACAACCTGTTCTCCGCCTATTGCATAAACCCCTAATTCGTATAAGAGGTAAGCCACAAAGACCCAAGTCCCTACAAAAGCTGTTTCCTCGGCGTTGTGTATAAGGGTCTCTTTTAAAGAAAATAATTTATGTTCTTCACTCTCGTGGGTATCATTTATAATAAGCTTTTTAGAAAAAATCATATATAAAACTGTCGCCACAGTGCCCACTAAACCAATTGCTATACCTAAATTTGATATCCCGGATAACACACTTATATCTATCATAAAAAGATCTAATACACCGGCTACAAATCCAATTGCCAGCACTACCCAAAATATGCCATAAGCCCCATGGGTAATCTTATAACCCCAATTTGTGACATCCAGAGGTTTACTATGATGAAGCGCAATATCCACCTTATCCCCTTCTTCATGGCCTATATGTCTTAGATTACTGGATCTCACCGCACAGGCGTTGGGGTTATCGCAATATAATTCGTCCATAATAGCCTCTGCCTTGGCATGTTCCGCCTTTAGGTCATTGGCGGCCAAGACTGGAGATCTTTTTCGTACCCAATCCCCTATGTTAAAATAATCAATGATATACCCTGTAGCAGCCCCCACTACAAAGCAAATAGCAGTTAAAACTAAAAATTCCATAGGCACCTGTGTCAGGGTCAAAAATGCTGAATCGCCAGCAGTTGCAATAAGGGTAGCCACAACTGTGCCAAAGCTGACAGTGCCTTTCACATATAAGGGCATAACGAAGATAGCCCCACCACAACCTGGGGTTATCCCTAAAAATGCTCCTATAAGGGGCTGAAATTTCTTTGACCTTTCAATGGCTGCCACAAATGCCCCTTGCTGTTTGTAATCTATATAGCCGAACAATAATAATACTGCCCCAACGAAGACTGTAACTTGAATAAAGGAATCCTGTGCGCTGCGCAGTATTATATCTAAAATATGGTTACCCATTTATTTATCCCTCCCTGTAGTATATACATTATAGTAACATAACATGGTATGTTATTAAACCATTACATGGCTTTCTGATAGATAACTTGTATAGATCTCCTTTATTCAATCATGCTAACCTTAACAATGCGATTCCCCACTCCGCTATAAAATATGCTGTGATTCCCATCCCTATAGGCATGGCAAAATGATAAAAGTCCGTGTATAGAGGCTCTTAAAATGCATATTTGATTTATCTGTATCAAAATATATTCTATATAAATAAAGGGTGTTTTTTTATTTTACATAGCTCACTGAAGCCTGTTGCGTTATAGATAATGGAGCCTCTGGGTAGATGCGTTAGATTCTATGTTTTAGAAACCAAGGGTTGAATTAGTAAAAATATGGTGATATTCTATAGGAAGCCTACCAAACCACATCGTAAAATAACTTGATGTGTATTGTTCTAAACCATTGAAAGGGATGGTCCTATGAAGGTTGCTATTTCCAAATACTTAACAGAGCAAAAAGATAATATCAAACAGTTAGTAGATTTACTATCCAGGGACTTTGAACATGTGTCGGTTCTGGGTACTGACGTAAAATCCAAAACATATTTTGTGAATAAGACAGGGGCAGGCATCAGTGATTCCTCATGGGCTGAGCGGGGCTTTGTTGCCAGGCTTCATAACGGATATAATTACTCAGAATATTCATTTAACAGGCTTTCAGGTGATGGGGTGCAAAGATTATATGATGTTATTAAAGCAAGCGTGTCAGATGATTTGAGGGTTATTAAAGAAACTAATATGCTGATTTCAAAGTATCCGCTAATGGGAGAGAACTCTATAAAGGAAAGCTATTTTAAAGAGATTAAGATTCCGTTGGAAAGTGTGAACCCAGAGGAAAAGATCAGGAAGCTAACTGAGATAAAAGATAAGGCATTGACATACTCGGATCTTCTTGTGGATCTCCATGTTAATTATGATGAATGTCATATTTCAAAAATATTCATATCAACAAATAGAGAGCTGGAACAGTCATATGTCTGGACCTCCGGCAGTATTTTTGCCATAGCCATGAAGGAGGAAAGAACTAAATACTATTATGATGTCGTTTCAGGTCTAAAAGGTGTAGAAATCCTTGATGAGCTTAAAGCTATAGCCAAGGGTGTCGTTGAAAGCGCAGAGAAATTACTGGATGCTAAAAAAATGGAAGGGGGAGTATATGATGTTATATGTTCCCCGGATATTGCAGGTCTAATAGCCCATGAAGCTTTTGGTCATGGAGTGGAAATGGATATGTTCCTTAAAAACAGGGCAAAGGCAGTGGAATTTATAGGGAAAAAGGTTGCATCAGAGTATGTTAATATGCATGATGGGGCAGCTTCGGCAAATCATATGGCTACTTATCTATTTGACGACGAAGGAACAATCGGGACAGATACATTGATTATAGATAGAGGAATTTTAAAATCAGGCATATCCGATTTACTATCTGCTCAAAAACTTGGAACCCAGCCTACGGGAAACGGTAGAAGAGAATCCTTTGAAAGAAAAGCTTATGCAAGGATGACCAATACCTTTTTTGCAAGGGGAAATCATAAATTGGTGGATATGATAGCCTCTGTGAAAAGCGGTTTTCTCCTGGAAGGAGTCCTAAGCGGTATGGAGGATCCTAAAAACTGGGGTATTCAATG
>JAAYSJ010000116.1 GCA_012518395.1 Clostridiales bacterium
ACCCAAATATATGATAAAGGCCATAAAGTCACCCAGGCTGATATTCCCATATATTACTTGCGTTCCCCCATAACCTATAGTGATAATAAGACTAAAGGTAGCGATAACCTGAACTAACGGCCCAAAGAAGGCCCACATTCTTGCCAGCCTCATGTTCTTAGTAAAGGCATTTTCGCTGGCATTATTAAATTTTTTCAGTTCCCCTCTTTCCTGAACAAAGGCCTTAATAACCCTTATCCCCGAGAAACTTTCCTGCACCATATCCGTAAGCCCGGAAAAAGCCTCCTGAACATCGGTGAATTTTTTATGGATGACCCTGCCAAACCATATACCCCCTATTGCAACAACAGGCAAAGGTATAAGAGCCAGAAGAGTAAGTTTTATGTCTATTGTGGTCAGCATTATAATAAGGGTGGTAGTTAGAAGAAATATGGTATCTGTAACCAATAGCACCCCCATGCCTGCAGCCATACGAACAGCGTTTATATCGTTGGTAGCATGGGCCATCAGATCCCCTGTCTTATGCTTATGATAGAAAGGGGCGGATAGAGTAAGAAGATGATCGAAGAACGTCTTTCTTATATGAAATTCCATTTTCTTTTCGGTACCCATAATAAAGACCCTGAACAGATAACGAAAAATAGCAACGCCAAGGGCAATAAGCATTATAAATATAACTGAGTTCAAGAGGGAGCCTTTAGTTATACTGCCCCTTTGCAACCCGTCTGTTATACCGCCTACAACCTTTGGAAAAATCAGTTGGAGTGTATCAACACATAATATAAAAAAGATGCCTATTATATATTTCCACTTGTGTTTTTTTACAAAATCTTTGACCAACGTTGACGAACCCATAGTGTATCCCCTTTTTTCTACTGTATTTAACTATAAGGTAACAGGGTTTTGGTGTCAATAGTACGATTTCACCGGAAAAAGTTTAATACTTTTTTATAGGTGATAATCGTATGTATGATTTCACCAGAAAATATATAGCTGAACTTTAGCCCGTGCTTGGCATAAGAATTCACCTTTATGGAGAATATAACCCTATGGAAACCTTTATTCAGGAGGATAAAAGATGGAATTATCAGATCAAGAAAAAATGATCCTGGAAGACCGTTTAAAAGCAGAATATCTATGTATGAGTAAATATAAACTCTATGCAGACCAAGCGTCTGATCCCCAGATAAAAAACGTATTTAGTATAGTCTCCGATCAAGAAGCACAACATGTAGAGATCTTAAGATCATTATTGGAACAGGGCGGGTTTAGTCCCCCTGAACCTCTATCCTAAGAAAGGAAGGACTAAAGTGGCCAAAAATCAATTAACAGAAAAAGAAATGCTGCATGATTCTATAATGACACAAAAATACGTTTCATCAGCCTATGACTCTGGCATCTTGGATTCAGTAAACGAAGATGTTATAAATGCCCTGCGCCAAATCCAACAGGAAAAACAAAACCACACAAAATTATTTATGGAGGTAATGCATAACCAGGGCTGGCTCGATGTCCAGGGAGCACATATAAATCAAGCCGCCAAGGATCAACTAAACAAACAGATGGCATTTCAGCTGGAAAACAGACTCAACGAAATGAGCCCTTAGGGAATGGGGCTACAAAGGCGGGACAGCAAAGCTATCCCCTACAAATGTGGCACCAATAGGATATGGGACGGCAAAGGCGGGACAGCAAAGCTATCCCCTACAAATGTGGCACCATTAGGATATGGGACGGAATGTAAGGGCGACCTGTGGTCGCCCGCCCCCACTAATCTATCTTTTTAACCCAGCTGAAAATGTCCTGTTCAATTCCGTATTGAATACCGGTGAGCTTCTCGTACATCATAGCGGTAAACTCGCCTATCTTGCGATTATTTATACCGATCTTTTGATTTTTCCATTCCATTATTCCCACCGGGGAAATCACAGCAGCTGTCCCTGAGCCAAACACCTCTTTTAAGGTGCCGTTACCGTGGGCTTCAAAGACTTCCTCTATTGTCAGATCTCTTTCTTCTACCCTGTAGTCCATATATTTAGCTAGCTTTATTACAGAGTCCCTGGTTATTCCGGGAAGTATGCTGCCATCTAAGGGCGCTGTAATAAGCTTGTCGTCTATTATAAAGAATATGTTCATTGCTCCTACTTCTTCCACAAAGGTATGATCCGAGGCATCCAGCCATAAAACCTGGGAATATCCCTTCGCCTTGGCCTCCTCAGCTGCTAACAGGCTTGCAGCATAATTCCCTGCCACCTTAGCCTCGCCTGTGCCACCCCTTACTGCCCTTACAAACTTATCCTCAACATAAATTTTCACCGGGTTTAATCCTTCGGGATAATAAGCCCCTACAGGTGACAGTATTATAAAAAACCTATATGTGTCAGATGGACGCA
>JAAYSJ010000117.1 GCA_012518395.1 Clostridiales bacterium
CCCCCTGGGTATGGGGTTATTTTACATAAATATAAAATACATAACGATGGGGGAAAATTTGGATGTCAGCAAATACTAAAAAGGTTATAACTATTTTATTGATTGTTATTATCACCGCTTTTACTGCATGTACCGGCAACAAAGATAATATTCAAGATAATGATCAAGTGGTGGAGACTGAAGGAAATCAAGGCGAGAATATACCGCCAACAGATAAAGAACCTGAAGAAATCGTGGAGGACGAACCGGAACCTGAGCAGGAGGTCTCCCAGACCCTTGGGCTTGATGAGCTAAAGGATTTAAAAGTTAATGAGCTTGGAAAAATAATGGTGATCATGTATCATGGAATAGGCGAAAATGAGGAAGAATGGGTAAGAACTCCGGAGAACTTCCGAAAAGATCTAAAGACCCTTTATGATAACGGCTATCGGGCTATCGGCATGAAAGACTATATTGAAGGAAATATCGATACCCCACCTGGTACCACCCCGGTCATATTAACCTTTGATGATGGCCTGCAGAATCAATTCAACATTCTTGATGATGGTGGCGATTTTGAGGTAGATCCTGATTCTGCCGTTGGAATCCTGGAGGAATTCAATGAACAATATCCGGATTTTGGTTTGAAGGCTACCTTTTACGTATTCTATCCTGTGCCCTTTAGACAGGAAGAGCTTATCGCAAAGAAATTTGAATATCTGGTGGAAAAGGGTATGGAAATAGGCAACCATGCCTATACCCATGAAAATTTAAGGGCTGATATGAATACCAAAGAGCCCAGGGACGCACAATTTGTTCAGGAGGCTTTAGGGAAGAATGTACAGTTGACCCAAGAAATATTACCGGGCTATGAGGTAGACAGTTTAGCTTTGCCTTATGGTGCTGCTCCACAGGATGAGGATGTTTTCAATTACGTTGTTAAAGGCAGCTTTGAAGGAACGGAATATCATCATAAGGTTGTGCTTTTGGTGGGTTCTAACCCGGCACGATCCCCCTATCATATAGAGACGAATATGGCTAGGCTGCCCAGGGTTAGGGGAAGTGAAATGAACACAGAAGGCACCGGTATTTATGATTGGTTGGATTATTTTGACAAAAACCCTGAAGAAAGATTTATTAGTGATGGAGATCCTAATACTATTTCCTTCCCCAAAGAATTGGAAGAATATATGGATCCCGAAAGAGCAGGGGGCAGGACTATACAGGCCTACGAATAATTAGTAGAGGAAATTTAATTGAGTAAAAGAAAAGTATTGATTATTGGTGGCGGAGCATCCGGGATGCTGGCTGCAATCATTGCAAAAAGACAGGGTGCCGAAGTGGTGATTTTAGAGAGGAATCCCAGGGTAGGCAAAAAGATATTGGCTACTGGTAATGGCAGGTGTAATTTTACCAATATAAACGCGGGCGTGGATCATTACTATGGGAATAATCCTAAATTTATAGACGGTGCCCTGAGTTGGCTGAGTGTCAGGCAGACCATAGGTTTTTTTGAAGAGCTGGGGATTGCCCACAAAGTTGAAGATGCTGGTAAGGTTTTCCCCATGTCGGATCAGGCTTCTAGTGTTTTAGATGTATTGTTACATGAGCTGGGGCGAACAGGTATCGAGGTTATCTGTAATGCCTATGTAAAACGCATGATAAAAAGGGGTACTGTATTCTCCCTGGAATTGGAAGATGGATCGTCTATAGCCGGGGATAGGATCATTATAGCCACAGGAGGGAAGGCAATGCCCTCCAGCGGTTCTGACGGAAACGGTTTCCAACTTGTAGGGGAGATGGGGCATTCGGTGGTTCCTATTTTCCCGAGCTTGGTTCAGATCATGCTTGAAGGGAATTTTTTCAAACAGATCAAAGGGGTCAAGCTTATAGGCACCGCAAAGTTATTAAAAGATGGGAAATTATTAACCCAAGATAGAGGCGATATTCTATTTGCTAATTATGGGGTATCAGGACCCCCGATTTTGCAGATAAGCAGGAGAGCAGGCGAGCTCTTACAAAAGGGGGAAACTGCTGTATTAAGCATTTCCATTTTGGATAAAATGTCGGAGGATCAGATCAAATCTTCCCTGGCCAAACGCTTTGGGAGGGACAATGGCAAATCTGTAGAAGCCAGTATGGTGGGGCTTATCAATAAGAGACTGATTCCCGTGATCCTGAGAGAAGCAAAAATCGAAAACCCCAGGGATCCAGCTCGAAACCTCACGGGTAAACAGATAGACACAATAGCTGGGATACTGAAGGATTGGAGACTCAAGATAAGGGGCACAAAAGGCTGGCAAAGTGCCCAGGCGACTGCCGGGGGGATAGATACCAATGAGGTTGACCCTTATACCATGGAATCAAAGCTTGTTGAAGGTTTGTTTTTTGCAGGCGAGGTTCTCGACATAGACGGTAAGTGCGGTGGATTTAACCTCCAATGGGCTTGGTCGTCAGGCTATACTGCAGGATATAATGCCAGCTTACCATGAATATAATATTACCATTTAAAAAACCCCCGTTTGGGGGTTTTGCTAGATCATAAAGTCCTTAATTTCTTCCAGGAGATCATCGCAATCATCTGAATAGATTTCAACAATTACAGGTTTGTTGAGGTCCAAGCTGTAGATACCAAGCAAGGATTTTGCATCAATTAAATGACGACCGGAACGAAGATCGATTTCATAGGGATATTTACTGACGATGCTGTTGAATCGCTTTACGTTTTCTGCCAAGGATAGCAAAATATTTACGGTTTTCATAGAATCAACCCTCCACAATGATAAAATTATTAGATAATAACGGCATATTTATACAAGACAAAAAGCCGTATGTAAGAAATCCCATTGAAACAAGTATATATCATATTATGGAAAGTATCAATACTTTTCATTTCGCCCTCATAGCTATCTAAACAGGGGTTTGAAGGGTGAAATTCATATGGGAATTATAGACCGCCTTTATTGAAGGGTTATAATTATTTCTCTGAGGGTCAATAATATATATGTTGAAAAAAGGCCCGTCATTTGAAAATCGGCTGAATTGTCTGAATTCGTATTTAAAGATATTACCCTATATATGGGCCTAGATCAGATTGTTATTGTAAGGAGAAAAACTTTGAATGTTGGGATTCCGAGAGCTTTATTGTATTTTGATTATTTTCCCCTGTGGCAGACTTTCTTGAGCCTGGCAGGGTTTGAAATAACTATATCTCCCCCTACCAATAAAGACATATTAAATAAGGGCGTATCCCTATGTGTCGATGATGCCTGTCTCCCTGTGAAATTATTTCACGGCCATACAGCGGATCTGGCGGACAAAGTCGATGTTATATTTATCCCCAGACTTATAAGCATCTCCCCCGGTGAATATATCTGCCCAAAATTTATCGGGCTTCCTGAAATGATCAAAAATTCGGTTAAAGGTCTGCCCCCGCTTATTATTTTCGATTATAACTTACATAAGGATCTAAAGGGCGAGAAAATTGCTTTCGGGAGATTAGGGACTGAGTTGGGGGTCGGGGGCAGGGCAATCGATAATGCCTATAAAGAAGCCAAAAGAAGACAACTCATTTATAGGGGCATACTTGAATCTGGACAGAATCCATTAAGCATCCTCTATCCCAAAGAAAGATGGGATGAAAAGCTAGGAACCAAAGGTACCATTGGAGTAATCGGACACCCATATCTTTTGTATGATAGATATATCTCAATGGATATAATTAGGAAAATTTTAGATAATGGCTATAACGTAAAGGTGCCCGCTAATGTATCACATAGCACAATAGAGAAACGATTAGAGAATATGCCCAAAAACCTATTTTGGAGCTACGGCAAAAGGATCTTGGGGAGCGGGATGGACTGGCTGGCAGATGACAGAATTCATGGAATTATATTTGTGGATAGTTTTGGATGCGGTATAGATTCCTTCGTCGGGGAATTATTGCATAGATATAATATCAGAGGGAGGAGACTCCCCTATACAACAATTACATTGGACGAGCATACCGGCAGGGCGGGCTTTGATACAAGGCTGGAGGCTTTTCTGGATATGATGGAATGGGCGGGATGAGATGGTCATAACTTTTCCCCATATGGGAATGATGTATATACCTGTAAAGGCTTTATTCGATGAGCTGGGCGTAGACATAATAGTTCCAGCCAAAATCAATAAACAGACCTTAGAAACAGGACAAAGGCATTGCCCTGAAATGGCGTGCCTACCCCTAAAAATACTTATGGGTAACTATATAGAGAGTATTAAAAGGGGTGCGGATACAATTGTTTTGTCAGGAAGTTGCGGCCCATGCAGGTTTGGGTATTACGGGGTGGTACAAGGGGAGATATTGAAGGATCTGGGATACAATATAGACATAATTATTTTGGATCCCCCAAGTGAAGGAACGGGGGAGTTTTTGCGTCGGCTTAAAAAGGTTACTGGCAATAGTTCCATCTATAGAAGTTTAAAGGCTGTAAAGAAAGCCTTTCGGGTAAGCAACGAATTAGAAGGGCTATTACAATTGGTGTTAAGGCAGCGTCCTAGGGCAACGAATAAGGTTTCTATAGATCAGATAATGAATAGGTTTGAAAATAGAATTGCTGCATCCAAAGGGGCTGATGAAATTTTAGCCTGTATTTATGATACTAGGGCAAGACTGGAAAGGGTTGAAACAGATAGGAATATAAAACCGCTGAAAATCGGACTAGTAGGTGAAATTTATACCCTTATCGAACCTTATGTGAATCTGGAAGCTGAAAAAAGACTGGGGAATATGGGGGCGGAAGTTCACAGAGAGATGACGGTGGATAGCTGGGTGAAATATCACTTGGCCCCCGACATAAAGCACAGAAGAAGGCATAACAGGATTTTGAAAAAGGCAGAAGATTATCTACACCTGTGCATTGGCGGGCATGCTTGGGAGACGGTAGCCCATAGCCTGAATTACGCCCGGGAAGGGATGGATGGTATCATTCAGATACTCCCTTTTGGTTGTATGCCGGAGATAGTTGCAGAAAGTATATTACCAACCCTGGCAAAGGATGAAGATATCCCCCTAATGACCCTGGTAGTAGACGAATTAACAGGTGAGGCGGGATATCAGACCCGGCTTGAAGCCTTTGTGGACCTGTTGGAATTAAGAAGGAGCAGTGTTAGTGATGAATCCGGAAAAACGCTATCTTGGTATTGATGTAGGTTCTGTGAGCATAAATTTGGTAATGATCGATGAGGAACAGCAGGTTATTGACAAATTGTACGTCCGAACTGAAGGAAAGCCTATACCCATACTAAAGAAGGCTATGGAAGAAGTGGTGACGAGGAATATAGGGAATTACAATATCGGTGGAGTGGGGGTTACCGGTAGCGGCAGAGATCTGGCTGCGGCTATGGTAGGATCCGATGTAGTAAAGAATGAAATAACGGCACATGGTGTGGCGGTGCTTTCCGTTATACCTCAAGCCGGTACTGTAATAGAAATAGGGGGACAGGACTCGAAAATCATATTGATTCGTAACGGTGTTGTATCAGACTTTGCTATGAATACTGTGTGTGCAGCAGGTACCGGATCCTTTTTAGACCGCCAGGCTGCACGCCTTAATATCCCTATAGGCGAGTTTGGCAGGATGGCATTGAAATCCAAGAAGCCTGTTAGAATCGCCGGGCGATGTGCCGTTTTTGCCGAATCAGATATGGTACATAAACAACAAATGGGATGCCCTCCGGAAGATATAGTCAGGGGTCTTTGTCAGGCATTGGTACGAAACTATCTGAGCAATGTGGGCAAGGGCAAAGAAATTTTGCCAGCCATTGTATTTCAAGGCGGGGTGGCAGCAAACCGGGGGATACAAGTTGCCTTTGAAGAGGCTCTGGGTCATGAGGTAATAATCCCTGCTAATTATGATGTGATGGGCGCAGTGGGATCAGCTATCTTGGCACAGAAAGAGGTTAAGAAAAAGGGCAATACAAACTTTAGAGGCATAGAGAATATAAGACAGGACTTTATGGCCAAAGCGTTTGAATGCAACGGCTGCCCAAATGCCTGCGAAATCGTTGAACTCAGTGCCAATAATCATATATTAGCCAGGTGGGGAGACAGGTGCGGGAAATGGGCAGTGAAAAGGGAGGGCAGGCCAGAGCATGAATATAAGGAAACCGCTGTGAAATACTAGGTGTGTATTAAGAATATCTTTTGAAGGGAAGAGGTGGATTTAATGACAGAGAGGGAGACACCAAGTTTTGAACAGAAAAGATATGTGGCTTCAGTATGCCCTGAATTCCATCCTCGTAATGAGGGTTTCCTGAGCAATACTATAGATGTCGGGGATGTAACATGCGATGCATGCATTCACTGGAATGATGGAGAATGCGGTATTTTTGATGAGGTACTGACTGGTATAGATCAGACCTAAACAAATAAATATCCTAATCCTGCGGGTTTAAACGATTGTATCCAAATAAAGTCATCAGATTGCTCATTAAACGGAGTAATGACGGAATATAAACATATTATTCTGGTTCAGCTTTAGTTACGAGTGGATTTGGTTATTATTATCTATTGATAATATACCTGATTTATATTATGATATAGGCAGAGCATAAGACGGTGTTAGCGGTTAATCCTGTGGTGTGCGTGGATCTATTGTTTTTAACCCACGGAGTCAATATGGGAGTTCGGGTTTGTTATTTGGATGCCATACCCCCAGGGGAAGGCAGAATCTAACAATAGAACACCCACCTGCCAAGAGGCGGGTATAAAAATAGTAGAATGACGGCATTATGGGAATAGTTGCCCCTATTGAGAAATAGGGGCAACTATTTTTGGAAAACAATTATATCCTTGACACAGGGAATACGTGCTATTATAATATAATTTGCTACCTTGTATAGGGTGGCTTGGCTATATATTTGCGGGTGTGCTGGAATTGGCAGACAGGTACGGTTGAGGGCCGTATGTCTAACCGACGTATGGGTTCAAGTCCCATCACCCGCACCAAACAAGAGTATCTCTTGATACAATGAATGAAAGTCACCTATAAGGGGTGGCTTTCATTCATTGTTTCAAAAATTCAAAAGACCTTTAAAGGATTAAGTCAACGGGGTTGGGCAATAATAGCTAGAGGTTTTAAAAATATAAAAGTATAGTGGGCTAGTCTGAAGGAACAGGGATTTTCTGAGGAAAAGGTGGTAACATCAAGGATAAATACAGCCTTCTAAAGGTTGCTATAATAGGGATTGTGGCGGGG
>JAAYSJ010000194.1 GCA_012518395.1 Clostridiales bacterium
AAAGTTTATACCGGTTATTGCAAAGAATCGTACCGTCCAAAATTCGATATTCTTAGCGGTGAGCACCTTGGGAATGGTTTTTCTCTCTGTGATTAATTTGGAGACAGGTGCGACGACCGTATGGGCAGTCTACATATTGTTCCTACTAGTTACGATCATTCTTGACAGCAAAACTCATGCGTATATCTCTGCTGCAGTGAGCATTGTCATTCAGATTATTTTCTGGATTTATGCCCCGGAGATCCCTGTTATAATCGATGGAAATGAGTATGTATTCAGGATCTTTATTATTGTTCTCTCTTTCGTGATAGTGCGATATCTAACAGGCGAGCATGCTTCAAAGATCAAGGGGTATCAAAAGTTTTCAGAAGAGCAGGCAATGCTTGAAAGAATTTCTTCCAGCTTTATTGCAATTAATGAAGAGAACACCAAAGAGACAATCGAAGGCATGTTGGAGATGTGCAACGAAATACTTGAATTCGATTATGCCTATCTGGTCTCATTCAGCGAGGATTACAAAGAAACGACAATTGATTATACGTATGTGAAGGGTGATGAGAGTGAATCATTTCCCTTCTATTCTGGAATGAAAGTCAAGACCTCTGCGTTACCCATGGTTAAACCTCTGATCGATAGTGACACGCTCTTATTGTGCGAAGACGTCGCGGATCTTTCCGTTGACGAAGCTGAAGAGCAAAGACACTTTTTTATGTCTAGAGGAGTACATTCATTTTTCGCGCTACCAGTAAAAATCGACGACGAGATAAAAGGAATGTTAGTCCTTGAATACTATGATCGGGGTGACCGCAGTTTCAGAGAGAGTCGATTATTCTTTTTAAGGATTCTTGCAAACATCTTGGGAGATGCAAGGAAGAAAATCTTATACGAAGAAAAGATGTATGATTTAGCTTATTTTGATGAAACAACAAAATTGGCGAACAGGAATATGCTGAAGATGAGACTCGATCAACTCATACACGACAGAACAGTGTCAGAGAAAATTGCCATTCTTGATATCGAGCTTGAGAACTTAAGGATGATAAAGGATACTTTCGGTCATGGAATAGGGGAGCAGATCATGATAAACTCCGCGACGATCCTCACAACTCTGTTGAGCAATTGTTGCGAGATTGCAAGGACAGGAGAAGGGGATTTTGTCGTTGTCCTGACAACTGTAAAAAGTACTGAACAGATCGAGGAATGTGCAACAAGATTGCTCAACTCTTTTTCCCGTCCAATTTCGGTCGGTAAAGGAATCGAGGCGCTGTTTGTTGTGCCTCGTATAGGTATATCCGTATTTCCCGATGATGGAAGAGATGCTGATACTCTTTTGAAGAATGCCGATCTGGCAGGCTATGAAGCAAAAAATACCGGCGAGAAGATTGTTTTCTATTTAGAGCGGCTGGAAAGCCTTGTTACGGAAAACACCCTGTTCACGAATAGGCTTTTCAACGCGTTACAAAACGAAGAATTTTTCCTTGAATATCAACCTCAGATAAGCTGTAAAACAGGGAAAACTGTCGGGATTGAAGCGTTACTCAGATGGACGACTGAAGGCAACGAGAGAGTGGGGCCGGATCGATTCATTCCCATACTTGAGCAAACGGGATTGATTTATGATGTGGGGCTCTGGGTGCTCGAACAAGCGCTTCAAGAGCAAAAGAGGCTTGTTGTCAAGGGATTTCCTCCTCTTCAAGTTTCCGTGAACTTATCGGTTGTGCAGTTCCAGGAAGAAGACTTTGTTCTTGATTTAATAAAAGTAATTGAGAAAAGCGGGGTAGATCCGCACTGTCTCGAACTGGAAATCACGGAAAGCTTTTTCTCTGATAATCCTGAGGATGTTGTTAATCAGCTCTATCAATTGAAAGCATTAGGAATAAGCATTGCGATCGATGATTTTGGCAAAGGGTATTCTTCGCTAAATCGGTTAAAATTAGTTCCTTTTGACAAAATAAAAATAGACAAAAGCATCATCGATTATATTGATTTGGAGAAGAAAGCAGCGCCTCTCACGGAAATTATTATTTTATTAGCTAGGACCTTCAAGGCGAGCGTTACGGCGGAAGGTGTGGAAACATCGGAGCAGGCTGAATTTCTGAAAAGCCTAGGTTGCGATGAAATACAAGGGTATTATTATTCGAAACCTCTATCAGCGGAAGCTCTGGAAGGATTCCTTAAAGAAGCATGACGCTGGTGCCTTCAAAGCCTGACTTATTGATCATTTGATCATTTAAAGAGTCCAATTCTCTTTCAATTGGACTAGATGTTTTGTATAATCATAGTGAAGCTAGTCTACTTGGAGTTGTGTTGCTTTTATTTTGCAGTGAAGGTAGAATAAATTTTTACAAAAGTTCCACGAACTATGATAGAAAATGCTTAAACTTGACGATGATTAAGCTTTATTTGCATCACTGCTAACATGAAGGAGAAGGTTAGTTGATTAGCGAATATTCATCATTTGAGCATAGTGTATCAACGAAACAGATTTTTAACGCATTAAGAGCGCATGTCATACGTTCAAGAGCTGCGATTACAGTTGTTTTTTTGGGTCTTTACGGCGGAAGCAACACTGCTTCTTTCGAGATGCCCGATACCGAGAATATCACAGTTTTTTTGACAAATGAAACGAGAAAGTCCGATTTCGTTTTTAAGTTTTCGAACCATCCCGTTTGGTTCCTGGTTTTAGCCCAAAGTGGCGAAAGAGAAGCGGCTGCTTTTCTTCGACGTTTATTCGGGAAAGCGAAAACTAAAGGGATTCCCACGTTGAATAATCAGAAGCTTCTATTTTCCGCAAGCGTCGCAGAAATAGGCAATGATGAAGGCACTTTTGAAGAACTGATTTCAGCTGGCGCGTTGGCTTTGAAAGCGAGTTTGAGCAAAGGTCCTGAGAAGATTGAATACATAGCTTCCTTTAAAAAAAGACCCTCGGAAAAAATAAGGGTCAGTATTTTGGAAGAAAATGCTATTTACCGCGACGTGCTTTACCGCACTTTGGATAATCTTGACTTGGGTCACTTTGAGTTGGAAATAAAGGAATTTCAAGACGGTTACGAGTTCTTGGAATCTAAGTGGTATCTTTCGAGCCATACTCATCTCATTCTCATGAACGATATTCTCCCTCGTCAAAGCGGATTGGATGTATTGCACGAAATTCGCAGACTGCCTAATAATAATAGAATTATTGTCTTTATGATGACCAAAAGAAGTTCGGAAGAAGACATGATTTACGCTTACGAAAGTGGTGTGGATAGCTATTTCGTTAAACCCTTCAATTTGCGTTTGCTGGAAATAGAAGTCAAAAGAACCTTTGAGAGATTGTATACATTATGAAGATTCCAATTGATGTATTGATTATTGGTATTGTCTCTTTATCTCTCATTCTTGCTATTTTAAGTATTTATATGGTGCTTAAAGGTACCAGAGATAATATTATTTCTAGGAAAAAAAAGAAATACATACAAAATAAACAAGACACATGGTACCGCTATTTCAATGACGATGTTCCTTTGCCTTCGGAACTTATCCCCAATAACAAAAGTGAAATTAAAGCTATAGAGGAAATATTTCTTGCCTACGTAGAGAATATTTCTAACCCAACAATTAAGAAAAAAATCCGGAAGTTTTCCAATCAATATTTGAGGCGGTACTACTTAAACCTTCTTTTGCACAGGAGATGGAGTTTAAGAATGAACGCTCTTTACCGGATCGTAAGTTTTGAAATTGACTCTTTGGTCGATGAATGCAAAAAATTTGCGAAACGAGCAAAATTGTCTTCTGAGGAACGTTTCAAGTTGTTGATCATTCATTCGATGTTTGATGAAGAAAGTTTTATTAATGAATTTGGCGATTCATCGCTTGCGCTCTCCGAATATGAATACAAAAAATTATTGGTTAGCTTTAGCGTGGAGATTCTTGAAAAATTGATGCTTCAAATAGACAAGTTCCCTGAAGAATATCAGTATTATTTTGTTGATGTCTTAGGAATTAAACGTAATCTTAGTTTTTTACCGTTTTTAGAGAATAACCTTAGCCATGACAATGCGGAAATTCGTATTCGTTCCTTAAAAGCCATCAACGAAATAGGCATGATAACTGATTTGGATAGGTATACGGTTTTCTTGGATTCTCCGATTTGGGAAGAGCGGTTGATGTTGGCCAAGCTTCTGGGGGCTTTTCCTTTGGAGCAGGTTTATCCGTATTTAGAAGAATTATTGCAAGACGAAAATTGGTGGGTTCGTTCCCAGTCCGCTAGAACGATTGGCAATAGCAAGGATGGCAAGTCGAGGTTGGAGACGTTCATTGCCACTGCTCAAGATCAGTATGCCATCGAAATGGCTCAAGAGGTATTGGTAAGAGGGTATTGATCAATGAATGCAGTAGTAGACGTTTTAATGAAGTTTTTTGGCGGCTTCATAATAATATATATGAGCCTGATCATTGTAGCTTATACTGGAATGTTAATATTCGCATTTATCGAAATTCGCAAACAATACAAGTTGGACAAGACTGCTTCGGATGAAGATTATATCGATGCTTCTTATTACAAACCGCTTTCCGTCATAATCCCTGCACCCTAAACTCCCGGTAAATCTATAACCATGTGAGCTCCCAGCCAGCATAAACCCGCAAGGGAACAGCGTTAGAGAGGGTTTTACCCTCTTGACTTTTATCTTTAATATGGTTATAATATAACCATATC
>JAAYSJ010000118.1 GCA_012518395.1 Clostridiales bacterium
GATGCATTACATAAAAACGATGTAAGAATAGTTACCATTGGAGATACTACTTTACTGCCCCAGGAAGCCCATCAGGAAATAGAAAATGCTGTTTTAAAAACCTCCAAAAACAAAGGGCTTCAGGTGAATGTGGCTTTGAACTATGGAGGCAGGTCAGAGCTAGTAAGGGCTGTACGTCAAATAGCCGAGGCGGTATCTAATAAGGAATTATCGCCCGATAGTATTGACGAAAGACTTATTTCAAATAATCTTTATACCAAGGGCATACCCGACCCTGACTTGCTTATAAGAACAGGAGGAGATAGGCGAATAAGTAATTTTCTGCTCTATCAAATTGCTTACACAGAACTGTGGTTTTCCAAGGCGTCTACCTTCTGGCCTGATTTTACAGCAAAACGTTATCTGGAGGCCATTTTAGATTTTCAAGAACGCCAACGCCGGTATGGCGGCGTTTTATTGGGAAGGGAATATTAAATATGCTTTTAAAAAGGATTCTTAGTTCTCTGATAGGGATTTTATATATTTTTTTAATGATTTATTTTGGCGGTTGGTTTTTTAAACTTTCTGTTTTATTGGTATCGCTTATCTTAATGTATGAATTTTACCATGCTTTTATTAAAAAGGGTTATAGGCCTGTTAAATGGCTGGGGTATCTGTTTTTATCATTGATATTTATGTTGATGTCGTTTAGTAATATGGTTCTTCATAAACATATTTATATTATTTTTGCTGGTGGAATAGCTATCTTCGGACTAGTAATGACCGTTCTTAACTCGGCAATAAGTATTAAAGATATTCTGGTTACCTTTTTTGCTGCTTTTTACCCGGGAATGCTAATTCTTCTTCTAATTCCTTTAGCCCTGGAATCAGAATCCGATGGAATGAGTATATTATTATTGGCTCTGCTCGTAACTTGGTCTACGGATATCTTTGCTTACTTTATTGGATCTAAGTTTGGCAGAAAGAAACTATGTCCGTCTATTAGCCCTAAGAAAACCATAGCTGGGGGTATTGGTGGGTTGGCAGGAAGTATTCTGGCAAGTTTGTTTTTTTACTTTGTTTTTAGTCAATCTTTAAAACTGGATTTTAAATGGTTTCATTTTATTATAATAGGATTTTTGAGTGGAATACTTGCCCAATTAGGTGATCTTAGTGCCTCTTCAATAAAGAGATATTGCAATATTAAGGATTTTGGAAAAATCATGCCAGGCCACGGGGGTCTCTTGGATAGGCTTGATAGTCTGTTATTTACTTTACCTTTTATATACTTATGCTCCCTGGTGTTCTAATTAAATCTAGAAATGGGCTATCAAAAGTAGCGTTTATCAATATTGGGATCCGCTAGTTAGTATCATGACTTGAAAGGGTGTTATCATTTGAAAAAGAATATTGCAGTGATAGGATCTACCGGCTCCATAGGAACCCAGGCCTTAGATATTTTGGGTAATTATCCAGATTCTTATAGAATAAAAGCTTTAGCTGCTTATCAGAGCATTAGTTTATTAGAAGCCCAAGCAAAACAGTTTTCACCTGATGAGATTGTGGTTATAAAAGAAGAAGAAGCTAATATTTTAAGGGATAGGCTCATGCTGGACAATATTAGCATTAGCTCGGGGTCGGATGCCCTTATTGATCTTGTAACAGATAAAGAAATTGACGTTGTTATTATGGCAATTGTCGGTTTCGCTGGCCTTGAACCAACTATTGCAGCCTTAAAAGCCGGCAAAAATGTTGCCCTTGCCAATAAAGAGGTTATGGTAGCAGGGGGACATATTATAAACCAGTTGATTAAGGAATATAATGGTAGCATAATACCCATTGATAGTGAACATTCCGCTGTATTTCAGTCCCTGCAGGGTTGCAGGGATGCTAATGAGATAAGAAAAATTATCTTAACAGCTTCCGGAGGTCCATTCAGAGGTTATAGTGCAGAAAAGCTTATGGAGATAACAGTGGAAGAGGCATTGATGCATCCGCAATGGAAAATGGGAGATAAGATTACCATTGACTCTGCGACTCTCATGAATAAAGGCCTTGAGGTTATTGAAGCCCGTTGGCTATTTGACATTGATATTGATAAAATAGAAGTGGTGGTACATCCTCAGAGCATAATCCACTCCATGGTAGAATTTATAGATGGCTCAGTTATTGCGCAGATGGGGCTGCCAGATATGAGAATCCCTATTCTATATTCCCTAACCCACCCTAACAGGTTGGAAACCAATCTAAGATCTTTAAATCTACCGGAATTGGGTACAATGACTTTTGAAGAACCTGATTTAAATACTTTCCCTTGTCTTTCACTGGCTTATGATGCTATGAAAGCAGGGGGAACTATGCCGGTCGTACTAAACACAGCCAATGAAGTTGCTGTAGATTTATTTTTGAAAAGGAGATTAGCATTTACGGATATACCAATAATGATTAAGGATGCTATGGAATCCCATAATATCATTGAAAATCCTTGTGTATCTGATATACTGAATGTCGATGCTGAGGTCCGCAAATGCCTTTATAAAAGGGACGGTGCATTATGGTAACAGTAATTACTGCTTTAATTTTATTTGGGATTATCGTTCTGGCTCATGAATTAGGTCATTTTTTGTCGGCTAATTTGGTTGGTATTCCTGCTGAAGAATTTGCTATAGGTATGGGGCCAAAAATATATCAACATGAGGGCAAAAAGACAATTTTTTCAATAAGAGCGCTACCAATTGGAGGATTTGTACGATTTATAGGTGAAGAGGAACAAAGCGATGATGCAAGGGCTTTTCATAAAGCCAGCATTTGGAAACGCTTTCTTGTTATTCTATCGGGTCCTTTGATGAATTTTATGTTAGCTGTCTTGTTGCTTACTATATTCTTTGCTTGTTTCGATACTTATCAGCCCTCAACAAAGATTCTTGAAGTGGTGGATGGGTCACCGGCAATGGTTGCGGGCTTAGAACCAGGGGATAAGATTACGTCTGTTAATAATATTACTATAAATCAAGGGGACGAGAATAAAGGGGTTGAAATCTTTAAGGATATTATTAGTCGGGAAGGCAATAATCCTATCAATATAGTTTATACTAGGGAAGGCCAAACAAAGACATTGGAATTAAAGCCTGAATATTCACCGGAGAGACAAACTTATGAAATTGGCATTGTCTTTGGCGAGCTTCGAAGGTATAGTATTTTTCCCAGTATAAAACTGGCTTTCATGCAGACCGGTAAACTGATAATAATTATGATTCAATTAGTAGGAAGTCTTATTTTTAAAGGACAAGGTCTTCGCGAAGTAGTTGGCCCCGTTGGGATTATAGGTGAGATTGGCAAAGCTGTTCGATCGGGTATACAAGATGTAATTAATTTTGCTATAGTAATTACCTTAAATCTTGGGATTATGAATCTCATCCCTTTCCCTGCATTAGACGGTGGCAAGCTAGCCTTATTGGCTGTCGAGGGTCTAAGAGGGAGACCTATGGATCCAAAGAAAGAGGGTTATATACATTTTGTCGGTTTTGTTCTGCTGATGCTTCTTATGGTTATCGTAACCTTTAAAGATGTAACTTCACTATGGTCCTGAAAAGGTAATATTTCAATAAAATAGTGTCGTAAACCGTGTTCTTTATGGAGGATGGTGAATGATGAGTGTAGCGGCAATAATACCCGCATACAATGAAGAAAAGAATATCGGGACAGTATTATCGATACTTACGGCGATAGAAGAGATAACAGAAATCATAGTTATAAATGATGGATCCACCGATAGTACCAGCCATATAGCCCGCTCCCATGGGGTAAAAGTTGTGGATCTTGAAAGAAACCAAGGCAAGAGTATCGCTATGTATCAGGGGATAATACATACCAAGGCACCTATCATATTATTTCTAGACGCTGATTTAATTGGCCTAACTTCCCAACACGTTAATAATATGATATATCCCATCATTAATGGTTATGCGGAAATGACTTTAGGGATTTTCAATTCTGGACGTTCATTAACAGATTTAGCCCATAAGATAACGCCCTTTTTAACTGGCCAAAGGGCTCTTTTTAGGTGGATATTAAACGATCTGAAACCGGAGGATTGGCTTACGGGGTACGGGATTGAAATGGCTATAACCAGATTAGCTAAACGATCTGATCTCAGGGTGGTTGAAATACTGCTAGAAGAAACCACCCATGCAATGAAAGAAGAAAAATTGGGTTTAGTTAGGGGAATGGCATCAAGGGCAAAAATGTATTGGGAAATTATGAAACAATTAGCCCAATGACTTATTTTAATGGGGGTAGAGTATCGTCTTGTCTTTACAGAAAATCATTAATGGTGATGATATAGATTATAGTTCTGATTTTAATGGATGTATACTAAAAAAAACTAAGGTATTTGTAAGGGAACGAAGATGGGAAATTGTTATTGAATCTCCTCGTCTAATAGATTCAACAATCTTAAAGAAAGCTGAAATATTGTTAAAAAATAAAGCCGGATGTTTAGACGATCTACGAATTGTAGTGCAGTATCCAAGTGATAAGGAATGGTTTTATAAAAACTTTCATTTGGTATGGGCAAATATACAAAAGGATCTTCATAAGGATTTACCCTCATGTACTAAGTGGTTTTCGAAGTCCAGTTCCCAAGTCAAAGGTCACAAGGTACAGGTACTCTTTAGCAATCCCATTGCGCCTAAATTCTTGGAATCAAAGAGCGTTGATAAGTACATAGAAAACTGGATAAGTAATAATTATAGCATAATCTGCAAGGTTCAATTTCTGCTGGATAAGGCGGGGTTAGCGATGCAACAGGAGGAATACTCTACTAAAAAATCACGGGAAGATTCTTCTCTTGCGGTTAACACTCTTAATGTATTAGTTCAAGGATACAATTCCAAATCTAATGAAAATAGTGGCAACGAAGATCGAACCTTAATATTTGGCAAGCCTTTTAGGGGAGAACCGCTTATTCCCATGGATCAGATTAATGAGGATAAAGGTAAGGTTATTGTCAAAGGTAAAATCTTTGATATAGAAATTAAAAAAACTAGAAATGGAAAGATAATCTACAACCTAGATATTACCGACTATCAAGGCTCTGTATCGGCAATGGTATTTTGCGATAAATCCCGTGCGGATAGGATAGAACAATTTGCCGGTAAGGGTGATTGGGTTCTACTACGCGGCGATTGTGTGTTTGACAGGTATAAAAAGGATGTTGTTATAAGGATTAGCGATCTTATGAGAATCCCTCCAGAAGAAAGGCAAGACGATGAACCTGTTAAAAGGATAGAATTGCATCTGCATACACAAATGAGTGCTATGGATGGGGTATCCTCAGTTGATTCACTGATTGAAAGGGCTGCTAGATGGGGTCACCCTGCTATTGCAATAACCGATCATGGAGTTTTACAGGCTTTTCCTGATGCCTATTTATCAGGAAAAAAACATGGGATTAAGGTAATTTATGGAGTAGAAGCATATATAATAAATGATTGTAAGCCTTTAGTACTGAATGGCAACAATAGGGACTTTTCCCAGCCTATTGTTACCTTAGATATTGAAACTACTGGTCTTAACTCAAGGCGGGACACTATCACAGAAATTGGGGCAGTTAAAATTGTAAATAAAAAAATAGTAGATAGTTTCCAAACATTTGTTGATCCCCAAATTTCAATACCCCCTAACATTACAGAATTGACAGGTATTACCGATCGTATGGTAGAAAATGCTCCTAAAATCGAAGAAGCCCTTGAAAACCTGAGGGCTTTTTGTGGTGATGCAGTCTTAGCTGCTCATAATGCGCCTTTTGATTTTGGGTTCATAAGGAATAAGGCTAAAAATATTGGCTGGAAGATAGGCAACCCTATTATTGATACTCATACTCTTTCAAGGGAATTGATACATAATCTCAAAAGATATAGGCTGGATCGGGTGGCTGACCATTATGGTATTAAACTTGATAACCACCATAGGGCTCTTGATGATGCTAGGGTAACAGGGTTAATACTGATAGAGCTATTAGGAGCCTTGGAGAATAGGGGTATAAGTAGCCTTATAGAAATTAATACTGCCTTTACCCTAACGAGCAATTTAGATTCATTACCAATATATCATGCTACTATTTTAGTAAAAAACCAAACCGGGCTTAGAAATCTGTACAGATTAGTTTCTAAAGCCCATATTGATTTCTTTTACAGACGGCCAAGAATACCAAAGAGTCTCTTAATGGAGCATAGGGACGGTCTTTTTCTGGGCTCTGGCTGTAATGTTGGGGAACTATACAGGGGATTACTAGAAGGAAGCACCCATAGCGAAATAAAAGAAATTATTGATTTTTACGATTTCTTAGAGGTTCAGCCACCTGAAAACTGTAGATATCTAGTGGACGAAAATAAAGTAAATGATATAGACCAAATTGAGAAAATTGTAAGGAGTATTGTTAGATTAGGAAAAAGGTTTAACAAACCCGTCGTGGCAACTGGAGATGTACATTTTTTAGACCCCCAGGACGAATACTTTAGAAGAATACTGATGGCAGGTCAGGGTTTTAAAGATTCAGACCGTCAGCCGCCCTTATATTTAAAGACAACTAAGGAAATGTTGGAGGATTTTAAGTTTCTGGATCCTGAAATTTCTAAAGACATTGTAATAAATACCCCTAGATTAATAGCCGAATCTATCCAAGATGTTAGACCTATCCCTGATGGTTTATTTACACCCAAGATTCCAGGCGCTGAAGAAATGATTAGGGAAATGGCCATTGAAAAAGCCAAAAGAATCTATGGCAATCCACTTCCTGACATATTAGAGAAACGGCTGGATAAAGAACTGTTTTCTATAATAGAACATGGTTTTGCAGTATTATACCTCATAGCCCATAAGTTAGTAACCAACTCAACGGAGGCGGGCTATCTTGTCGGCTCAAGGGGATCGGTGGGATCTTCTATTGCTGCTTTTATGACTGAAATTACTGAAGTTAACCCGCTACCACCCCATTATATTTGTCCCGTATGCCAGCATAGTGATTTTGCTATTGACAAGGTGAAATATGGGGTTGGTATAGACTTGCCCCCAAAAAAATGCCAGAAATGTGGGGCAGACCTTTTAAGAGATGGATTTGACATTCCTTTTGAAGTCTTTCTGGGATTTAAGGGAGATAAGATACCTGATATAGATTTAAACTTTTCTGGTGATTATCAGCATATTGCCCATAAATATATAGAGGATTTGTTTGGTGAGGAGCATGTATTTCGTGCCGGAACCATTGGCACCATCGCACAAAAAACTGCCTTTGGTTTTGTAAAAAAATATTTAGAGGATAAAGAAATAATAGTATCGGACGCTGAAATTAAAAGACTAGTTACTGGCTGTACGGGAATCAAAAGAACCACTGGGCAACATCCCGGGGGTATTATGGTAGTTCCTGAAGATAAAGAGATATTTGAATTTACCCCTATTCAATATCCTGCGGATGCTAAAGATTCTGGGGTAATTACTACTCATTTTGATTATAATTTTATTCATGACAACCTGATTAAATTGGATATACTTGGCCATGATGACCCTACCATGATAAGAATGCTAGAAGATCTAACAGGTGTAGACGCCAAAGACATCCCTCTAGATGACCCGGATACCATGGCAATATTCTCTGGGACAGAGTCCCTTGGGATAAAACCAGAGGACATAGGCAGTCAGGTTGGAACATTTGGTATTCCTGAATTTGGGACCAGATTTGTCAGACAGATGCTTAATGATACAAAGCCTACTACCTTTAGCGAGCTTATTCGCATAAGCGGGTTATCCCATGGTACAGATGTCTGGATTAATAATGCTAAGGATTTGATTAGAGACAAAACAGCCCAACTTTCAGAAGTAATATCTACAAGAGATGACATAATGATATATTTAATATATAAAGGGCTTGAGCCTACCTTGGCCTTCAAAATAATGGAAGACGTCAGAAGAGGGAAAGGTCTAACCCCAACTTTGGAAAGCACAATGGCAGAAAAGGGGGTCCCGGATTGGTTTATTACTTCCTGCAAAAAAATAAAGTATATGTTCCCCAAGGCCCATGCTGCTGCATATGTAATAATGTCTTTTAGGATAGCATTTTTCAAAGTGCATTATCCCCATGCCTTTTATGCTGCTTACTTTACAATAAAGGCAGACGATTTTGATGCAGATTACTTATTTGTGGAAAAGGAAGGGATTGTAGAACATATTAAAAAATTAGAATCAAAAGGCAATAAGGCTTCACAAAAGGAAAAGGGTTTATTGACAATACTTGAAGTAACCTTAGAAATGTACTCCAGGAGCATATATTTTCTCCCCATTGATCTATATAAATCTCACCCAACTAAATTTCTAGTTGTTGAAAACAGTATAAGACCCCCCCTGTATTCCTTGCAGGGTGTAGGCATTAATGCAGCCCTAAGCATTGGACAGGCCAGGGAAGAGGGAGAATTTATCTCCGTAGATGATCTGAGAGAGCGAACCAGGGTCACAAAGACCGTTATAGAAATCCTTAAAAAACATGATGTTTTAGACGGTATTCCTGAAACTTGCCAGCTTTCATTATTTTAAGCTTGCATTAGGAGACCTTTAATAGTATAATTCTATTTGGATTAAATAGCTGGAACTTGTGACGGAGTGGGGAACAGGCCCACTCTTTCGTATTATTAGTTGGTGTAACAAGGAAGAATAGTATGTTTATCCATAATAGATATTGATTCATAGTATTTTCCAAGCTGGTACGTTGTATTGATGGAGGTTAAATAATGACAGGTAAAATGGTAGAAGAAAAAGCTGAGTCCATTATTATTCCTATTCTGGAAGAATTGGACTTTGAGCTGGTCGATTTAGAATATATAAAGGAAGGGGCTCATTGGTATCTTAGAATATACATTGACAAACCGGGGGGCATAACCATAGATGACTGTCAAAAAGCCAGTGAAAGAATCAATGTTTCCCTTGATAAATTTTTAAAAGTCTCCTATGATTTTCTCGAAGTTTCGTCACCTGGATTGGATAGACCTCTCAAAAAGAATAGTGATTTTATCAAATACAAGGGATATAAGGTAGATTTAAAACTATATAAGGCAATTGATGGGGTAAAGCTTTTTACCGGTGAATTGATTGGGCTTATCGATGGTACAATCAAAATCAGAGTGAACGGAGATATAATGGAAGTTAATCGCAATGAGGTAGCAATTGTCAGACTAGCTGTAGATTTTTAGATATACATTAAAACAGAAAATATAAACAGGGATTAACGTTCTTTGAGGAGGAAATAATAAATGAACGGGGAATTTCTCGATGCCCTTGATCAAATTGCCAGTGAAAAGGGAATTGATAAAGAAACATTAGTGGAAGCTGTAGAGGCGGCTTTACAATCAGCCTATAGAAAGAATTATGGCTCAGGTCAAAGTGTTAAAATAAGTATTGATCGTTTAGGTGGGATAGTTAGGGTTTATACCCTAAAAACCGTTGTGTCCGAAATCTCAGATGAAGCCCAAGAGATCTTGTTAGACGAAGCAAAAAAAATCGATTTAAAGTATGAACTTGGCGATATAATAGAAGTGGAAATTACCCCAAAGAATTTTGGGCGGATAGCGGCCCAAAATGCAAAGAATGTAGTAGTACAGAGAATACGCGAAGCAGAAAGAATTCTTATATATGAAAAATTCATTGACAGGGAAAAAGAAATAGTTAACTGTATCGTACAAAGAATAGAAAGAAGAAATGTGTTCGTAGATCTAGACCAGGCAGAAGGTATTATGCCCTCAAACGAACAAGTTCAGAGTGAACGTTACAAGGTCAATGATCGGCTAGTGGTCTTTATCACCGAAGTGAAGATGACAAATAGGGGGCCACAGATTATTGTATCAAGATCCCATCAAGATATGATTAAAAGGCTTTTTGAAAGGGAAGTCCCGGAAATAATTCGTGGTGAAGTTATAATAAAAAATATAGCTCGAGAGGCTGGTTCCAGAACTAAAATAGCCGTCCATGCAAATCAACCTAGTATTGATCCGGTGGGTGCTTGTGTTGGTCAACATGGCATAAGGGTCCAGCATATTGTTGATGAACTTAGAGGTGAAAAAATAGATATTATAAAATGGAGTGATGAGCCTAAAGAATTTATTGGCAGCGCATTAAGCCCTGCTAGAATAGTTAATGTTCAAATAAATGAAGAAGATAAATCTGCTCGGGTTGTAGTTCCTGATAATCAATTATCCCTTGCTATAGGTAAAGAAGGTCAAAATGCCAGACTCGCTGCAAAGCTGACAGGTTGGAGGATAGACATTAAGAGCATTTCCCAGATGAGTGCTATAAATGAATCTGAAGAAGACCAAATTTGATAGGGGGGGATTGCTTTGAAAAAAAAGAAAGTACCATTAAGAATGTGTGTTGGATGTCAAAGTATGAGACCTAAAAAAGAATTAATCCGAGTGGTAAAAAGCCCTAAAGGGGAAATAAGTATTGACCTTCGTGGCAAGGAACCGGGACGTGGGGCTTATTTATGCAACGACCCTTCATGTCTGGAAAAGGCTCGCAGGTCTAAAGCATTGGAAAAAACCTTTGGTCAAAGTGTTCAAGGTGAAATATATGAAATGCTGGTTAACCAGTTGAACGAGGGTGAGTATAATTAGCGAAAGAATGTATGATATAATCGGTTTATCTAAAAAAGCGGGCAAACTTGAATCGGGTTCCTTTGCTGTAGAAAGTTCCATTAAA
The DNA here is from genome assembly GCA_012518395.1 of Clostridiales bacterium. Taxonomy (GTDB): domain Bacteria; phylum Bacillota; class Clostridia; order Caldicoprobacterales; family UBA3941; genus JAAYSJ01. The sequence continues at coordinate 10,720 of JAAYSJ010000118.1, forward strand.
TCAGGAAAAGCAAAATTAGTAATAGTCAGCGGGGATGTTTCCCAAAATACCGAAAAGAAATTTCGTGATATGTGTGAATATAGAAATATTGATATGATTAAAGTCGGTAATAATCAGGAGCTGGGGGAATGCATCGGCAAACCGAATCGTACAGTCTTAGTTATAAACGATACAGCGTTTAAGGATATGTTATTAGGTGTTTTGCCATCGTCCGCAACAAATTTGGGGGTGATTAATTAATGTCGAAACCAAGCGTCTATGTGACAGCAAGAAAAACAACTGAAGATGCAAAAAAACTGCTGGACACTGTAGAAGAAATAGAAAACGACATAATAAGCTATAGAAATACTATTAAAAAATTAAGAAATAAGTTAAATTATGAGCTGGAGCAAAAAGAACAAGAAGAAAGAGCAAAGGCTCAGCTATTAGCTGCGGAAGAGCAAAGAAAGCAAGAAGAACTAAAAAAACAAGAAGAACTAAAGAAACAAGAAGAACTAAAGAAACAGGCGGATCAGAAACGTCTAGAAGCAGAAAAAGCTGAGGAAAACCAGAAAAAAAGTATTTTAGCTGAATATAAAGACAGGGAGAGACAAAAAGAACCTGTAAAGGCAAAACTGGAAGCGCTTGAACCGGATAAGTTACCGCCAGTAAAGAAAGAAGATATTAAAGCCCAAGAACATACGGTAAGAGTGAAAGAATTGACCCGTCAACCTAAAGAACAAGAAAAACCTGATTTGCTTCGTGCCGCTCAGGATACCACAAGAAGAAAAGATCGAAAAAAGAAAAAGGAATATCCAGAGGAGAGGATTCATAGGCTTAAAGCCAGAAAACCTAAATTGGACAAGTCACCTTCTAAGAAGAAAACTGTTCCACAACCAAAACCGCCGGAAAGGAAAAAAGCCATTTTTATGGGTGAAGTGATTTCAACAAAAGAATTATCTGAAAAAATAGGTATCCCTGTATCTGATATTATGAAGAAGTTAATGAGCTTAGGGATCCTTGTTACTATTAACCAGAATTTAGATTATGATATAGCAGCAACTGTAGCTTTAGAATTTGATATACAGCTGGATAAGAAAGCAGCTAGGAGCTACGAAGAAATATTACTGGATGATATTGAAGATCCGCAAGACTCCTTAAAACCTCGTCCGCCCGTTGTTACAGTAATGGGGCACGTTGATCATGGCAAAACTTCGCTTTTGGACGCTATTAGAAGTGCAAAAGTAACGGCACAAGAAGCAGGTGGAATAACACAGCATATAGGAGCCTATACAGTTCATGTAAACGGTAAACCCATTACTTTCCTGGATACTCCTGGCCATGAAGCTTTTACCTCCATGAGGGCTAGGGGGGCTCAAGTCACCGATATAGCTATTCTGGTGGTTGCAGCTAATGATGGAGTAATGCCCCAAACCATCGAAGCTATCAATCACGCTAAAGAAGCTGAGGTTCCAATTATTGTTGCTATAAACAAAATAGATTTAACAAGCGCAAACCCTGATAGGGTAAAGCAAGAATTAACGGAGTATGGTCTTGTAGTAGAAGAATGGGGGGGCGATACCATAGCGGTTCCAGTTTCAGCCCTGAAAAAAGAGGGAATCGATAGCCTTTTGGAAATGATTCTTTTAGTGGCTGAATTACAGGAATTAAAAGCTAATCCTGACCGTCTTGCCAGGGGAACAATTGTTGAAGCTGAATTAGACAAGGGTCGTGGACCAGTAGCTACTGTACTAGTTCAAAAGGGAACCCTAAAAATTGGTGATTCGATAGTTGCAGGCACAGCTTACGGAAGGACCCGGGCTATGATGGATCATAACGGCAAGCGCTTAAAGGAAGCTGGCCCTTCAACCCCTGTTCAGGTATTGGGTTTAACAGAGGTTCCGGAAGCTGGTGATATTTTGTACAGCGTGGAGGATGATAAACTAGCTAAACAGGTATCGGATGAACGTAAAATTAAGGCAAAAGAGCTTCAGGCAGGAGCATCTTCAAAAATGTCATTAGATGAACTATACAGTAAGATAAAAGAAGGAGAAGTAAAAGATTTAAATCTAATAATTAAAGCTGATGTACACGGATCTGTTGAAGCAGTTAAACAATCCCTTGAAAGGCTTTCAAACGACGAAGTCAGAGTCCGTATTATTCATGGTGGTGTAGGTGCAATCAGTGAATCTGATGTTATGCTGGCTGCCGCTTCCAACGCTATTATTATCGGCTTTAACGTAAGATCATCCGTCGCAGCAGCTGAACTGGCCAGTAAAGAAGATATTGACATCAGGCTGTACAGAGTTATATATAATGCTATTGAAGACATTGAATCTGCGATGAAAGGTATGCTTGACCCTGAATATAAAGAAGTCATACTTGGCCATGCCCAAGTAAGGGAGATTTTTAAGGTACCTAGTATCGGTACCGTGGCAGGTTCCTATGTGACTGATGGAAAAATTGTTAGAAATTCTAATGCACGTCTCTTACGTAACGATATAGTTATCTATGAGGGCAAAATTGGTTCATTAAGACGTTTTAAAGACGATATAAGGGAAGTAGCTACAGGTTTTGAATGCGGTATAAGCCTGGAAAACTTTAATGATATAAAAGAGGGGGACGTTATTGAAGTCTCCATACAAGAAGAAATAAAACGATAAACTAAATGCATTATACAGAAAAGCAGGTGGAAAATATGAGACACCAAAGGATAGATAGGATTTCTGAAGAGATAAAAAAGGCTGTAAGCAGAATTATAAGAGACAGCGTAAAAGATCCCCGGGTTGCACAGATGGTTTCTGTGCTTCGCGCGGAAGTATCTGGGGATCTTCGGCATGCAAAAATATTTGTTAGTGTCTTAGGAGATGAGTCTGAAAGGGTTTCTACAATGGAGGGGCTTACCAGAGCGGCTGGATATATAAGAAAAGAGCTAGGCAGAGGCTTATCCTTAAGATACACGCCAGAACTCAACTTTCAGCTGGATACATCAATAGAATATAGTGTTGATATTAGTAAAAAAATTATGGAAGTGAATAGGCAGCAGGAGGCCACTGATGATGATGGCTGATATTATTGGAGCCATAAATGCTAGCTCTATTATTGCGATTGTCACCCATATTAATCCAGATGGTGATGCTATAGGGAGCTCTCTTGCCCTTATGCATGCAATTAAAAACAAAGGTAAAGAGGTTCAAGTATATTGCCAAGATGACATACCTCAAACCTTTGATTTTTTAGCAGGCGTTAAAAACATTAGAAAGCCCGAGTTGATACAAAATACCAAATATGATTTAGTTATAGCCCTCGATTGTAGTGATATGGATAGAATGGGTTCCTGCAACACTATCTTTAATAGATCCGAAAGATCAGCTAATATTGATCATCATATATCAAATACTCGCTATGCACAAATTAATATTGTTGATGGAAAAGCCGCTGCAACAGGGGAAATTATATTTGAATTGATCAAAAAGCTTATAAATTTTAAAGATAAAAATATTGCTAGAGCCCTTTACACCTCTATCGTTTCTGACACTGGCAGGTTCGCATTTAGCAATACAACCTCAAGAACCCATAGAGTAGTGGCTGAATTGTTGGATTGGGGTGCAGATCAAGTAGAAATATCTAATCAATTGTTTAAAAATTATTCTTTGGAATGGGTACAGCTATTGGGATATGCGATCAATTCTTTGGAAACTTTTCATCACGGAAGGATTGCTGTAATAAGTATTACCTTAGATATGATGGAAAGTGCAGGGGCAGATGAAAGGCATATAGAAGGTATTATTCAATATGCCAAAGACATTAAAGATATAGAGTTAGCCATACTTTTGAGAGAAGTGAATCCGCAAACAACCAAGGCCAGCTTGCGTTCCAGCTCAATAATTGATGTCAGTTCCATGGCTATGGAATTTGGTGGTGGTGGTCATAAAAGAGCAGCAGGTTGTACCCTTAATACACCTCTTATCGAGGCTAAGAAGAGTTTATTAGGGGCTGCAATTAACTATTTATAGGTGAAATTATGGGATTGGACGGAATTATAAATGTTTTAAAACCACCAGGCATGACATCAAGTGACGTCGTTGTATATCTTCGTAAGCTCCTAAACGTGAAAAAGGTAGGACATACAGGTACCTTAGATCCAGGTGCTGCCGGGGTACTTGTCCTTTGTTTAGGTAGAGCAACTAAAATTTCAAGCTATATTATGGCCGATAATAAAGTTTATAAGGGAGGCCTATCCCTAGGTATCGAAACCGATACTTTAGACGCGGATGGTCGAATTATAAATAAAACCATGCTTTTGCCCGACTATACTGATATCGAAAAAGCCTTTGCGGCTTATCAAGGTAAAATGCTTCAGCATCCGCCCATGTACTCGGCTCGCAAATATAAGGGCAAGAGATTATACGAGCTGGCCAGAAGAGGTGAAAGAGCAGATGTACCCCCTAGGGAGATTGAAATATTTGAAAATAGAATATTAGATTTTTCTTCTCCTGATAAAGTTTCTTTTCTTGTTTCATGCACCAAGGGTACATATATAAGATCGTTAGCCAAAGACATTGGCGATAGTTTAGGGTGTGGGGCGCACTTGGCCTTTCTTATAAGAATAGCAAATGGCCCCTTTACCATAGAGGGTAGTTACACTCTGCAAGAAATAGGGAAAGCGTTTTCTGAAGGGAAAATAGATGATATTATTATACCTATGGACAAGGCTCTACTAAAATTTCGATCTGTTGAATTAGAAGATAGAGCCCTTAAAGCCGTTGTTAATGGAAATGCAGTAGAGGCTACCTTGATCAAATCAAAAGAAGTTGGGGTAGTGAAAGGAGAACTATTAAAAGTTTACTGTAAAGGTAAATTTTTAGGCCTTGGGTATATAGACGACAATAATCGAGTAAGAATGAGAAAGGTTTTAGTTGGAAGCACAATATGAAAGTAATATTTAATTATAATTTAAAACATAGTATTAAAGACCCGTTAGCAATCGCTCTAGGAGCCTTCGATGGGTTACATATTGGCCATCAGATGCTTATGAGAGAGCTCAATCTGATCAGGGTCTTGTCAGGCTGCTCGACTCTTGTTTATACTTTTTTAAATAATCCAATGGAGTTTTTAATGCCGGCAAAGGCTCCCTCTAGGCTTACAACGACTTCGGAGAGAATAACAGCTTTTAGTACCTTTAATCCAGATTATCTTATTTTCAATACCTTTGACAGCCGATTGGCTTCCATGTTACCACGAGATTTTGTAGAAAATCTACTTTTTCGTAAATATAATGTAAAATATATTGTAGTAGGCTATGATTTCAAGTTTGGATATGGTGGTGCCGGGGATATATCCTTATTAAAGGAGCTTTCAGAGGAATATAGCATTAAACTGATTACAATTCCGCCACTTGCCATAGGCGAACATACAATAAGCAGCAGCTTGATAAGGGATCTTATTAAAAATGGTAATATGCGTGATGTCTCCAGGTATCTAGGCGAACATTATTCTGTTAGCGGTACAGTTGTTCATGGATTTGGCAGGGGCAATAAGATGGGTTACCCCACTGCTAATTTAGAATTCGACAGCAGGAAAGCCGTCCCGAAAAAGGGTATATATTTAACCAGAATTAAAGTAGATAACAATTACCACTGGGCATTAACTAATATAGGGGTAAACCCCACCTTTAATAAAAAAGGTTTGTTTTTTGAAACACACGTATTAGATTTTAATAGGAAAATCTATGGCAAGGGCATAAAAATTGAATTTCTGGAATTTATTCGTGATGAAATCAAATTTGATAGTATTACTAGATTAAAGGAACAGATTGCCAAAGATATTATACAAGCTAAAAACAGCATTTACAAACTCAAGCCTGTATGATAAAATGATTTAGTGATTTTAAGGTTAATTCAACCATTTTCTTGGTCTAACGCTCCTCCAGCGTTTTACTAGGATTATGGGGGTATAAGCAAACTATTAGGGAGGTGAAACTTTTGGATAAAGTAAAAAAGAATCAGATCATAGAAGAATATAAATTGCATGATGGTGACACAGGCTCACCTGAGGTTCAGATTGCTATTCTTACAGATCGTATAAATCATCTCAATGAACACCTGAAAACCCATAAGAGGGATCATCATTCCAGGCGGGGGTTGTTGATGATGGTTGGTAGAAGAAGAGGATTGCTAAATTATTTAATGAAAAAGGACATTGAGCGTTATAGAGCAATTATTAGTAAATTAGGTCTTAGAAAATAATATTTGGAGCGGCCAAGTCCGCTCCTTTATTCTAACTATATGTTTGTATGGATAATGATTTTGCTGCACGACTCCAAGTAGATTTTTTATTTGCAGTATAAATGCCATCTGATCTGCCATGGCACGAAAGCTTTCCCTTATTACATATAAATCCAATCCCCTACTGCATGGGGTTTGCGTGTTGTTTGAATCAATGGGGGAACACTAAATATTATTCTAAAACGTTGGTTTTTGTAAGATTGGGGCCTGAAGAAAGTAAGACCTATATTGGACGGTGTTCATGTTGAAAGGAGATTTAACATATGAATTATAAAACTTACTCTATAGAATTAGCAGGTACAATGATTACTGTAGAGATTGGAAAATTTGGTGAACAGGCTAATGGAGCCTGTACTGTAAGATGTGGAGACACTGTAGTTTTTGTCTCTGCTACAGGCTCAAAAGAACCACGGGAAGGTATCGACTTTTTTCCGCTTAGTGTAGATTTTGAAGAGAAATTGTATGCTGTTGGCAGGATACCAGGCGGATTCATAAAGAGGGAAGGACGCCCCACTGAGAGGGCTATATTAATTTCCCGGCTGATAGACAGACCTATTCGTCCTCTATTTCCGGAAGGTTTTAGAAACGATATACAAATAGTGGCCATGCCCTTATCAGTTGATCCCGAGTATCCTCCGGATATATTTGCCATGTTGGGTTCTTCAATAGCCTTATCTATTTCGGATTTACCCTTTATGGGACCTACTGGTGCGGTAATAGTTGGCTTGGTTGATGATGAATTTGTTATAAATCCAATATCAGAACAAAGAGAAAAAAGCCTTATGAATGTAATTGTATCCGGCACAAAAGATGCAATAATGATGGTAGAAGCAGATGCCGAGGAGATACCGGAGGATCAAATACTGGAAGCCATTATGTTTGGCCATAGTTATATAAAGCAACTCGTTGAATTCCAAGAAAAGATTATTGAAGAAGTTGGAAAGGATAAGTTAGAGTTTGTAGTTAATGAAATTGATAAAAACTTGGATTTAAAAATCCGGGAATATGCAACTGACAAATTGAAACAAGCCGTAAGAGCCTTTGATAAGCAGGTTCGTGAAAAGAATATAGACATTGTTAAAGAGGAAGTCTGGGAACATTTTGCTGAGGAATATCCCGATAATGAAGAGGATATAAACAATGTTTTGGAAAACATTAAAAGGGAGATTGTAAGGAATATGATCCTAGAAGAGGGGATCAGACCTGACGGCAGGGCTCTTTCCGAAGTAAGGCCTTTATCGTGCGAGGCAGGGCTTTTACCTAGGACTCACGGTTCAGGTTATTTCAAAAGAGGACAAACCCATGTTTTGACAGCCTGTACATTGGGACCTATGGCTGATGTCCAGGTATTGGACGGGTTGTGGGAAGATGAAACTAAGCGTTATATGCACCATTATAATTTCCCTCCATACAGCGTAGGTGAAACCAGGCCGATGAGGGGTCCAGGACGGAGAGAGATAGGGCATGGAGCTTTGGCAGAAAGGGCTCTTGAGCCTATTATACCTAATGAAGAAGAGTTTCCCTATGCAATTCGTTTAGTGTCCGAGGTAATGAGCTCCAACGGCTCCTCCTCAATGGGGAGTGTTTGCGGAAGCACACTGGCTCTTATGGATGCTGGGGTGCCTATTAAAGCTCCA
>JAAYSJ010000119.1 GCA_012518395.1 Clostridiales bacterium
CTATAAGCGTTTATCTGAACGCTATCTTATGATACATTAATTTCTAATGAACCGCCGTATACCGAACGGTACGTACGGTGGTGTGAGAGGACGCTGAATAAACTAATTATTCAGCTCCTACTCGATACCCGGCTATTGCCATTTGAGAAACTTTTTTTCCAGCCAGGAAACTGCCTGATACATCAAGGCAGCAGCGATGGAAAGTATGAACACGCTGGTCATGACCAGATCGAGTTTAAATACTTGGCCGCCATATACGATTAAATGTCCAAGACCCGCCTTAGAGACCAAAAATTCACCCACTATTACGCCTACCCAGGACATACCCACGTTTATTTTTAGTGCCGATATTATGGTAGGAACACTGGCGGGGAGGATAACCTTTTTTAGAATCTGAGATTTTGTAGCCCCAAAGGTTTTAAGAAGCTTTATCTTATCCGGGCTGACCTCCAAAAATCCGTTTAGAACAGTTATTATGGTAATGATCAGGGATACAAATAGGGCCATAGCTATAATGGCCATAGGCCCGGCGCCTATCCATACTATTATAATGGGGCCCAATGCGACTTTAGGCAGACTATTTAGTACCACTAAGTACGGATCTGCTACCTTGGCAGCGAAATTTGACCACCATAAAACAATAGCTGCTGCAGTGCCAAGGAGAGTACCCAATACAAAACCTACTATGGTCTCAAAAACCGTTACCGAGACATGAAGCCATAGAATACCTTGGTCATAAAGACTTTTTAATGTCTCTGCTATTCTGGAGGGCTGGCTGGTAATAAAGGCATCGATCAGATTATACCGGGCTGCCAACTCCCATAATATAATGAATGCCGCTAGTATACTGACCTGGCTTAAACGTACCATTATTTTGGTCCTTTTTAATTTTGCAATATATTTTTCATGGTCCTTCGATATTGCGTTATTTAAGTCCTTATTCGACATGAACGTCCAACTCCCTCCATACAGTATTAAAGTATTCTCGAAACTCCGGCGCCTGGCGGCGGCTTATGGGTCTGTCTTCTTCTGACGTCAGTCTGATTACATGGATATTTTTTATGGTCGCTGGTCTTTGGCTTAGAACCAAAACTTTATCCGACATACTTATAGCCTCCGATATATCATGGGTTACCAGCAAGGCTGTTTTCCCTTCCTTACGAATTATAGTACTAACCTCATCGGACATAGCCAATCTGGTCTGATAATCAAGAGCAGAAAAGGGCTCATCCAGGAGCAGAATTTTTGGATCAATAGCCAGGGTACGTATCAGGGCTGCCCTTTGCCTCATACCCCCCGAAAGCTGATCCGGGTAATGGTTTTTGAAATCACCCAACCCATAGGTCTCCAATAGCTTTTCTGTCTTTGTTTTGAATTCTTCCGCCATATTATTATGAATTTCCAAACCTAGCAGGGCGTTTTGCATAATGGTACGCCATTCAAACAGGTAATCTTGTTGTAGCATATATCCAACATTTGTAGAGGGACCCTCAACAGTCTTTCCATCCACTAGCACCTGGCCTGTGGTAGGCTTGATAAGCCCGGCAATCAGGGATAGTATAGTAGTCTTTCCGCAGCCGCTGGGGCCGACTATGCCGATAAATTCGCCCTCATTGACCGTGAAGGATATATCCTTTAAAGCATGGGTTTCTCCTTCCAGGCTATGATATTTTAGAGAGACATTCTCTAAATTCACCATTTCTTTGTCACTCATCAATTAAGCCCTCCTTGTGAAAGTACGATTTACTCTATATAGAAAAATGTAGCTTTTGGATCCATATCCATAATCCATTATATTCATCCTTAAATATTTTGTTAAATCAAATGGCCCCTTTTAAAGGGGCCATTTAACAGTGTTGGAATTCCATATCGGCTATAAAGCAATAGCTTTTTATTCTGCTGCTTTTAGTGCAAAATGATTGTTGACCAGTTTGTCATAAGGAGCCCTTTGATCCAATTCGCCGGCCATTTCCATTATATCCTGCAGATGGTTTAAATCTTCTTCCTTTAGAGCTGGATGGTCAGGCCATGATCCCTGCTCTTTATATCGCTTTGCTACCTGGGTTAAAAGATCCAGGTCATTATCTGGAAAGGCAGGCATTATAGCCTTGGCTATATCTTCCGGGGGTCTCTCATTTACAAATTTTAATCCTTTAGTAATAGCATTTGTAAAGCCCTGGATCAAATCATTATTCTCTTTGATAAAGGTCTTCTTAGCCGCATAAGCGGTAAAGGGAATATTGCCACCGGCAACACCTACAGATGCAAGGACATGTCCGGTACCCACATTTTCCAACGCCGCTGCTACCGGCTCGAAAAGGGTGACATAATCTCCCGTCCCTCCGGTGAAGGCACCTGCCATCAGCGCAAATTGGATATTGGTCAGGACTTCAACGTCTACACCCGGGGTAAGACCATGTTTTTTAAGTACATATTCCAGGGTCATTTCAGGCACTCCACCCTGACGCCCGCCGATAATAGTGCTGCCCCTCAGATTCTCCCATTTAAAATCGGGCTCCGGTTCCCGTCCTACCAGAAAGGAACCGTCAGTTTGGGTCAGCTGGGCGAATATCTCGGCGTGGTCTTCCTTGCCTTCATTATATACATAGATGGCGGCTTCAGGACCCATAAATCCAATTTCCACCTGGCCAGCCAATACAGCGGTCATAACCTTATCAGCACCTTCTCCAGTCGAAAGCTCAATGTCTATACCTTCTTCCTCAAAATATCCCTCATGGATAGCCACGTATTGGGGAGCATAAAATACTGAATGGGTTACCTCCATCAAGCGCACTTTACGGTTCTTCTGCTGCCCGCATCCGGGAAAGATAAAGACGATCCCAAGAATTAGCACTAGCAATACAAGCATGTATCTTCTATACTTCATCTAATTACACCTCCAGATTTAAATCTTTATTGGATACTTCATTGTATTCAGCATTCAAAAAAAGGTGAGGGCAGGGAAAAAACCAAAAAATATTTTTATGAAAATAAGAATTGCCAAAATTTAATGACAAGTTAGGCTTCCTATGCTATAATTACTATTTGTATTGGATACTATAGGCCAATATAGCTCAGCTGGTAGAGCAACGGTTTCGTAAACCGTAGGTCGGGGGTTCGAGTCCCCCTGTTGGCTCCAAAGGTTTCGGGGTGTAGCGCAGCTTGGCAGCGCGTCTCGTTCGGGACGAGAAGGTCGCAGGTTCAAATCCTGTCACCCCGACCATAAACGCATTGGTGCCAATGCGTTTTTTATGGATTCTATAGGGAAGGTATTAACAATAATTTTCCTGGAGGGTTTAAAAATCCATTGGGATACCTTATAATAGTACATAAAGGAATTCTTTTCTATGTTTAGGAGCAGTAAAGGAGTCTGCATAACGGTGAGAAGAGGAGAACAGGGATGAACATTCCCAACTTATTGACAACGGTCAGGTTTTTACTTATTGGGATTTTTATTTATGTATTCTACAATTCTTCTATCGAGAACAATTTGATATGGAGTATAGTTATATTTCTTATTGCGGGTATTACTGATGTACTGGACGGTTATATCGCCAGAAAATACGACCTTGTAACCAATTGGGGTAAAATTATGGATCCCTTTGTAGATAAGTTGATGCTGGTTGTAGTGCTTGTAAGCTTATACACTTTAGGCATAGTCCCCTTGGCGGTATTACTAATAGTGTTGGGAAAGGAATTGCTAATGGTATTAGGGGCAATTTTTTTGTATAAGAACAGGCAGATGGTGGTTCAATCAAATCTCATTGGAAAGGCTGCCAGCGCCGCCTTCTATGTAGCTATTACTGCCCTGGTCTTCAAGATTCCATTTGCATATTACCTGTTGTTGACAGCGGTGGCTCTAAACCTAATTGCCCTTGTTCAATATGGTATATTGAATTTAAGAAAGCATGCTAATAGTACAGACGATCCTGCTTGACAAACCAATATCCTGGTTTATAATGAATATGATTAAAGAATGATGGATATTAAGGGTAGGGGCGGTCTTTGACCGCCCGGCCATAAAAATATTACGTTGTAAACTATATGACGAATAATAGCATGTGATGAGGAAGAGGAGTACCTTTCTTAGTCCGACAGAGACGAAATCCATAGGCTGAAAGATTTCTACGGTACAACGAAAGGGAAGGTCGTTTCCGAACTTTTAAGCTGAACTAATAGTAAGCTAAAACGCTGATCCCGTTAATGATCATGAGTGTTTGCCCAATGGGTGTATCATTATTAACCAGGGCGAAAAATAAGGTGGTACCGCGCAGCTTTGCGTCCTTGTAACAGGATGCAGGGCTTTTTTAATTCTTAAATTTTGGAAAGGCTGGTGTGTATGCCGGATAAATTCAGGCAAAATATATTAAACATAGATATTTTGGGGGTGGCTGTCCTTATAATGGCAGGGCTTATAACTTATGGATCCAGGTTTATTGCGGAAAAGATTCTTAAGGTTCCACCTCAAAATATGTTCAAAGTTACGACTGTTTTAAAGATTATAGGAATAGCCATTGGGTTGTTCGGGCTTTATAGGGTTACCAGCTAATTTTTCGATTGGTTCCATAGGCTTACCCCATAGAAAAGGAAGGGATTAGATTGTCTTCCACATATGGGGATATTAGAGGATATAGGAATTAAGAGATACAGTGATGTTAAGGGATATATACAGGAGGATAAGAAGATGAGCGAGGAAAAGATTATTGCAAAGACTTATGATCCAAATCAGGTAGAGGACAGAATATATAAAGAATGGATGGATAAGGGATATTTCCGTGGCGAAGTTGACAGGAACAAAAAGCCTTTCTGTATTGTCATTCCACCGCCTAATATAACAGGGGAGCTTCATATGGGGCATGCTTTGGACAATGCTCTTCAGGATACCCTGATTCGCTGGCGCAGGATGCAGGGCTATTCCGCATTATGGGTTCCCGGCACCGACCATGCCAGTATTGCCACCGAAGCCAAAATCGTAGAGGCTATGGCGAAAGAAGGCATTACCAAAAATGATATAGGCAGGGAGGGCTTTTTAGAGAGGGCTTGGGAATGGAAAGAAAAGTATGGAGGCAGGATCACAGATCAACTGAAAAAACTAGGATCCTCCCTCGATTGGTCCAGGGAACGCTTTACTATGGACGAGGGCTGTAGCCATGCAGTAACAGAGGTCTTTATAAGGCTGTTTAAAGATGGCCTGATATATCAGGGGGACAGAATAATAAACTGGTGTCCTGCATGTAAAACGGCCCTTTCCGATGCTGAAGTCGAGCATCAGGAACAACAAGGCTTTTTCTGGCATATTCTTTATCCAATAAAAGATAGCCATGAGAAGCTCACCATAGCGACCACTCGTCCCGAGACTATGTTAGGTGACACGGCAGTGGCCGTGCATCCAGATGATGAGAGGTATAGACATTTAATTGGAAAAACAATTATATTGCCCCTTATGAATAAGGAGATCCCCATTATTGCTGATGAATATGTAGACAGAGAAATGGGAACGGGTGCTGTAAAAATAACACCGGCCCATGACCCTAACGATTTTGAAGTCGGGATGCGTCATGGCCTGCAAAATATTCGCGTTATGGACGATGGTGGGGTCATGAATGAAAATGCCGGAGAATATCGTGGGCTGGATAGATACCAGGCCAGGGAAAGAATAATTGAGGAATTAAAAACCCAGGGTCTCCTTGCCAAGACAGAAAACCATACCCATAATATAGGGCATTGTTATAGATGTGATACCGTAGTTGAACCTATAATATCCAAACAATGGTTCGTAAAGATGGAACCTTTGGCAGAACCGGCTATTGAGGCGGTAAGAGACGGAAGGGTGCAGTTTGTGCCCCAAAGATTCAGCAAGATATATTACAATTGGATGGAAAACATCAGGGATTGGTGTATTTCCAGGCAACTATGGTGGGGTCATAGAATTCCCGCCTACTATTGCAAAGGCTGCAATGCTACGGTGGTTGCCAAGGAGATGCCCGACAGTTGTGAAAAATGTGGTAGTACAGAGTTTAAGCAGGATGAAGATGTTTTAGATACCTGGTTTAGCTCCGCCCTGTGGCCCTTTTCCGTTCTGGGATGGCCAGAGCAGACAGAGGAGCTGGAATATTTCTATCCAACCAGTGTATTGGTTACTGGATATGACATTATATTTTTCTGGGTAGCCCGTATGATATTCTCAGGGCTAAAACATATGGGGGAGATACCTTTCCCGGATGTATTTATCCACGGTATGGTCAAGGATTCCCAGGGCAGATGGATGAGTAAGTCCCTGGGAAACGGCATAGATCCCCTGGAAATCATTGCTGAATATGGTACCGATGCCTTAAGGTTCAGTCTCCTTACAGGAAACAGCCCGGGGAACGATATGAGGTTTTATTATGAGAGAGTGGAGGCAGCCAGAAACTTTGCCAATAAAATTTGGAATGCCTCAAGGTTTATACTGATGAATCTGGACGATTGGACGGCGACCAAGCCCAATTCTGAAAACATGGCATTACCCGATCGTTGGATAGTAAGCAGATATAACCGGCTGGTAGGGGAAGTTACCGAGAACTTGGACAGATATGAGTTAGGTATTGCAGTATCAAAACTCTATGATTTCATATGGAGTGAGTTTTGCGATTGGTATATTGAGCTGGTAAAACCCAGACTTTATGGGGAGGATAGAGCAGAAAAAGAATCAGCCTTATTTACATTGACTTATGTTTTATCAAACGCTCTAAAACTCTTGCATCCCTTTATGCCCTTTATAACTGAGGAGATATGGCAGCACTTGCCTCATGATGGGGAGAGCATTATGATATCCCCATGGCCCGAGTATAATGAAGAAGAGGTTGATCCAGATGCTGAGGACAGGATGGAAGCCGTTATGGATGCTATACGGAGCATCCGAAATATCAGGGCTGAAATGGACGTTCCACCTTCCCGCAAGGCCCAGATAATCATAATTCCGTCCCCTGATTATAAAGAAGTATTTGAAAATGGGGAAGTTTACTTTCAAAAGCTGGCCTATGCGTCCAGGGTCACTTTAATAAAAGACGAAAAAGAAATTCCCGAAAATAGCGTTTCTGCTGTTTCCCAAAAGGGCCAGCTCTTTATGCCATTGGAGGATCTTATAGATTTTAGAAAAGAAATTGAAAGGCTAAACCAAGAGAAAGAAAACTTGGATAAAGAAATTGCCAGGGCCGGGGGTAAGCTATCCAATGAGAAATTTGTTGAAAGGGCACCTGCCCATATTGTGGAGGAAGAACGAGAGAAACTTAATAAATACCATGATATGAGGGAGAAAGTGGTAGAAAGGATAGAGCATTTAAATAAGATTAAAAATTAAAGACGACGAAAGGCTTTTAAATGGACTATAATCAAGCTTTAGAATATATATACGGTACTGCCAAGTTCGGCTCCAAGCTGGGCCTTGATAGTATAAAGGGGCTCCTGGGACGTCTGGGTAATCCCCAAAATGACTTTAAGTACATTCATGTGGGCGGGACAAACGGTAAGGGCTCGGTGACTGCCATGATTGCCCATATCCTAAAAGCTGGGGGTTATAAGACAGGGATGTTTATATCCCCCAGCTTGGAAAACTTTACTGAACGTATTCAGGTGGATCTGGAGGAAATGCCTAGGGAAGACCTGCCTGGATTTACTTTTGAAGTCAAAATCCGGGCTGATGAGATGGTGAATGCAGGACTGCCCCATCCCACTGAATTTGAAATCGCCACAGCAATCTGCTTATTATATTTTTCCCGACGGAAAGTGGATATTGCCGTTGTAGAGGTAGGCTTAGGCGGGCGGCTGGATGCTACAAATGTGGTGGAGGATCCCTTATTATCTGTGATCACTTCCATAGGTTATGATCATGTGAATATTCTGGGCACCACCCTAAAGGAGATAGCTTTTGAAAAGGCAGGGATTATAAAAGCGGGCAGGCCGGTGGTTAGTTATCCCCAGCTTCCTGAAGCCGCCAGGGTGATAAGAAGGACTTCAAAAGAAAAAGACGCGGCCCTGTATGAGGTATCTCCGGAACAAATAAGTACAATAAAATCAAACTTGGATGGGAATATATTTGACTTTCGGTATAAGGGGGCAGAATATAAGAATTTGGAATTAAATCTTCTTGGGGAGTACCAGCAGCTAAATGCGGCCGTAGCCTTAACTGCCATAGAGGTAGCCAAGGAACAGGGATTGGAAGTGTCTGACGGGGCTATAAGGGATGGACTGTATAAAACTAAATGGCCTGGCCGCCTTGAGGTTGTTTCTCGAGACCCGATTACCATAATCGATGGTGCCCATAACGCCTCCGGTGCCGAAGCATTTTCTCGTGCCATTAGGGGATATTTTATTGATAAGAAAATCGTGGTGCTCATGGGTGTATTAAGGGATAAGGATGCAGATTCAATGGTAAAAAGTATCTGCCCATTGTCAGATCAGGTAGTTATCACCCGGCCGGATTACCCAAGGGCAATGGATGTATACGTGCTAGCAGAAAAAGCTTCTAAGTATTGCGATCATATTACAATAGAACCGGATATTGAAAAAGCCATTGATAAAGGCATAGAGGTTGCAGGTTTTAATGGGGTTATGCTGGTATGTGGTTCCTTGTATTTAGCCGGTGCGGCCCGCAGATATATTTTAGGATGTCGCTTACCCTCGTAATGCCGGGTCATCCCTATAACTATATATAAAATATACAAAAACAGCCTGAATGGGGCTGTTTTTTAGTACACATGTCTAGGCTCCCCCATATAATGAAATTGGACTTCATTGTTAGAGATCAATAAATATTTTAGGGGGTCACCATGAACAATTCGCCAATAATAGTTGTTGCAAATACAGGGGATAGCAGTATCTCTGTTATTGATTCTCGCACATGGGAGGAGATAGATAGAATAGGTTTGGTTCCTAGTTCGGGTCCCTACGACTTGGTTGCAGCTAGTACCGAAGGTCAAGTTCTGACCAGCAATTATTATTCAGATTCAATATCAAAGATAGATATACTGACAGGACAAATGCTGGGCTCTGTCATCATTGGGAGACGCCCTTGTTATATGAGTTATGATAAAGAACGTGGCCTGGCCTTTGTTACCAATAGCGATTCTGACTCTATATCTGTAGTGGATGCCTACGAAATGAAATTGGTCAGCCAGGTAACGGTGGGTTCCCTGCCCCAGGGCATCGACTTTGATCCTTTTACACAAAACCTCGCTATCGCAAATATAAATTCAAATGAAGTGTTTATAGTTGATACCCGGGATTTTTTTATAAGGGGAAAAATAAAAATGGAGGGGTATCCATTTCAGGTTAAATACTCAAATAACGGGAGGGGTCTATATGTCAGCTGTGCCACACCCCAAAACTGTGATGCCAGCAGTATTGCCCACATGGATACGGTTGATTACAAGGTTATACACGAATTTAAATTAGGGGGAATGCCCGGCCGGCTGCTCAATACTAAAGAAGATGGGTATCTATTAGTGGCATCGATGAGCAGCGGCGGAATAGAGATCATTGATCTTAAAAACAAAAGATTGGAATCTAAAATGGCCATCAACGGGATGACTCACGGTATAGCGATGGATGCAGAAGAAAAATATGTTTATATAACAAATCCTGATGACGATTCCATTAACGTCATTGATTGGAGGAGGGCAGACAGAATAAAAACAATAAAGGTGGGTAAAGAACCCAATGGGATCCTTATTATTTAATGCATAGGGTTAGACTAGATCATCCAAAATCCCCTTAAAGACCTTTGGCGCATGAGCCTTCCAGTTTCTGCAGATATCTTTAGCCTGTTCACTGGTAGGAATATTCAATTTGAGTTCCATCAAGACCAAATCCTTTTCTGTTACCTTGCAAACTACCTCATATTGGTTATGATCGATTTTTTTGTAATCGGCAGTAATCTGGCTTTCACCTTTTAAGTAGCTGCGATTCTCTTCAGCATAGGATTCTATAGTATTTCGCAGTGCAGGCGGAATCCTTTTTCTGAAATAGGATAAGGCCTCATTTCCCTTATTTGTCATAACTAAAAGTTGTAAGTTGCCGGTTTCGATATTGTTAACCAGACCTCCTGATACAAGCTCAAGGATATATTGCTGAAGGTCAAAATAATTGATGATAGTATTTTCTGTAAAAAACCTGGTAATCTGCCCATTAGTCAGGGGTATACCCAAACATTGTATATAATAGAGAATTGTCAATTTATCATCAGCCATTACAGTAATGTCTTCTAACACGGTTCCACCTCACAAAAATACAAGCCTTTGGGTATAAAATCTTACATAACCTGAGTTTTATGGCCTGATTATCTATTGATATTACAATTATAGCATAAAATAATTCTGTTCTCTATAATACAAGAATTTTTAATTTAACTATGGGCATTGGGAAATTTTTTCTTATAGAATTTTGACATATTATCTGTTATTATTAGTACTGAACAAATACTATTTATGGTTATTACTAACCCCCTGGGTATGGGGTTATTTTACATAAATATAAAATACATAACGATGGGGGAAAATTTGGATGTCAGCAAATACTAAAAAGGTTATAACTATTTTATTGATTGTTATTATCACCGCTTTTACTGC
>JAAYSJ010000120.1 GCA_012518395.1 Clostridiales bacterium
AATACCGGTACTTTATCTGTGCTTATTGTATACGATCTGATATAAATGCAAAACTGGCTCGTAAGCTTTATTACTCAACTTAAATTTACCATATCCAAGGCGGTAAATCAATATCTATCCATCATTGTGCATCTACAATAGATAGACATAAACTGTCACCTCATATATAATTATTTTAAAACTATAAGTATATAAATTCAAATCTTGATCAAGGATGTGGTTAAATGTCTTATAACTTAAAGGGCCAAACAGCGATTATTACAGGTGGCGGCCAAGGTCTGGGAGAAGCCTTAGCCCAAAGGCTTGACAGAGAAGGCCTGAACGTTGTCATAGGGGACATCAACTATGAAGCAGCAGAAAAGACAGCCTCAAGCCTAAACAATGCAATTGCTGTCCAGGTAGACGTTTCTGACGAAAAACAGGTTAACCAAATGGTAGACATAGCTGTGGACAAATTCGGCAGGTTAGATCTTCTGGTTTCCAACGCAGCTATTTTGATAGCAAAGCCTATTACCGAGTTCCCAGTGGAACAATGGCGCAAGATGATGGAGATAAACCTTATTGGATACTTTATCAGTGCCAAAGCCGCTGCAAGGGTAATGATACCAAACCGTAGCGGTAATATCATACAAATTAACAGCAAATCAGGCAAAAGAGGATCCTATAAAAACTCTGCCTATGCTGCCTCCAAATTTGGCGGAATTGGGCTAACGCAAAGTCTGGCGCTGGAGCTGGCTGAATTTGGCATCCGGGTTAATGCGATTTGCCCGGGCAATCTACTGGATTCTCCCCTGTGGACCGAGAGCTTATTTAAACAATATGCAAAGAATCAAGGTATAACCGAGGAACAGGTACGCCAGAAATATCTGGATCAGGTGCCTTTGGGCAGAAGCTGTCAATACGAAGACGTGGCCAATGCCATGGTGTTTCTTGCCTCCGAAAATTCCAGCTATATGACTGGGCAGGCCTTAAACGTCACCGGTGGTCAGGTCATGTCAACTTAACCCAGCTTGTTAAGAATATTAAATTTCGAGAGGGATTCTAATGGATTTTACAACTGAGCAACTAATTCATGGTTTAAACAATAACGATAAAGCCCTACGTCTTAAGAGCTTGCGAATACTTGCTGATAAAATTCGTTCTGGTGATTGCCCCAGGCCGAAAACTGGTAATGATGTTAATAATCACATTCATACCACATATTCTTTTTCACCCTATTCCCCTGCAAAAGCGGTATGGATGGCTTACAATGCCGGTCTGTCTGCGGCAGGTATTATGGATCACGATTCGATTAGCGGGGCTGAAGAATTTATTGAGGCTGGCAAAATATTAGGCCTGGCTACTACCATAGGTGTTGAGTGCCGGGTAGACTTTTCAAATACTCCTTTAAAAGGGAAGAAGGTAAATAATCCTGACCAGGATTCTAATGCATATATGGCTCTCCACGGGATTCCACACAACAAAATTGGTGATGTGAAAGAATATTTCAAACCCTATACTGAGGAAAGAAATCTCCGAAACCGGCAGATGACAAAATGCATCAATGATTTAGTGGGTCAATCTAACTTGCTTTTGGATTTTGATAAAGACATTATACCCCTTTCCAAATATGAAGAAGGCGGGAGCATTACAGAAAGGCATATACTCTATGCCCTCTCCCTTTTGATGATAGAACGTTATGGTAAGGGTACTAAGCTCGTTGATTTTCTTAAAAACGATTTGAAACTGAATATAGCAGGGAAAATTCAAGAATATCTGTCTGACGAAGCCAATCCGTACTATGATTATGACTTATTAGGCCTTCTAAAAGGTGAAATGGTTTCACATTTTTATATAGACGCTACTTTAGAATGTCCTGATGTTCGGGAAGTACTCCGGTTCTCTAATGAAATAGGGGCTATATCAGCCTATGCCTATCTGGGTGATGTGGGGGATTCTGTTACCGGGGACAAAAAAGCGCAAAAATTCGAGGATTCTTATATCGGGCTCTTATTCGACGTCCTTGAAGATCTGGGGTATGACGCGGTAACTTATATGCCTTCCCGGAATACTCCCCATCAACTGAAAATTGTCAGGAAGCTATGCAATGATCATGGGTTTTTCCAGATTAGCGGAGAGGATATAAATTCCCCCAGGCAGTCCTTCATATGTACTGCCTTAAGGGAAGAAAAATACCGCAACCTGTATGATTCGACTTGGGCGCTTATGGGTCACGAGCTATTGGCTACAATGGATAAAAGTAAGGGATTATTTTCCCAAGA
>JAAYSJ010000010.1 GCA_012518395.1 Clostridiales bacterium
GGTATAGAGACCATAGCCAAGGGGACTTGCTCTGAGAATATATATTATAAAAAACTTACCATTTCAAAATCGGTTATGTATCTGATTTTATTCTGAAACAGGGGGTCTGAATTGAGGACTGATATATGGTGAAGAAATCAGGGGCTTTAAAGGGGGTCTATTTAAACCCCGCCTTTATCCAAACTCTCATTGGCCAGGGCATAATGGAATTGGGGGACAATTTTAGGCTTATGGCAGTAATTGCGCTGATACTGCAATATACAGGGTCGGGCTTGGCAGCAGGTTTTAGTTTAGTCGCTGCCCCTATTGTGGGAATAATTCTTTCTCCCATAGCCGGAATCTTTGGAGACAGGTTGGAAGCCAGAAAGCTTTTACCTGCATTATATTTGGTGCAAGGAATCCTGACAGTGTTTTTTATAAAACAGATCCCCCTGGTAGGGGTCTACGGTATCTTGATAGTATTTGCAGGGGTTCAAGCTATCCAGGATCCGGTCTTTAGAAAGGTCATCAAGGTTTTGTTAGATGACGGGGAAATAGTTACAGGGAATTCTTTTTCTATCGGGGTATCAGGTTTTTCCAATTTGGCGGGTCCTATACTAGGGGGCATTTGCATAAGCAGATGGGGGATCAACAAGGTTTTTATGATCGGGGCTTTTTTTTATGGGCTATCCTCCTTAATTGTGTTCTCCATATCTGGTTTGTCCAGGCATATGGGGGTAGGGGCGATTGCAAGCTTTAAGCAGCTTGGGGGCAGAGGAGGTCCAAGGGACAATAAATCAAAACCGGGGGGATTTCTCTCTGAGGTAGGAGCGGGCATAAAATATTTTTGGAAAAGAAAATCCATAAGGGGATTGGCCTTTGCGGGATTTGTTTTTGCCTTTGGCGCAGCTTCGGTAAGCTTCGCTTTCTATTCCTTTGCCTTTGATACCTTAGGTGTGTCGGCCACCGGATGGGGGTTTATTTTATCCATATTTTACAGCACCAGGATGTTAGCTATGTTTATATCCATAATTATGGGAAAGACCAAGGCTGGGCGAAGAAAAGTGGGATCTTTTCTGACCCTGCCATTGATTACAACCTGTTTGGCATGGTTGTTGTACGGTTTCACTGCAGAATTACCCTTTGTTGTTTTTTTATTGATCCTGGAGGGAACCTCCCATTTTCTCTTCGAGATATTCTTGTGGTCAGGAATACAGATTTCATCAGAAGAGACCATAGTTGCCAGGGTAGTGGGAATCAATAATATATTGGCAAATACCGCCAGAATATTGGGCATGATATTCACATATTTTATAGCCCGTGTCTATGGCACCCAAATTGTGTTTATATTAAACAGTATTATCATGTTTTTGTATATTATCTATAGATCAAGGTTTTAACAGTATTGTGTAAATGGGCCGTGATTTACCTTTGGATGGGGCTTTGTTCTATGCTATAATATATTATGTAAACTATGCGCAAAAATATTTTGGACAAGCAAAATCCTATATACAGAAAATATTTGAGTGGAAATAGAGGGGGTAAAGAAGATGAGAAGAAGTCTGCGACTTTTTTTGTTAGCTGTAATGGTACTGGCGGTGTTCTTTAGCCTGTCGGCACGTACAGGGGCAGACCAAAATATCAAAGCCGCGTCACAAACGGACGTGAATGATAATCGACCGGATTATACCGTGGAAAATGGGGACAGCCTGTACCCTGCAGTTTCTGATGATGGCGCTACAGTAGATGGGCTAAAAGAATATAATGATTTAGAAGATGAAATAAAGATCCTTATAAACAAAACCGGGCAGAAACTGACTGTATACAAGGGGGATACGGAGATACAGGTTTACAAAGCCCATTTCGGGGAAGGCGGTATGGAGGATAAAGAGATCCAAGGCGATAGAAAGACCCCTGAGGGTACCTTCTATATAACAGAAAAATCAATCTTGACCCCAACTGATGAATACCTGGGTTCCAGATGGATGAGGCTTAGCTATCCCAGCATCGAGGATGGGGATAGGGGCTTAGAATGGGGAATTATCGATCAGGCTACAAGAGACAGTATAGCTTGGGCTATAAATAATAAAGAAACGCCGCCTCAGCGTACAGCTTTAGGCGGGGGCATCGGTATCCATGGCGGGGATATCCCTGAGTTTGGGGATAATTGGACATGGGGCTGTATAGGCCTTACCAACATGGATGCAGAAGAACTATTTGAACTTGTATCGGTGGGAACCCAGGTTATTATAACAAGATAACGGGACAGAATGCTGATTATAGGGCAACCGGCATCATCGCTTATTTAAATATTAGGATTTGGGGAAAACCAATGTAAAGAACGGTGGGCTATATGACCCACCGTTCTTTATGTATGACATCTAATGGTTTAGAGGAGTTTATATTCTAATTAAAATCCGCTAATATCTTGTGCCAGTCCATATACGTTCATTTCTGATACACAGCCGCCTCTGGTGAGTGCACAAGCCTGATAGACCATATCAGCAAAATGTTCCGGACGGACAGCTAAAGATTCATCCCATTCAAACGCGTCTAAACCTTCAGCACTCTGGAAACTTGTATTGGAACCGCCGGGGACCAAGAGTGTAACACATATCCCATGGGGTCTCAGTTCAGTGTACAGGCATTTTGAGAATGCATTTACTGCAGCCTTTGCAGCGGAATATACAGACCAGCCTGGCCATGAACGCCTGTCACAAACACTTGATACGTTGATGATTTTTCCAAAACCCTGTTCCTTAAACTGGGGTGTAAAGGTTCTGCAGCTTCTAATGACACTTGTAAGGTTAAGATCGATTATTTTTTGATTCACGTCGTCTGTCATCTCTTCAATGGGGGCCACTTTGACAGCGCCACCTGCATAATTGATAAGGAAGTCCACCTTACCGAAATTATCTAAGGATTCTTTTAACGCCCTATCAAAGGTATCAGGTTTGGTAACGTCACCCTTAAAGGAGATTACCTTTGAGCCGAAGGATTCACAATTCTTCGCGGTATCCTCCAGCCTTTCTTCATCCAGATCAAAAATTACAAGATTGCATTGATCCAATTCTGCGAACAATTCAGCCGTTGCTTTTGCAAATCCGGATGCAGCGCCTGATATAACAGCTACCTTTCCTTTTAACGATTCAGCCATAGTATACCTCCTATATAAAATATATATTGGCCGCCTGGGACAGGCCAAGTAAATTGGTTCAAACCAATAATAACACATTCCATAACATACGTCAATATTATCAATATAATAAAATAACATATGTCTTGACAAACGTTACACAACGTTTTATAATTATTTATAACGAATGTCATGGAAAAGGTAAATATATTTTACACATTTAATACAATATATTGGAGGGGACGAAATGTTAGATTCATTACAGGGCAAGGGTTGTGTGGTTACCGGTGCGGCGAGAAGTATAGGGCTGGGAATAGCCGAGAAATACTGCAAGGACGGCGCAAAAGTAGCCATGATAGACATTAATCCGGAGGTTATGGAGCAGGCTGAAAGGCTGAGGGCAGAAGGCGGTTTTGCAAAAGGGTTCATATTGGATGTCACAGACAGGGATGCAGTACTGGAATGTTTTGTACAAATTGAGAAGGATATAGGGCCTATTTTCTCTTTAGTTAATAATGCAGGAATCGTGGATCAACGCCCCTTTGAAGAGATAACAACTGAGATGATCGACAAACAGATGGCTGTCAATGTAAATGGAACCCTCTTCTGCTGTCAAGGCGCTATCAAGAGCATGAGAGAGAATAAAATGGGCAGGATAATTAATTTTTCATCGAAATCGGGTAAGACGGGCTCCGCTTTGATGGCTCATTATTCTGCCGCCAAAGGTGCTATTATTGCCCTTACCCATGCGTTAGCCTTCGAATTAGCCGGGGATAATATTCAGGTAAATTGTATGTGTCCTGGTATTACCGACGATTCGGGTGTTTGGGGCGTAGTGAGCAGCAAATATACAGAAAACTTAAAACTGCCCAGAGAAGAAGTAATTAAGCGGTTTACGGCCAAAATCCCCCTAAAGAGATTGACTTATATAGAAGATATCGTTGAGATGGTACATTTTCTCACCTTAAAAGGTGATTATATGACC
>JAAYSJ010000121.1 GCA_012518395.1 Clostridiales bacterium
AAAATTATAACCTGGATAGATAAAAATATCCGTTTTTCCCATTCCCGGATGAACGATACCTTTTTCATCAGCAATTGATTCTAGAGTGCGTAAAGAAGTCGTGCCTACTGCAATAATCCTGCCCCCTTTTTTACGACAATCGTTAATTATATCAGACGCATCGGTAGACACCATATAGGATTCAAAATGCATTTTGTGTTCTTCAACCACTTCAGTCTTTACCGGTCTAAAGGTACCCAAACCTACATGCAGAGTTATCCTTGCCACTTTTATTCCCATATCCTCTATATCATTGAGAAGATCCTTTGTAAAATGCAACCCTGCCGTAGGCGCAGCTGAGGATCCGCTGTACTTGCTGTATACTGTTTGATATCGTTCTTTGTCATCCAGCTTCTCATGTATATATGGGGGAAGTGGCATAACTCCTATCTCATCTAATATTTCCTGAAATATACCCTTATATATAAATTCAACAATTCTATTCCCATCTTCTATGATGTCTTTTACTACTGCCTTTAATATACCGCCGCCAAAAGATAGTCTTGAACCCACACTCACCCTTTTACCTGGCCTGACAAGAGTCTCCCATTGGTTATGACCCCTATCTTCCAAAAGCAAAAGCTCTACCTTGCCTCCAGTATCTTCCCTTTCCCCATATAATCTGGCGGGTATGACTCTTGTTTCATTGATTACTAAGCAATCACCGGGAATAAGAAATTGCTTTATGTTGGAAAATATATTATGTTCTATTCTTTTATCCTGCATATGATAGACCAACATCCTTGATCCATCCCTTTTGGCAAGAGGATGCTGGGCAATAAGTTTATCCGGCAGGAAATAATCGAAATCTGATACCTTCAAGCTTGTTCTCCTTTTCAGTCTGGCAGGTTTTGAGACTTACAACTAATCGAGTGTATGATCGCTTATAGTAAAGATACTCAGATACTCATACCAGCTTTGTCTGCTCTTCATAGGGGATACCCATATGTTTATAACCGAGGGGAGTAACGGTTCTGCCACGTGGCGTCCTAGCAATAAACCCAAGCTGCAAAAGATAGGGCTCATAGACATCCTCAATAGTTATGCTTTCCTCCCCCGTGGAAGCAGCTAATGTCTCTACACCTACTGGCCCGCCGGTAAATTTTTCAATTATTGTAGAGAGTATTTTTCGATCTATATCATCCAATCCTATAGAATCTATTTCAAACAGATCCAAGGCTTCACAAGCAATAGTGGATGTAACAACACCGTTAGCTTTAATCTGTGCATAATCCCTAACTCTTTTCAATAGCCGGTTAGCTATTCTCGGTGTACCCCTGGAACGTTTAGCTATCTCTTCAGCACCATCTTTTGAAATATTTATACCCAATATTCCAGCTGATCTTGTTACAATTCGCTTCAGTTCTTTAATATTGTATAATTCCATCCTATTTATTATTCCAAACCTGTCCCTTAAAGGAGAAGTAAGCATTCCAGCCCTGGTTGTAGCACCTATTAATGTAAATCTTGGCAGATCGATTCTAATTGACCGGGCGCTAGGCCCCTTACCTATTATTATATCCAGAGCAAAATCCTCCATAGCAGGGTACAGAATCTCCTCGACAGTTCTATTTAAGCGATGTATTTCATCAATAAATAGTACATCCATATCACCCAGGTTGGTTAATACAGCAGCTAAATCTCCCGGTCTTTCTATGGCTGGACCGGAAGTTATTCTAAGATTTACGTCCAACTCATTGGCTATTATGCCAGCCAAAGTAGTTTTCCCTAAACCAGGAGGCCCATATAAAAGTACATGATCCAAAGCTTCAGAACGCTGCCTGGTGGCCTCAATAAAAATATTGAGTTTCTCTTTCAATTTTGCCTGGCCAATATATTCCCCCATAGTTCTTGGTCTTAGGCTGTATTCAATTTCCCTATCCCCTTCTACTACAGCTGAGGAAATAATCCGCCCTTCTTCCTTCATAAAAAGCCGTCTCCTTTATTTATTTTAATTCCTATCCATCAATTTAAGGGAGGCTTTGATCAATTCAGAAACATCCTGATCCTTGCCCTCAATAGCATCCAACGCCCTTTGCGCCTCCAATGACTGATAACCAAGGGCAACAAGAGCCTCAATAACTTCATTTTTTTGATTCAATAATTCAAAATTTGATCCCTGATAAGCAGATCCAATCAATGTCTCCTTATCGATTTTCTCCTTAAGTTCCAAAATCAATCTTTGTGCGGTCTTTTTACCGACACCCGGGGCAGTACAGAGAGCTTTTATATCGCCGGTAACGATAGCAAGAGCTATTTGGGCTGGGGCTAGAGAAGATAGAATTGCCATAGCCACTCTAGGCCCTATCCCCGTCACAGTAATAAGCTTTTCAAATATGGATTTTTCCTCCCTATCAAAAAATCCGTATAACTCCTGAGCATCTTCACGTACATTAAAATAAGTGTGTAGTTTAACGGTTCTGCCCCTTTCGGGTAATTTAGGCACCAGAGATTCTGGTATCTTTATCTCATAACCTATGCCCCCGGTTTCTATAACTACCTTTTGGGGTTGAACTTCTTTTAGGATTCCTTGAATATACGCAAACATAAATACTCCTTTTGAATAGTATCAGCTAAATTTTTTATGACCGAATTTTCTGCCCATATTTGCCGAATGGCTATGGCAAATCGCAACGGCAAGGGCATCTGCAGCATCGTCGGGTTTAGGAATTTCTTTAAGGTTTAAAAGTATCCTGACCATCTGCTGTACCTGGCCCTTGTCTGCCCGTCCATAGCCAACTACAGACTGTTTTACCTGGAGAGGGGTATATTCATAAAGACCCAGCCCAGACTTTGCAGCAGCTAGTACTGTTACGCCCCTGGCATGCCCTACCGTGAGGGCTGTCTTGACATTTTTATTAAAGAACAACTCTTCAACTGCTACTTCATCGGGTTTAAATCTGAATATAAGCTCCTCTATTGCTTCGTAGATAGAAACCAACCTTTGAGGTATATCCATAGTACTAGGGGTAGTGATAATCCCATGTTCTATGGCTTTTAATCTATTATTACAGTTTTCAATAATTCCATAACCTACAATGGCCATACCCGGATCTATACCTAAAATAACCATAACTATACCTTTCCGCCGACTTTAAGGCCGCATATGCTACAGTAATATTATGTCTTTTCACATGATATGTCAACGAATTATACCGCATGGCCAGGCTAATTCATTGTCTGATTTGTCCACTGCCCCTTATAATATATTTTATTGTTGTTAATTCTTGAAGCCCCATAGGACCCCTTGCATGTAATTTTTGGGTGCTTATCCCCAATTCTGCACCAAAACCAAATTCAAAGCCATCTGTAAAACGTGTAGAAGCATTTACATATACAGTAGCCGCATCTATGCGATTTAGAAACTCTTCAGCTCTGAAATAGTTGTTTGTAATAATTGCTTCGGAATGACCTGTTCCATATTCGTTTATGTGCTCTATAGCCTCGTCAATTCCGGATACTACTTTGATGGCTAATATATAATCTAAATATTCAGTAGCCCAATCTTCGGGACATGACGGAGTAATGTTAGGAGATATCCCTAAAGTCTCGCTACATCCGCGTATTTCTACATTGTTTTCTTCGAGAACCTTAATAATACCGGGCAAAATTTTGGGTGCAATAATTCTATTTACCAATAGAGTTTCTACAGCATTGCATACTCCAGGTCTCTGAATCTTTGCATTTAGTACAATATTCTCTGCCATTTTTAGATCGCAGTCTACATCTATATATATATGGCAATTTCCCACACCTGTTTCAATAACAGGAACGGTAGCGTTTTCAGTAACGCTTTTTATAAGCCCTGCTCCGCCCCTGGGTATGACTACATCTATAAGACCTTTTTGGCTTACCAATTCATTAACACTCTCCCTGCGGACATCCTCAATCAGCTGAATTGAATCTTCTGGTATACCAGCATCAAACGCTGCTTTTTTCATAATCTTTACAATGGCCTTATTAGAATGTATAGCCTCAGAGCTGCCCCTTAAAACAACAGCATTTCCTGTCTTTAAGCACAAACCAATGGCATCTGCCGTTACATTGGGTCTGGATTCATATATTATTGCGATTACCCCTAAAGGAACCCTTTGCTGGCCTATAATTAAACCGTTTGGTCTTTTCCATTGGGAGATTACCTCACCGACGGGATCCGGTAAAGACGATACTACCCTAAGGCCTTCTGACATAGCTAAAACTCTATTTTTATCCAATTTTAACCGATCTAAGAAGGCCTTGGGACGTTTATTTTCTACAGCCATATCTACGTCCTTATTATTTGCTCTTATTAAGTCCTCCGTATTATTTTCAAGAGCTTGAGCCATAGCTTCTAAGGCTTTATCTTTTTTGCCTGAAGACATGATACCTAATTCCCTGCTTGCGTTCTTAGCCTTCCTCGCTTTGTTTTCAATCATCATTTTTCAATCCCCCTCACAAGATATAAGATATGAAGACGTAAATAATCGAATTGTTAGCATTAGATGTAATCCTAAGATATTATATAATAATTATACTTCCGATGGATTTCTTCGGGGAACAAATAGTGTTCCTACTTTTTTCCCTTCTAAAATATCATATATGTGGTCAGGATTATTTCCATTTGTAATAACCATCGGTATACCTGCCCGGTTACAAATATCCGCTGCCCCTATCTTGGTTTTCATGCCCCCGGTACCGAGATCGCTATCGGTATCCTCTATGCCATCTGGCATATGATTGGTTACATCATATATAACGGAAATT
Organism: Clostridiales bacterium; assembly: GCA_012518395.1. Taxonomy (GTDB): domain Bacteria; phylum Bacillota; class Clostridia; order Caldicoprobacterales; family UBA3941; genus JAAYSJ01. The sequence goes on from JAAYSJ010000121.1 coordinate 4,783, forward strand.
AAACTGGCGTTATCATAATTTTTAGGGTTCCTATCATATAAGCCTTCTATATCCGAAAGCATAATCAATAGATCGGCGCTTAGTAGTTTTGCGACTACAGCGGACAGGGTATCATTATCGCCGAAATTTGGTTCAATTTCCTCTGTTGCAACGGTATCATTTTCATTTACTATAGGAATTACCCCGTAATCCATAAGAGTACAAAAAGTATTGTATGTGTTTCGCTTCTTTTCTTCGTCGTCTACTACGTCCCGTGTTATTAAAACCTGGGCTGTAATCTGATCATATTCACTGAATAGTTTTGAGTAGATATACATCAGATTTACTTGACCGATAGCTGCCAAGGCTTGCTTTTCTGGTAAAGAGCGTGGTTTTTGATTCAATCCCATACGAAAGCGGCCTACACCTATGGCCCCTGAAGTAACTAAAATAATATTTCTTCCTTCACCCCTCAGATCTGTAAGTACTCTAGCCAATTTCTCCATTATATGATAATCTAAACTACCATTAGAATGGGTTATGGTGGAAGTGCCTACTTTTATAACTATAGTTTTCGCATTTTTTAATTCACGGCCTTCTTCAAGCATTGTTACCCTTTCCCTTCAATAGAACATTGATTATATTTTACCCTTTATTTATATAAATGACAATATGACCCTTGCAATATGCTATGCTTATGCAAAAACCTACACAAAAAATCCCTCCACAGGTGGGAGGGATTTTGATACTATTACAGTATTAGCTATCGAAATTTTCTATAAAAGTTTCAATGTCTTCAAGAGAATCTAAAACCAACCCCTTATGAATATCTTCCTGCATGTCAGATGGCAATACCCCAATGATTATCCCGGTTTCCGTGATACTCCTATATTCGTCCTCATATTCCGATGGCATATATACTACAACGCGTCCATCTCTTTCTTTTAAGATAAAATGATTTGAACAATAATCGTCAATTTCCTTAACTAGCACGACCTTTTCCATGGAATATTCTTTAATATACCACTCGGGAAACCTTAATGTCATCTCCTGCCTGCTAAGACCAATCTCATACGGTTCTGCCCTTCTCTCTTCCACTCGTGAATCACCGCATCTTAAATATTCTTTTTCAAATATCAACCGCGTATCCGGTGTAATGGTAATAAAAGGGATATCCCTGCCCCCCACTTCCCTATCGGCACTATCTTCAGCACTTATTGTACGATAGCCTAAATTTCCAGCATTATCTTTTATATTATTTTTACCTACAAACCTTCCAACCGTATATCCGCTTAATATCATTATCACAATCAAAGTAATAACGAAAAAGAGATTCTTTTTTCTACTCCTATAAAACACGAAAATCCCTCCGTATCTTTATTGGGATTATAGTGTTTCCATTTTATTCAACTTTATACCTTTCTATTGCCCGGTAATCATATATTTGGTAATAAGGATTATATCTCTCATTCTTCATCTAAAGCCAAGTTATGATAAATTTCCTGTACATCATCATGGTCTTCCAGCCTTTCAAACAATGTCTTGGCTTGTTCTAATTGTTCCCCATCAAGGGCTACATAATTTTGGGGTATCATTACTACTTCCGATGATGCTACGACATAACCATTGCGTTCGAGCCCATCTCTGATTTGGGCCAAATTTGTTGGATCAGCTTGTATTTCAAAAACTCCATCTGTTAAATCAATATCATCAGCACCCATTTCCAGGGCTTCCATCATTAGATCATCTTCGTTTATATCTCCGTTATTCTCTATAAGAACAATACCCTTTCTATCAAACATCCACGATACACAGCCACTACTACCTAGAGATCCTCCACTTCGATCAAAATTATATCTCATTTCGCCAGCTGTTCTATTACGATTATCTGTCAGGGCTTGTACTATAACTGCAACCCCATTAGGCCCGTACCCCTCATAGGTTATTTCTTCATAAATAACGTTACCCAATTCTCCCGAAGCCCTCTTGATACTCCTATCTATATTGTCGTTAGGCATATTTACGGCCTTAGCATTTGCTATTGCATCCCTGAGCCTGGGATTGGTTTCGGGGTCGCTACCTCCTTCTTTTACTGCTACTGCTATCTGTCTGCCAACTTTTGTGAACAGTTTACCTCTTTCGGCGTCAGTTTTTCCTTTTTTGTTTTTTATATTAGCCCATTTTGAATGGCCTGCCATATAAATACCCCCAAATTTATTGCTGTACGCTCTCGAAAACTCGAAGAGCTTAATATTACTCTATTTCAAGGTTAGGCTTTTTAGCTTCACCCCTACTTTTTGCTTAATTTTCTCTTTAAAATTTCCAGCTGTATTTACCGTTATTTGCTTT
>JAAYSJ010000122.1 GCA_012518395.1 Clostridiales bacterium
GGATCAACGTTCAAAGCGGCCATATAGTTAGGATCTTTGTCATACAGAGTCTTAAACGGTTCTTCCCCGTAAGCGCCCATGCTCAGAACTTTTACGTCTGTGTTGCCTAATGCTCTTAGGGCAGAAACTGCACCGAAAGCACCATTGTCAACGTCAGATATAATATAATCGTAAGGTTCTACAACAGCTGATATAGCGTTATAGGCTAATTCACGGTTACCTTGAGAATCGTGTCTTGGGCCAACCAATTCGATTTCAATACCGTCTTCTTCTTTTGCCTTGTCAAATACTTCATGTAAGCCTACAAAACGCTCCTGGCAGTGGGTAGAAACAGCGTTGGTAAGTTCAACAACTCTGGTTTTTGTTATGCCTTCTTTTTTAAGATGGTCGATGAAATAGTTACCAACTAATACACCTGTTAGGTGTTGATCCCAAGTTACTGTTGTAACAGCATACTCTTCGCCGTGTGTCCAGTATCCGTCATAGATAATGATCGGAATGTCTGCTTCAACAGCCTTCATTAGAGCCTCATGGGTTCCATCGGGGGTAGTTGGGTCGATCATCATCAAATCAACACCGGAAGTAACCATATTTTCTATCTGCTTAACTTGGACCTCGTCGTTTAAATCGCCGTCCTCAACAACGATTTCTGCGCCATATACCTTGCCCAAAGTTTCCAAAGCTACGGATAGCGCATAGCACCATTCGTCACCTTTATAAACGATAGAGCTACCAATTCTCTTGCCTTCTAAGGCTTTAGAATCGGAGAGTGTAACAGAAGCAGGAATCAAACTCATGTCAACATCAGATGGGGCTTCTGCTTCAGGCTCTTCTGCTTCTGGTGTTTCAGGCTCTTCAGCTTCCGGCGTCTCGGCGGGTGCTTCAACTTCCGGTGTTTCAGGCTCAGTATCGGCTGGCGCTTTGGAACCGCCTCCACAAGCTGCCAAAGAAAGCACCATAACGAGAGCAAGTAGTAGAGCAACAAGTTTCTTCATTTTTGTACTCCTCCTTAATTTTTATCTTACAGGATTACCTGTTAGATTATATATCAGACGCATAGCGCCATGATTTTCTCTTGAGTGGCATCGGCCACGTCTAATTCACCCATTTTACGACCTTCATGCATTACCATGATACGGTCACACATGCCCAATATCTCAGGCATTTCAGACGAAATCATAATTACAGTTCTGCCTTCCTTTACCATCTGATTGATAAGCCGGTAAATTTCTGTCTTTGCACCGACATCAATGCCTCGGGTAGGCTCATCGAGGAAGAGGATTTCCGCCTCTTGGAACAACCATTTCGCGATTACAACTTTCTGTTGGTTACCACCGGATAGGTATTGCACTTCTGTTTCCATAGACGGAGCAACAACATTGAGTTTCTTTGTGTACTCGTTGCTGAACTCGTCTTCCAGGGTATTTTTTATTACACCCCTGCGTATCACACGATCCAAATTTACTAAGGTGGTATTCTTCTTAACTGACATCATCTGAACCAGCCCTTGAAGCTTCCGATCTTCGGGAATTAATCCCAGCCCATCATCTATAGCCTGAGCAAAGGTATGGTAATGCACTTTTTTCCCGCGGACATATATTTCACCTGAATCAATGCGATCAATACCTAGAATAGCCCTGGCTAATTCAGTGCGGCCTGCGCCTACAAGACCGGATATACCAAAGACTTCACCGGATCTTACTTTGAAGCTAATATCCTTTAGATACTTACCGCGGTTTAGATTCTTTACTTCTAAGATAGTCTCACCAATGTTGCCGACTTCTTTCGGGTATTCCAGACCCATCTCACGGCCAACCATCATATTGATCAGCTCGGTCTTGGTAACATCGGCAACGGGCAGGGTATTAATATGACGGCCATCCCGAAGCACACTGACATTATCACAAAGCTGGAAGACCTCGTCAAGACGGTGGGAAATATATATAATAGTAATACCTTGTTCGCGTAATTGTCTGACTATGCGGAACATAGATTCCAATTCCCTGTCCGTCAATACGGCGGAGGGCTCATCCATAACCAATATTTTGGAGTTGTTATTGATGGCTTGCATGATGGCTACTACCTGCTGCTTTGCAACAGTCAGAGATTCCACAGTTGCATTTACATCAATATCCATTCCTAAATCATCAACGATTTCCTGGGCTCTGCGGCGCATACCCTTCCAATCCACAACCTGTTTGCCCTTCAACATAAGATTCCCAAGGAACATATTCTCTGCCACAGTCAAGGGATCTGAAAGCTTGATTTCCTGGTGAACCAGACTGATGCCACCTTTGCGGGCTTCAAAGGGTGAGTGGAATTCCCGCTCTTCACCGTTGAGTTCGATCTTGCCACTGTTTGGATGGTAGATACCGCCAAGGATTTTAATTAAAGTTGATTTTCCGGCTCCGTTCTCACCTATAAGGGCATGAATGGTGCCTCGTTCTATATTAAAAGATACATCGTCCAATGCTCTAACGCCGGGAAATTCTTTTGTAATACCTTTCACTTTTAGAATATAATCTTTTTCCATATGCTTTATCTAACCTTTCCTTTATTCAGTCTTTCAAGTAAGGTCAATTAATCTCTTTTCTTGTTACGCAGTACGTCAAGAGTTATGGCTATAACAAGAGCAACGCCCTTTAAAACGTCCTGCACAAACGGATCAACACCCAGCTGAGAAAAACCATTAAATAAAGTTATTAGGAAAATACAGCCAAACATTGTTCCTATAACCCGACCCTTACCACCGGCCAATGAAATACCACCGACTATGGAACCGATTACAGCATCAAACTCATAATTTTGACCATTGGTGACAGCGACGGAATTAAGTCGAGACATGAGAATCAATCCACCAAAGGTAGCCAAAATTCCGGCTAAAACAAAGGTGCCAAAGTAATAACGCTTTACGTTTATACCTGAAAAGAAAGCAGCCTCGCTAGAACCACCCACGGCATAAATATTACGGCCGATCTTGGTTTTTGAAGTAACGAACTGGGCAATAATATAAACCGCTAACATAATAATGACACAAATAGGAATGATTTTTCCAATCGTTGATTCAAGGGCATAACCACGCCCTAACCACCCTATGGATTCCGGCATATTGGGAATCGGTGTTGCCTGAGTTAGTAGCTTTGCCACACCATAGCTAATATATTGTGTGCCCAGAGTTGCTATAAATGCCGGTATACCAACATAAGCGGTCATAAAGCCATTGAAGGATCCCATCAATATGCCTATTGCAAACATAATAAGGATTGCTAACCCCGGCGCCATGCCAACATTTTTCATTAATATTGCACCAACGCTGCTGGTAAGAGCTACTACGCGGCCTAATGACAGGTCAAAGTTTCCCGTCAAGAGGATAATGGATTGTCCGAGAGCCACCACTGCTACAGTTGAGCTCTGTAGCAATATATTCTTCCAGTTTGAAACTGTCATAAAATATTGCTGTCCATTCTTTACATAGGAGCCAATGGAAAATATAATTGCCAAAAGTATAATACCTATTACAGACATGTAGTCCTTGGAAACTTGAGAAAGGGTGGCTGAATAGCTCTTCCTATCGGACAATGAAACCGCCTGCTTGCTCATGATTTTGTTCCTCCTCGTCATCTTCTAACTTGTTCTTTAATATATTTTATCTTGTGCCTTAGCTAAGCAATAGATAATATACAATATTATAATATAATAAGTCAAGTAACATTTTAAAACTGGATATTGTAATATTTGATTTATATTATATGTTATGGTTATTAAGGTTAAATATTCCCATATATAATTTACCTTTTGAATTTGTTGTGCAACCGACCTTTCTATTGCGACTAGATCCTATCTACCCTTTCTTTTACGGTTAGACCCTATCTGCTAAAAAAATGCTATATTACAGGATATATTATTAGCTATAGTCTCATGAAGACTTTTGATCCCATATAAAGTAAAACATGATTAATCGCACTGGTATACCCCTTCACCGTTGTTTATACCATTGCGCCTATTTATTATATAGTTGTCTGTTAGTGGAAACTTTCTGTTAATATATTAGCAGAACCGCCCGGTTATGTCAATACAAACTTTCCTTTTTGGTGTATTATATTAATATTCTTTTCAGATTCAGCAGATCAAAAGTGTTTTTAAGTCTCATAATATGGGGCTTAAACAAGCTTTCGACATGTTTTTACCGGTTATCTGGTTATTCTCTTGAATAGAACCCTAAAAATCAGTATAATATACGTTAAATAAAATAGCAGCTAATCCATCTTTTTATACACCTTTAGACGCAGAAGGATAATGGTATGGATAATGGTAATGGGAATCCGAAGAAATCATTATTGTTTGATGTCATAAGTAAAAATGGTATCAAATCAAGTTTTATTGCCCTAATTTTGATTACGCTGCTCCTCAGCAGCCTTTATATGACCTTTTCCTGGAGAAGACACCATAGAAACCTTAGTATGGAGGCTATCAAATTGGCAGAATCCGTTGGGGCCCTTTTGTCCGCCGATGATATAGCTGAATTATCTAAAAGGGAAGGGAACTCCGAGAATAAAGTCTACTCTATTATGAAAGCCAAATTGATCCGCTTAGTTGAGAATACAGAGCCGGTTCATTATGCATATCTTATAAATCACATGGATGGCAATATCCATATTTTGGTCGACTCCAGTATCAATGAATCTACCGTTTTCCCCCCCTTTGAAGATCCTGCGGAAGAAAAGTACAAACCCCTTTATATGCCATTTATTACAGGCCAAAGTCTATTGACCGAAAAGATTAGAAATCAATGCGGAACCTGGTTTAGGGCTTTAATGCCCATAAAAGACTCCGGGGGTGAAGAAATAATTGCGATCCTTGGCCTGAGCTATTCTGCAAAAGAATGGGGTTCAATAATATGGAAAAGAATGATCCCCTCTATAATAATCTTAGTAATCCTTCTAGCCCTGTTCACTATTCTACTAATCCTATATGCTGAACATAAACTACTAAAGGAAAAGAGCGAACAATTAGCCTTCAGTGAGCGTAGCAAATCAGTCCTTCTTGCCCACCTCCCCGGTATGGCTTATCGTTGCCTTTATGATCCAGATTGGACAATGGAATTTGTATCCCAAGGCTGTCTGGAGCTAACAGGATACCCCCCTGAAAGTCTGGTTGGAAACCAGGATATCCCCTATGCCCACATAGTCTCCCCTGAATACAGGGATATACTTTGGGAAAGATGGACAAAATCTTTGGAACAAAGGCGCAATTTTAATTATGAGTATGAGATCGTCACAAAATCAGGAGAGCGCAAATGGGTTCTGGAGTTGGGTCAGGGAGTCTATGACAAACAGGGCGACTTGGAAGCCCTGGAAGGAATTATTCTTGATATATCTGAACAGAAGATGCGAGAAGCCCAGATTACCCATCTTAATGAAAGCGATTTTCTAACCGGTCTTTATAATCGAAGCTATATGAATCAGGCAAAGATACACTTAGATCACCCACAGTACAAACCCCTTTCCGTGGTGATCTGCGACATCAACGGATTACGTATGGTCAATGACGCCTATGGTTATAGAAAGGGGGATCAAATGATTATTCAGACCGCAAAGCTTATTCAGGGTTGCTGTAGAAGGAGCGATATATTAGGACGGGTCGGTGGAGGTGAATTTATTCTTCTAATGCCCCAAGCCGATGATAATGAAGTCCATAGGATTGTGCATAGTATTACATCTGCAATAACAGCTTATAATCAAAGGGAATCTGATCTGCCTACCGATATAAGCCTATCTATAGGCTACAGTACTATAGAATCTTCGGAACAGAGCATAACTGAAGCTACCAAGACCGCTGAAGAACATTTGAGTCGCAGCAAGCTCCTTAACCAGAGTAGCTTGCACCATTCCATCTTAAGCTCTATAATGGCAACCTTGTATGCCAAAAGTCAGGAGACAGAGGAACATGGGCAAAGGCTTGGATATTATGCCACCACCATAGGTGAGAAAATGGGGCTAGGACAAAAAGATTTAGATAATTTACATATTTTATCCATGATACATGATGTTGGAAAAATTGGCATAGATGATAGTATACTGAATAAACCCGGTAAGCTTACAGCTGAAGAATGGAAACAAATGAAAAGACATCCCGAAATTGGCCATCGTATTGCCATGTCAACCCCACAACTAAAGCATGTGGCTAAATACATCCTGCATCACCATGAGCGATGGGATGGTACCGGCTACCCCAGGGCTCTGGGGGGATCAGAAATTCCGTTACTATCCAGGATTCTTGCAATAGCAGACGCTTATGATGCAATGACAGAAGACAGGGTATATCGCAAGGCTCTGTCTAAGCAGGATGCTATAGAAGAGATAAAACGGAATTCCGGCACCCAATTCGATCCAAAAATCGCAAGCCTGTTTATTCAGATATTGGAGAAGGAAGAAGCACCAAAACAAATTCTATAAGTGATCGCAAATATGGAACAAGGGCATGAACTAGGTTCAAGCCCTTTAATAAACCTGAAATTAATCCGCTTGGGTTCAATCCACTTTTGTAGTAAGGAAGATGGGAAGGGTCATATGATCAATCTGATCCAATAGTTCCTCAATTTCGTCTAAATGCCTATCCTCATCGTTGAGTATGTTTTCTAATACATCCTTGGTAGCAAAATCCCTGACTTCAGTAGCTAGAACAATTGCCTCATTGTAAGCTTCAATGGCAGCTTCTTCGGCTGCATGATCATTGCCCAGTTGCTGTGGAACCTCATCACCGATATGTATAGCCTTTAGTTCGCTTACTTCCGGTTTGCCACCCAGAAATAGGATCCTTCCGATAAGCATCTCTGCGTGTTTCATCTCTTGGATCGCCCTCTGTTCAAAATGGGTGTGGAGCTTGCCGTATCCCCAATCCTCGCACATTTCCGCATGAACGATGTACTGATTGATAGCAGTCAATTCATCGGCAAGCAAAGAATTTAATGTCTCTATTAGCCTAGGATCACCTTTCATACTAAAAACCCCCTCTGTGTATTTACTTATATATTACCACTTTTAACCACACTGGTAAAGGATATCACAAAAATTTTGCTGGTATATATCACTTTTTGCTCAGACTGTTACTGTACTCTTGTTGCCTTTTAGCCCTAACTTTTCCTCTGCTTGCTCCCTCATCTTGTATTTCATTATTTTGCCGGCGGCGTTCATTGGAAATTCCCGGACAAAATCAACATACTTTGGGGTCTTATGTTTGGCGATAGAGGATCGGACAAAAGCTTTTAATTCATCTGCTGTTAACTCTTCGCCCTCTTTTAAAATTACGCAGGCCATAATTTCTTCTCCATATTGCTCATCTGGAACACCGATAACTTGGACATCCATTACCTTAGGGTGGGTATAGATAAAATCCTCTATTTCTTTTGGGTAGATATTTTCCCCGCCTCGTATTATCATATCCTTTATACGGCCGGTAATTTTGTAATAACCGTTTTCGTCCCTGCGGGCTAAATCACCGGTATGGAGCCATCCATCCTGATCTATAGCGGCGGCTGTAGCCTCCGGCATTTTATAGTAGCCTTTCATTAAATTGTAACCTCGAGCTACGAACTCACCATCCACATTATCTGGCAAGTCCTCCCCTGTTTTGGGATCCACGATTTTACATTCAATCCCGGGCAGTGCTCTGCCCACGGTACTTACCCTCAGGTCAACACTATCGTCGATTCGGCTTTGGGTGCAGCCGGGGGATGCCTCCGTTTGACCGTATACAATGGTAATCTCCGTCATATTCATCTTATCCACTACCTCTTGCATTACTTTAATAGGGCAGGGGCTGCCTGCCATAATTCCAGTACGCATATGAGAGAAATCTGTTTTAGCAAAATCCTTATGTTCCAATAAAGCTATAAACATAGTAGGAACCCCGTGAAAACAAGTGATCTTCTCTTTAGTAATACAGTCCAGGGCAGGTTTCGGGGAAAAATACGCCAAAGGAGACATAGTAGTTCCATGGGTCACAGCTGCTGTCATGGCGAGAACCATACCGAAACAATGAAACATAGGCACTTGGATCATCATCCTGTCTGCTGTGGACAGATCCATATTATCGCCGATATTTTTACCGTTATTAACCACATTATAGTGGGAAAGCATCACACCTTTTGGAAAGCCGGTAGTCCCGGAAGTATATTGCATATTACATATATCATGCCGGTTTAAAGATAAGGCCCGGCGATAAACCTCCTCCAATGGTGTTTTCTTTCCTGCAACCAAAGCATCTTCCCAAGTTAGACAACCCTTTTGCTGGGAATCGATGGTGATAATATTTCTGAGAAAAGGCAGCCTTCTTACGTGCAAGGGTTTCCCCATCTTTGCTTCTTCCAATTCCGGGCAAAGTTCTTTGATAATAGCCACATAATCAGAATCTTTATATCCATCGGTCATAACCAGGGTATGGGTATCTGATTGTCGTAGTAAATATTCCATCTCATAAATCTTATAGGCGGTATTGACAGTAACTAAAATAGCTCCGATCTTGGTAGCAGCCCAAAAAGTAATAAACCATTGGGGAACATTGGTTGCCCATATGGCTACTTTATCCCCCGGTTTTACGCCTATGGCAATCAGTGAGCGGGCAAAAGCATCTACATCATCTCTAAACTCTGCATATGTCCGGGTATAATCCATGGTCGTATATCGAAAAGCATATTGGTTAGGGAATTCGTCTACAATTCTATCCAATACCTGAGGGAAGGTCAGGTCGATCAGTGAATCTTTTTCCCATATATACTGTCCTGTCCCGGCATTGTTGTCATAGAGGTGGCCTTTCAGTCTATCTTTTCCTATGTATTGACTCATAAAGGCCGCATAATTGGGGAAAATAACTCCTGCTTCAGCTAGATCTGGAGCCCAGCGTTTTACCCATTCTAATGAGAGATAACCCTCATAATTTATGGAGCGAAGAGCCATCATAATCTTATCTATAGGCAACTCCCCTTCGCCCATCATCCTATACTTGACTATACCGTCTTCCATTATGGAATCCTTGATGTGAACATATTTAATATAGGCTCCCAAGTTTTGAATGGTATTCTCCGGAGTTTCCCCAGCAAAATGATAAGGATGGTTTATATCCCATAGGGCTGCTACAGCATCACTGGATATTTCATCGAGCAGGTTGCATAGACGAGATGTATCCGCATAGACTCCGTTAGTTTCAACCAACAGAGTCACTCCCTTTTCCTCGGCAATGGGAATAAGATTTTTTAAGGCGGTCAAAACCACTCTGTCATCTACTTCCCCGGCGGGGTGGGGCTCAAGATCTGCAAGAACGCGAATAAAGGGGGTTCCCACTTTGGATGCTAAAAGTATATATTGTATTATTTCTTCGTGATTTCTTTTTGCTCTGTCCGCAAATTTTAGGCAGCATCCGGAAGACAGGCAAGGGATCTCCAGGCGCAATTCCTTTAGCTTTTTAATAGTGTTAGGGAGCTGTTCTTCGGTAAAGGGCTGGGCTTCTACAGCAAAGATGTCTTTGCCCAACCCCCTGATTTCTATCCCATCGAAACCAAAATCGCTGGCCATAGAATAGATCTCCCGCCAACTAAAATCTGGACAGCCCAGAGTTGAAAATGCAAGTTTCATGAATTCTCCTCCTAATTCGTTTCCATTTTGGATCTTATAACACCATAAAAATAATCATTATAAGATCAATATAAAAAGGCTCCCATCCCTAACTTTTTGTCAGAGACGAAAGCCTTAACTTCCGTGGTACCACTCTTTTTGATATTTCTATACCCACTCAACGGCATAACGATAAATAAACCTATGCCCATCCGTATCACGGCGGATAAATCCGGTTTCACCTAGTAGCAAAAGATAATGCTGGCCTTTGCTTTCAGCTGACTGCTCCGGGGCGAGTTCGCCTTTGTACCCCTGCTGTTTTTCACCAACCAACAGCTCTCTAAAAGGTAAGTTACAATACTTTTTCCCCATCATGGCATTTAATAGTATTTTTAGTATCTTATCAGATTCAAGGGAGCCTTTCAAGGGCAAAAATATTTATCCACACCATTTGCGATGCCAAGGACGATCTTTTTCTGATATTCCGGTTCGGACATCAATTTATCCTCATCAGGGTTGGTCATAAAGCCCATCTCTATCAAGGTTACCGGAACTCGGCTCCAATTTATCCCGGTCATGGTGTCTGTTTCCCAAACATTAAGGCGTTTCGCCCCCGTCTGCTCAACCATATTATCAAGGATAAGCCCCGACAAAGTTTTGCATTTTTTATACAGATCCTCCTCTATATATGGGCTCTTTGGAGTGGGGCACACAGTAAGCATTCCGTTCATTTTACCATCAGCATCGCCGTTAGCATGTATCCGCAAAAAAGCATCGGCGTTAGCATCGTTAGCTATGACTGTCCTCTCAATATTGCTTATGCTTACATCATGGGTAGTGCGAACCATAATGACATCATAGCCCCTTTCCTCCAATTCACATTGCAGTTTGAAGGCTATTTCCAGGTTCAATTCATATTCATACTTTCCTGTAGCTGCACCTTTGGTTCCCGAGGAAACTTTTGCCTTCATTTCGGATGCCCCTGGGCCTATAGGTTCCTTTTCGGAGTCACCCTTCCTTTGATGCCCCGGATCTATTACTATCAGCTTTTTTCCCTGTTGAGGTTCTTCCATTTCGGGATTACCCCTATTTTCGGGATTATCCTCATTAGAAGGAGGTAGATCAGCTTCGGGGGCTTCTTCGTCTTGACTTATATCACTGGAGCCCCCATCTTCATCAGGTTCTATATCTTTGATCTTTTTGTCAGAATCGTCTGTATCCGCCTGAGGATCATCTATTGGATTCTTTATATCCACCAAGCTGCTATTTATATCCTCCACTTGGGATGGCCCTTGGGGTGGAGTTTTGATCTCTGTCAGCCCTGCCCTGTTACATCCCCATAATACTATCAGCGAAGATAATAGAAGAAAAGATACAATAATTTTTATTAAACTATACTTTTTATCGCCTTTTGCCATTTCCCTTGATCCCTCAACATTTCTCTTAAACAGTTTATAATAGTAACCTTTGTAATATACGCCATAAAGGGGGAAATCCCTCCTTAAATGATCAAAAGATCCGTCCCCACTGCCCAATGATCAAAAGATCCGTCCCCACTGCCCACCAAGGGAGCCTTAAAAGGGGAAAAATTATTTCAAGGATGAGCTGTTATTGAGAATGGGGGTACTATATAGAAATAATACATCCTGGTTGTCGAAGTTTATATAATCACCGATAATATCGCTCTGGATATATCTTATATCCACCAGGGTTATTTTTTTGTAGCCATGGACAAGGAGGGGTACAATACTGCTGCCAAATGAATCCCGAAGAACAATTAGTTCCCGGTCAGTAGTTGCCTTTGGATTTTCTATATATAATAGAGCCGCCGCCCCGGACAAAAATATCTCATAGGGATCGCGGCTGCCCAATTTATTCATATCATATATTTTGCTTTCCTTTCCTGTCTCTTCATTATAGACAATAGCACCCTCAAGGGTCTCATTAGTCAGATAGTAAAGGGGTTCACTCTTTAGGGGCAATGCCGATTGTCCATAATATACGCCATAAAAAGGAATGTCTGCCTTCATCTTTGTATAGTCTTCTAACCCCGATCTTTCTATGCCCAGAGCATCTGCCAATGTATTTGCCCCATCCAAAATCTCTTCTTGCCTCCAGTGGGTATCAGTTTTATAATAATCAGATAATTGGAGAGCTTCCGTTATATCAACATACTGGGCAAAGGGCATATTGGTTTCCATTATGCCAAACAACCTATCATAATCCATGGAAGGATAACTGTTTTTCTCGGCCAAAAAATAACCCTTATCCGGAACCAGGGTTAGAAATATTTTATTATCCTTACCCTTCATATAACGTTCATATATATAGGTAAACTTTTGGGCTGCAGATCTTATAGAATCCTCTTTCAGAGGGTATTCCAGCTTTGCGGCATAACCATCAGCTATATAAATATCGTTGTTATCCTTTTGAAAAAAGATATAAAATGCGTTCATTGCCTTTACTGTTCTAAAGGTATCCCTTAATGGAAACTGATCCAGGGTATACTTTTCAAAACCCTCCATAAACTCACCGGAAAGGACCGAATCCCAGGTTATCCCCGGGAATTGTTCAAGCTTTCTTCTTTCACTAAAGGATATTTCTTTTGGAGCGCTAAACCAGGAGGCCAAGGTTAAAGTAAGCCACAAAACCCCAATAAGCATGATTCCCGGCAGAGATTTATTTCGTTTTTCCAATACAGACACCTCCCTTTAAAACCGAAAATATAAAAATGGATTAAAAGAACCGTCAACTAAATAAGCTGTTATAAGAATAAATAGCAGGCTTAAAATTACAGGTTCCGCCCCAACGACCACCTTAAAGCCAAAGCCGTTTCTCTTTAGTTTCATACCAATATTTTTAGTTAATGGGGTGGCGCCTATAATAGCAATAATCAATACCACGGCATAGCTGCGCATATAATACAGAGTCTCTGCATTCGTAAATGGCAGCCCAGGATAGCCAAATAGCCCCTTCAAATCGGATACAGCACCTTCCAGTCCGGTGGCATTAAATAAAACAAAACTAATTACAACCAGAACGCTCACATATACATGAGAAAACAATCCGGGGATTTTTTTAAGGGCCTCCCCAAGAAATAACTTTTCAATAATCAAAAGTACGGCAAACATCAGACCCCACAGAACGAAATTCCACGCCGCCCCATGCCAAAGCCCTGTCAGCATCCAAACCACTGCTATATTAAACAGCCATCTACCCGTTGTCACCCTGTTTCCCCCCATAGGTATATATACATAATCCCGGAACCAGGAGCTTAAGGACATATGCCAACGCCGCCAAAACTCTGTAATACTTCTGGATATAAGGGGGTAATTGAAATTCTCCAGAAACTCAAAACCAAATATCTTACCCATGCCAATGGCCATATCGCTGTATCCGGAAAAATCAAAATATATCTGCAGGGTAAAAGAAATTCCGTATATCCAATAGAATACTATGGACTTTCCTTTAGTATTTATGAAGATGTCGCAGAGCTGCCCTAAAGTATTAGCAATGAGTATCTTCTTTGATAGCCCGATGATCAATCGTCTGGTTCCCCCATAAACCTTTTCCAAGGTACTTTCCCTGGATTCCAGCTCCGCGGCGATATCTACATATCTAACAATAGGGCCTGCGATCAACTGGGGAAATAATACTACATAAGTTGCCAGCTTTATAATGTTTTTTTGCACGGCAGCATCGTTTCTATATACATCAATAGTGTAGCTCAGGATCTGAAAAGTATAGAAGCTGATCCCTATGGGAAGATACAGCTTTAAGAAGGGCACTCCTAAGCCGGTAATAGCATTAAAGTTTTCAATAAAAAAGTTGGCGTACTTAAAATAACCCAGGGCTCCTAACCCGGAAATCAGAGATAGCCATAGGAAAACCTTTGCCCAGGGAGTTTTTCTATACTTGTCTATCAGGATCCCGAATATATAGCCTAATAGGATTGAGACAACTATCAGGATAATATATTTTGTCTCCCCCCATCCATAAAATATCAGGCTGGACACTAATAAGACACTATTCTTAAGTTTTTCGGGTGCCAGAAAATATAGAATAAGCACCCCCGGGAAAAAGTAAAATAAAAAAGGGATACTGGAAAACAGCATATTCTCACCAAATAAAACCCACCCTTTATTATTCTTAATACGGTTTAATCCTTAACACACCAATATCATTTACAGGCGTATTTCAGAAGAATAAAAGAGCGGGCTTTGCCTATAATATTTATTTTAAATCAATAGTTAAGGTACCACCAGCTACGGCCTCAAAGGCCTGTACCAATTCATCTGCAGTGACAGTATCCTCCAACACTGAAGAGATCATAACCAACATAACTACATCACCACTGGCTACTACCCGTAAGTCATCAGCCTCAACACAGATCCATTTTCTGGGGTCAATACCCGATTTCATAGCTTGGGCTATCTCCTCTGCATCTGCGGCGCTGTTTAATCGAAGAAGGACAAGGGAATATGCTTGGGACCCGATCATTGATTCCGACACGGATATATCCTTTATCTTATCTGCAGACTTAAGACCTGTATAATATTTCAACGAATCACTATCCGAGATATCCACATCCATGGTATCAACCATAATTTCAGGGTCCTTTTTCTCATAAATAGATTCAATTATTGAGGGCAGATCCCCCTCCGGTCCCTTTACCTCAACCCCAGGGTTATTACCCCCAGACCCTTGGGTCTTATTACCCCCACCGCAGGCAGCCAATATGCCTGTTAACATAATAATTCCTATAATAAATGCAATTGTTCTTTTCATCAAAATTCCTCCTTGAAATAATTTTAGAATGAAGCCATATCTATGGGAGAATAGCCCATCTTTGATATCATTTGTTTTTCTTTAATATCCATTGATGATTCTCAACATCATAGAACAGTTCATATGATATCCTTTTCTTTCCTGTCGTTATATCTATTGTGGCATTTCCCGCTTCTCCCCCGTTTTCTATATACCAATCTATTTTTTTACTTCCCGAAAGACTCAGAGATTTCAATTTAGGGGGGTCTTCTTCCATATCGTCATCTGCAATAACGACATATCCTGATGAAACATTGACTCTTATATCCCTACGGGATTTAATTTCTAGTGGGACTACCGCTGGCATATTCGCATCAATACTGCGACCCGCCTTTTCACCAGTAAAGTTCGCAGGGGATGGTCTGCCATCATCGCGCAGGTGTAGCGATACACTTTGCAAGCTGTTGAGGGATAAGATAACCAGTAGCAGCACAAGGAAGCTTCCGGCCAGGGCAAATTTCCTTTGCCCTCTTAAGGGATTCATACCGAAGATAGGTCTTGTCCCTTCTGTTGTAGATTGACTTAGAACTCTCCTTTTTAGGGAATCCGATGCTGTTATAGATCTATAGGTTTTAATGGTGTTTTTGTCAAACATAATCGTTTCCCTCCTTGTCCATTTCTTTCTTTAAATACTCCCTGCCCCTTAAAAGGCGCATCTTCACCGCAGATTTTGTCAGCTTTAAAGCAGACGAAATCTCCTCTATGCTATATCCCTCAAAATAATGAAGGATAATTGCCGTTTTGTACTTCTCCGGGAGAGCAAAAACCTGCTCCAATATTCCAATAGAATCTTCCTTCACCTTGGGGCTTTCGATAATCTCATCCAAGGGAGTATACTTTCGTATTTTCTTTCTTCTACCGATATCCTTGCATTGATTGAGGGTCACCCTTATTAGCCAGGCTTTCTCATGCTCACTACTTTTAAAATGGGGTTTCCTGTTTAGATATTTCATAAAAACCTCGTGAACAGCATCTTCTGCATCTTCCTTGGAAAGTAGGGCTGAGTAGCTGATTCGAAACAGCATATCGGCATACATCTTATATACCTTTTCTATATCCGTTTCCTGTTGGCTGGATACCCTCACTTTTTACCTCCTCATATATAACACGATTCAGGACGTGCTTTGGTCACATAAATTTTATTATTGTTTCATGGATTAATATCCCTTATTATGTTTTCCACATCCCATTTTAAATTCCATTACAACCATTTTTATAATAGAGACGGATGTTTGCAAATGATTGTTGCAATAGAATTGTTCTTATTAATAGCAAATAAAAAAGGAGCGACTAAAAATCGCGCCCTTCTTACCTTTGTTTGTTCCCCGGAATATATTTAATTCTATTTTATAGAAAGGCGGCCATCGCCTCCCCAATCTATCAATCCTCTACATATTTTATCGACTCCACGGGGCATAACTCCATAGTCTTATTAAGGCGTTCCCGATCAATGTTTTCATCATTATAGACTTTCACCCGAGCTTTCCTGCCGTCCATTTCAAAGAGTTCGGGCTGCTCCTCGGCACAGATCCCACATCCCATACAAGCATCTTCGTTTATACTTAATCCTAGGGCTACCTTTGACTCCACCGGGAGATCCTCATCCTTTATTATTCTAGAGGTTATCCAAGAAAAGACTACCACCGCCCCTACTGTCAATACCCATCGAATGGCCATAAACTTAAACCCTAAGAACTTCGCCTCATTTAATAGCATAGGGATTTTTATAACAGCCCATGAGCTTAGAATAATCACTATATTCTTAATAGAGGCACCTTTTTTATGAAGCATAACGCACATGGGAAAAGCTGCATAGATAGGCCCTGCGGAGACACTGCCGATAACAAAGGATAAAACAGTGCCCTTGGCTCCTGCTTCCTTCCCCAGATATCTTATGATCTTTTCCTTTGGCACCCATAGATCTAACAAAGCCGTCAAGACAAAAATCACCGGCATAATGAGTAACATCTCTTTTATATAGTACAAACTGTTTTTTACTGATTCAATTCCCATCTGCCACTTGAATATGAACATAAATACATAAGCCAATACTACCAGGGATAAAAACGCATTCTTCTTTAGTTTTTCTAAGATAGTCATACCATCACCCCCATTACCAATGCTATTATGATTGCAAAGACGAAGCTCAGCCCATTACGTACTAAGGTGAATTTAAGACCGAACTCCCTTTTTTCCAGTGGAAAGGTCACCATTCCTACCATGGTCAAAGTAGTTAGAAATGCTACTGCGGGTACTACGCTGACCCCAGCATCTACCAATGTTCCTACAAAGGGGAAGGCTATAAAGGCCGGAACCAAGGTGATTGCGCCAAACAAGGCTGCTATTGTTGTAGCCAGCAGAACAGATTGCCTGCTCACAAACTCAGCAATTTGTTCAGGGGGCAAAAGTGTAAGCACCAGGCCTATGGCTAAAATTATTGAAATGATACTAATAACCATTCCCTTTCCCATTCCTAAGGCCATTTTTAATGCCTTCTTTGTCTTTTCCTTATCCTTTATAAAGGAGATAACAAGAAAAGCCAATGTCAATACCCAGATTACCATTGTAAAAATATCCATATCTATCAAATCCTATCCATTCTAATTTCTAACAATTGACTTTCAAGGGGTAAAATATTTCGGCCGGCACCAATATGAGATTATAGTTTAGATCTGTTATAATGAATAGACACCAATGTTTCCTTTTTATATATTAATTATATCAGAAAGAAGAGAAGAATAGTATGCTAGAATATATAAAAGGCATCTCTTTATTTAACGGTACGGATTATAGGACCATAGAAAGATTAATTGACCGCAGGCAGATATATGTGACGTTTTATCATAAAGGCATGACGGTACATGAACAAAAAACTAAATCTGTTGCCTTAGACATTATCTGTTCCGGCGGCCTGACAGCCTATTCCCTGGCTCCTAACGGTTCTGAAACAGTGGTTTTTGAATTTGGAACAGGTAGTATAATAGGCGCCAATCTGCTCTTTGGTGATCAAAATCTGTATCCAATGAGTATTTACTGTACTGAAGATAGTTCTTTGCTCCATGTTACTAAAGCAGGGGTAGAGACTTTGCTTAAAGAATATGCCTTCGTTATGGAATTTGTTCGATCCCTTTCCCTGAATGCCCAGGGCATGAATCAGAGAATAGCTATGTACACACAAAAATCCTTAAGGGATAATCTCAGGGATTACCTCCATGATCTTTCAAAGGTACAGAATTCAAATACAATAATTTTACCAATAACAAAAAAGCAATTGGCAGACTATCTTGGGGTACAGCGGCCATCACTATTTCGCGAGCTTAAAAAAATGAAGGACGAGGATCTGATTGATGTGAACAATAGGAATATAACAATCAAATTCTTATAGGGACCGTTGACTCATCACGAGCCGGTTATGCACATTAAGAGTCATTGGACCATCCCCTAGCCTTGACGGATAACCCTTGCACAAATATAATTCCAATTGAGGGACGTGACAATATAATAAATCTATTCAGGAGCTATTTATATGTTAGACTACGAACAATTGATTTTGGATATGGAATCATTGGTTATTTTCAGAGATATTCTTGCAGATGATGCAATAGCTAGTCTTCTTAAACTATTGGATCCGGATACCACTTCCGCCAAAGAAAAGATAGGCCTGTATTCCGGCTTTGCCCATAAGCTTTTTCAATCAACAGAAAACCTGACGGAGTTTATCTGGAAACAAATACTGGACAATGAGAATTTCTATGCCCTGGCAAAAGCCAAAAATCAAAAGGTGCCCCTTATCATGGAGAATGCCCTTTTAAATGAATTAGAAATTTTACAAAGATTATCGTATTTAAAGAGCAACGATATTATAAGGAATATACCCTACGAGGGATTTTTACCCCATTGGACTAATTCTTTTATTGATTTTTGTGCAGAATACAAAAAGTATATTAAGCATATCTCCACTACCGGATACGGTATCTACGCCAAATATCTGATGTTTGTATTTGATGGTGAGAATATTGTGCCTGTAAAATCTCCCGATCCCATCAAGCTTTCCCAATTATCAGGCTATAAAAGATCCAGGAAGAGAGTTATTGATAATACTTTGGCCCTTCTTGACGGCAGACATCATTCTAATGTACTTTTATACGGTGATGCAGGTACTGGAAAGTCTTCAACTGTTAAAGCGGTAGTCAATAGATACGGCGATCTGGGGCTTCGTCTGATAGAGATTCGAAAGGCGGACTTACTAAAGATTCCTTCTCTTATGGAAATGCTTAGGGATAACCCCCTGAAATTCATTATCTTCATTGACGATCTTTCCTTTCCACAAAGCAGCGATGACATAGGCGCTCTAAAAGCGATACTCGAAGGTACAGTCTATAAAAAAGCCCCGAATATAGCGATATACGCTACCAGTAACCGCCGTCATCTTGTAAAAGAAAGCTTCTCCGACAGAGAAAACGATGATGTCCATAGAAATGAAACTATAGAGGAACAAACATCCCTCTCAGAGCGGTTTGGTATGACCGTCAGCTTCATTAGACCTAATAAGGATGAATATCTAAATATCGTTTATGGCCTCGCCCGCCAGTACGGATTAAAGAATACAGAGAATTTAGAACTGTTAGCCGAGCGCTATGCCTTGGAACGAGGCGGCAGATCAGGCAGGGCCGCCCGGCAACTGATAGAATATTTGAAGAGCATGGAAATGTAGGCGGCTTGATTGTTATTACCCAAGGAAAACCATAAAAGGGGCAGACAATCTGCCCCCCTTTCTAAAGCATTTTTCTAAAACATTGAAGATAATACATGGACCTTGGATACGATCCCCTTTAAACTATGGTTTTCATCCACTACAGCAATGGGGAAGCGGGTCTCCGCCGCTATTTCCATAATGTCTGTAAGCAGTGTATCAGGGGACGTGGTATTTATGTCCTTTATCAATATATCCGAGATTGTTTTCCCATTATTATTTCCATTTATGGCATCATCAATAGTGATTACACCCTGTAATTTCATCTTATCCCCAACCACATAGGCACTGGAAACTCCGTTATTCCTCATGGTTCTTATGGCTATAGACATATTATCTCTTAGCCTCACTATGCTGTTTGGGGTGATCATTACATTCTTTACGCTTATCACCTGGGTCTTATCGGCATCGTCTATAAATTGTTTTACATAATCGTCTGCCGGATTTTCGCTCATCTCCTCAGGAGTAGCAATCTGAATGACTTCTCCATCCCTCATTATAGCAACCCTGTCCCCTAGCTTAAAGGCCTCATTTATATCATGGGTTATAAACACTATAGTTTTATCCAATTTCCTTTGGATAGTCAAAAGTTCAAACTGCATATCCTTTCTGACCAGAGGATCCAAGGCGGAAAAGGGCTCATCCATCAGTAGTATCTCCGGGTCATTGGCTAAAGCCCTGGCTAATCCTACCCTTTGTCTCATACCACCGGACAGGTTTGATATAGGCTCATGGTCATGACCCTCTAAACCCACCATGGAAATCATCTCTCTGGCTTTTGCATGTCTTTCTTCCTTTGGCATGCCTTTTACTTCCAGGCCATACTCCACATTCCCTAAAACATCTTTATGGGACATTAAGCCAAATTGCTGAAACACCATAGAGATTTTGTTCCGTCTATAATCATTTAAACTTTTTTTATTAAATTTGCCTATATCCTGTCCTTCAAAAAGGATTTTTCCCGATGTAGGCTTATTCAACATATTAAAGCATCTTACTAATGTTGATTTCCCGGATCCGGATAGCCCAATTATTACGAATATTTCCCCTTTTTTGATCTCTAGGGATACATCCCACAAGGCCACCGTCACGCCTGTTCTTTTATAGATTTCACTCTGGGTTTTACCGCTCTTTTTGAGCTTAATAGCCCTTGATTTTTCTATACCAAAAAGCTTAGTAACCTTTTCAACCTTTAATATTTCATTATTCTCCATAATACACCTCATATGCCTTTAGCAACGGCATAAACCTTAAAACCCTTTCTGTACCTATTCTGCTGCAATAGATTTTTCGTCATCTTCGTAAATACCTTGTGTAAGCCTATCCATTACGATAGCTAAAATTACAATGGCGATCCCTGCAGCAAACCCTCTCCCGCTTTCAAGGCGGTTGATCCCCTTTATAACCTCATCACCCAGACCAGGTGCGGCAATCATAGAGCAGGTGACCACCATGGCAATAGCCATCATCATAGTTTGGTTGACACCTGTCATAATAGTAGGCATAGCCTGGGGAATCTGCACCTTAAACAGAGTCTGAAAGCGTGTGGATCCAAAGGATTTAGCCGCCTCCATGACTTCCGTGTCTACCTGCTGAAGACCCAGGCTGGTAAGCCGGATCACTGGCGGTAGTGAATAAATAGTTGTTGCGATTACCGCGGGAACAGATCCTAACCCCATTAGCATAACTGCCGGTATAAGATAGACAAAGCTGGGCATAGTCTGCATCATATCTAAAACAGGACGTACCACCTTATCTATTCTTTTATTCGATGCGGATAATACCCCTAAGGGGAGCCCTAATAATAATGAAATAATTACCGCAGTGATTATAATGGTCAGGGTCTGGATCATTAGCTCCCATAATCCTAAGGTGCCAATGACAAAAATCAACACAGAGTATAGCGCAGCCCTGGAAAGTTTTTTTGTGGTCTTCCAGGTTGCTAAAAACACTAGCACAATAATACCCCACCATGGGATCCAACTGATGCCGTTCCCTATAGTTTTTAAAAGCCAACGCAAAAATTTGGTCAAACCCTTGAAAAAAGAATCCCAATGAACCAATATATATTGAATCGCCTGGTCAATTGGATCTCGGATATTAATAAATATCTTCTCCGGGAAACTAAAAAACCACTCAGGCATTTAAATCACTCCAATTCATTCGTTTAATACTTTGCGAACCGCCTCTGCCTTGTCCCCGGGAAGCCATTCGTCCAATAGTTCGTCGTTATTCTTTAAAAACCATGCAGCCGCATCCATATATGAGGCATCATTTTCTTCTATATATGCCAATGCCTCAGAAACCATGGCGCTGGAAGTTTTAAAGCTGCCTAAAAACTCACTATATTCGGGATGCTCTTCTACAAATTGTGGATTTGCACAGATGGTCACCTTTTGGGCAGGAAAAGCTGTCTTCCCTTCTTCAAAGGCTTCTAATTCATAGGGTGCATCCTCTAAAAGCACCATATCATATTTTCCCGTCAACCAAGTCGGCTCCCAATAATAAGCAACAATGGGTTCGCCTCTTTCATAGGCACCGGCTATGGCTGCAGATAATGCTGCATCTGTACCCGGGTCTAAATAATTGTACATTTCGTCCAGTCCGTAATAAGAATATTTTTTTCTCATGATTTTGTCTGTCTCCCAGCTGGAGATACAACCATGGATTATTCCCATATCCGGGTCATCTGGATCCGGGAAGATCTCTGGATACTTTCTAAGATCTTCGACAGCTCGAAGATCCGGCGTGACAGCCTCAATACCTCTCTCCGGGTCACCCTCGATCATATACCTGGGTACATAGAACCCTTGGTCGTTATCATCAAAAAGCAAACCTAACTCTACCATTTTCCCATCTTCAAGATCCTCATAATAACCGGGTTGGGTATCCACCCAAACTTCGCCTCTTACCTGAATATCCCCATTATAAAGGCCTGTGGTAACAATAGGGGTAGAACCTGAAATCTCCTTTGTTTTAAGACCATAAGCAGCCTCGCCTATAAACATGGCCACCGCATCATGGAATTTGTTACTATCCCACCCTGCATCACCAAAGACTATAATCGAATCATCTTTTTCTGAACTTGCACATGCGCCCAACACCAATAATATCCCTAGGGATAAAAGCATTAATAGCGCAGTTTTCCTAACAATTCTAATAAACATTAGTTCCTCCTAATTTCTTCGCGATAAAATAATACAGAATCTTCGTCCATTCGTGGTAGGCGTTGCCTCTTTATACCAAACAACCTCACACCTATGTTTAGGTTGGAGGTTGACATTTGAATGGTCACATTCTATAATAGAACCAAAATCTTGTCAAGGCTGTAAGCAAAACTTTTTCGTTTAATTAGAGTTTCAAAATGCCTTGCTATGAATGGGTGACTATATGATAAGACGTCTTACAAGCTCCAGATATTATAAGATTGCAGTAGATTTAGCCGTACGTATTGCCTCCGGAAAGATTCCCGAAGGCGAGCGGCTTAAAGGTCGTTCCAGGCTTTCCACTGAATACAATGTCTCCCCCGAGACAATCCGTCGTGCCATCTCTATTTTAGCTGAAAGTAAAGTGGTGGTCGTAAAAGTAGGCAGCGGTATAGAGGTTGCTTCTAAAAAAAACGCTATTGCTTTTGTTAGGAACTTTCGTGAGGTTGAAAAGATTACCGAACTTCGCGGCCATCTTGCAGAAATGATGGAACAAAAAGCCTTACTTGAAGAACAAATTTCTTCCTTAACCACTAAAATCATTGATCAATATGGATATCTACGCTCTAACCTCATCGATCCTGTGGAATTTCTCGTTGCCGAAGACTCCCCTATTATTGGTAAAAGTATAGGTGAGCTCTCCATCTGGCAAAACACCGGAGTTACGGTTATCGGTATTGTTCAATACGATGATATGCTTATTTCCCCCGGGCCTTTCTATAAGTTCAACCCCAACGATGGGGTTCTGGTCATAGGGGATGATAAAAGTATTAAAACATTTGAATCTTTTATCACTGAGAAAAAAGGATAAGCAAAGGTTTTCTTTCGCTTAC
Source organism: Clostridiales bacterium (assembly GCA_012518395.1). GTDB lineage: Bacteria > Bacillota > Clostridia > Caldicoprobacterales > UBA3941 > JAAYSJ01. The sequence continues at coordinate 23,228 of JAAYSJ010000122.1, forward strand.
CCTTTTAAATACTTCAGAACCCCTTAAATACTCCAGAGCTTCCCTAACATTAGTATCCGGCTTAGCCCTTGGCATTACATTTTCAATCATGCCTTCTTCACCTATAATGAAGGTGCAGCGTACTACTCCCATACCCACTTTACCGAACATCTTTTTTCCTGCCATACGTCAAAGGCCTTAATAGCAACAAGCCCTGGGCTAGTTTTTATCTTTATCATAGAGTCAGTACTGTTGCATAAAATGATCTTTGGAAAGTCA
>JAAYSJ010000123.1 GCA_012518395.1 Clostridiales bacterium
AATCCGCTGCCAGATCCTGAACGAGCTTGTCTATTATCTTCTTTTTTAGCATTGCATCCTGCTTTTGATCTATGCCCCCCTGCCTGCCCTCGGCTACTAAATTGCGCAATACATTCTTTGGGCTTTCATCCGGCTCTTTTTCAGTCCTTTGCACCCTTATAAGTCTTTCATTTAGGTTCATTCCCCACCACCTGCCTTTGCAAGGATCCCCTTGGCCAGGCTCTGAAGGGATTTTGCAACCTTAGACCTTTTCATCCCTGTCACAAAAGGAACTCCCTGGTTCATACTGCTTAGAACCGATTGACTATCCAAGGGTATGACCGATGTTATTGGCAGGGATAAGGTGGCTTCGATATCGCTTGGGGTCAGCCCCACCCTGCTTATATATTTATTTAATACCAGAGTCATCTTTGCCCTGTCGACCTCCACATCCTCCAGCACCGAAATGGTGTTTTTTATACTCTTCAAGGACAGGATATCCATAGTAGCCACCAGTAGTATGGTGTCCGAATTTCTAAGAGCCAGCATAGCAATATCATAGAAATAGCTGGGGCAATCTACTACTATAAAATCATATTCCTGTTTTAATATGGACAAAATCTTTTCGATATGATCTGCCTTTATAAAATCCGCGTGTTCTATATTAAAGGGGGCGGTAAACACCATGACCCCCGAAGAATGCTTTACCATATAACTCTCTAAAAGATCCATATCCAGCCTGTTTATATCGTTGGATAAATCGGCTGCCCTCCGTTTTGGGATGACATCCATGGCCAAAGAAACATCCCCTGAATAAATATCAAAATCCAGCAGGGCTGTCTTTTTCCCCTCTTCAGCCAATGCAGCAGAAAGATTAGTTGATATGGTAGTCTTTCCTACCCCGCCCTTTATGCTAAATACGCTAATGATCCGGGCTTTGCCCACATCCTCTTGGATTTCTTCCACCGGCTCCTGTATGTTATTTGTGCCGTTTGCAAAGCCATTATTAAATACCGATTGGCCTACCTTTGCCCTTGCCCCATAAGCCCTGTCCACGGCATCTTTTAGTTCTTGGGGATGCAATGGCGCCTTCAGAACCTCCCTTATCCCTGTATATAGCGCATTTTTGTAGGTTTCAACATTGAGTCGGGAGGCTACGAATATAACGGATTGAAGGGGGTCGTGATCTATAATATCCTTGCTTAGAGAAAACCCGTCTCTGCCCTTAACCTCTTCTCCGACGATAGTTACATCGGGCTTGAAATCCTTTGCAGTCTCGTAATATTGTACGATATCATCTGTCTCGCCGCCCAGGATGACCCCTTCGGCCATGCTCAGTATAATTCTTGCCGAATCCCTTGTATGCCCTTCATCCAACAGGAGCATAACCCTGATCTTCATATTCATCCAATGTCACCTCATGTCCACTATGGGTTCTAATTTTACTATCCCTTCGTCTATGGGGGATCTTAGGCTTAGTCTTAGACTGCCTATGGCCTCGGCGTTGGTCAAAAGCTCCACATCCTGCGGGGTCAGAGCTAGGGTTATAGTACCGGAATCCTTTGTTTCCTCCCCTTCCGGGTCTGGACGGCTAGAACCGTATACGGCCAACACCTGGATATTTTGTAACATGGTCAGGGTCATTTCCTCAGCATCTATGCTGATTATTCTTCTGTCCTTCATGATCTCATCGGATATCTTTGCTAGATTTTCCCTGAAGATTTGATCCCTAGATGGATTTTCAGGTACAACGGGTTCGTCTACAGGAGTTTCCCCTTCCGGCGTATCGGGCTGGGGTTCTTCCTCCATATCCCTGTCCATATATGCATAGGTAAATAGGATATCTACCCTGTCATTGGCTTTTATAAGCCCGGAGACGCCGGTGACATCGTTTATGGCCAGGGACATTGCACGCATATTCTCGGGCACAGAATAGGAGAACTTGTCCTTACCCTCGCCCTCTTTGTAGATATGATTGCTGAGTATATGCTCATCCTTTGCCATATCGGTTTTGGTTATGCTGCCTATGACATCCCCCGGAGAATCGAATGCCTGGGGCAAAACCATCTCCTCCGGCACCTCCAAGGTTTTCAGCACTTCATCAGTTATATTCACGTGCTCAGGTATGTTTTGTGCCGCCACTACTACCGTTTTCATAGGTATATTGGTATAGGCCGATTTTATCTCGTTTATATGCCCCATGATAAAGTAGACGGCCGCTGCCGCCAGAATAATAGCTATTGCGAATATGATTATGTTTGTTTTTTTGCTCACCTGTTATCCCCCCGTTTTCCTTTGGTTATTAATCAGTGTTAATTACTTTCCAGCGCCATGGTTATAACAGCTGTAAGTGGTAAAGAAGGATCCTCTTTTGGTGGGTCATTCTCATCTTCAGGCGGGTCCAATATAGCTCCCAAAATAGGATCAAGAATTGGTGCATTGTATTTAATCTCAACTCTTATTTGGCC
>JAAYSJ010000124.1 GCA_012518395.1 Clostridiales bacterium
AACCTCGTTCGACTTGCATGTGTTAAGCACGCCGCCAGCGTTCGTCCTGAGCCAGGATCAAACTCTCAATTTAAACTTTATAGTTTAAAGATCATCTGATCTTAACTCATATACATTTTTGTTATCCGTATTTGCCGAAAGCCTTTGCCGAATATTGTCTGAAAGAACACTCCATAGGATTACCCAGGCTGTTCTAGCTTCCAATCTCCAACTTCCAACTTCCAGCAGGAATTGACTTCGCTTAGTTTTACACTGTTCAGTTTTCAAGGATCAACGTCGCCGTAAATTCTTGTTTCCTGTTCTGAGGCGACTCTCTTATCTTAACAAATCTAATCCGTTCTGTCAAGACCTTTTTTAAAATCTTTTTCCGCCGATCCTCAAGTTTCATTCTTGGAGGAGCGCGGAATATTATAGTACCATACCATTTATACTATGTCAACTAATATTTTTTATTCTCCCCTATTCCCGCCATCCCTTGATTTAAGCAAGTTTGTGAAGCATGCCTGTCGAAAATCACCATGTTGTAAAACCCTACCAACTATATAATATACGCTATCATTAATATAATTGTATGTAATCGTTATCTTTTAAAAAGATCTGCTAGCCTTTTAAAGAACCCTTTCTTTTCTTCTGTGGCGATTATCTTGGGTCTGACTTGTTTTTTTGAACCTATCTCCGCTGTCCTATAAATGAATTGCAAGGATCCCGGATTATTCTTTTCGGAGACAAAGGACGGAGTGCTGCCCTCCGATAATTTTCCCATTTCAAAATCCCCTACGACCTTTACAGTCTCCTCCAATCCCTCTTTGATCTTGGTTTGCCCGTCTGTAAGCTTGGCTATCTCCTTGGGAAGAATTTGAACCTTGCCGGCTGCCTCTGTCAGTCCGTCAGTCAAAACTGCCATACCTTCTATTATGCGATCTAACCCCGGCGCAAGCATTCCCCCCGAGCTCTCTAAAAGCAGCATCCCCATATAGAATTCGTTCATGCCCGCGGACAGGGCTGATACACCAGCGGTAAATTTATTTAATCCTTCCTCATATTCAGCCAGCCAGCCTGTTCCCTGCTTTAATTGATTTGCCATCTCTGTCAGCTCAGCAGGAAGCAAAGCAGGAATTATCGGCCCTAACTTGGAAAAACCTGATTCTATACCCCCTTTGAGCTGTGCAAAACCCTCTTTTAAAATCCGCCCACCCTGATCGAGCTTTTCTAATTCTTCATTGATCCGTTTGGCACTTTGGGTTAATTCTGTGACGCCACCGCTATAGTCAGTCAGGCCATCATTCAATCTATCCAGCCCTGATTTGGCCTTCTTGCCTCCATGGGAAAGATCCTTTATCCCCCTTGCTAAACCTTCCATTCCCAATTTTAGTTCATCTGTTCCCTGGATAACCCTTTGGGAAGCATGAGTCAACTGTTGAAAGCCGTCCTTCATCTCTGTCAGATCACAATCTATCATATTCTTTATATCAAGTTCCATGCTGGTTATGGTAAAACCGTCGAAAGCAAAATCTTCAGTATCAAAGCTTATTTCAAAGTGATCCCTCTTATCAGGCATCAACATAAAACCAATGTTCTGGGTTCGTCCGCTCATTATACTTGTGGCGCCTGCTGCCTGAACATTCTTACACCTGTCCAGATCAATTTCCGCTTGAATCTGATAAAAGTATTTATCCCTAAATCTCTTCTTAGCTCGGGGATTAGGTATAGCTTCTATCTGTATCTTTGATCTGCCCTTTCTGCCTGCGATTTCCGATGCAGACATTTCTCTATTATCTATACTGTATTTTACACGGAAATTTAAAGGCAACTCATCCCCTTTAATATTGCCTTGGTAATAGAAACCTTTGCTATCCCCCTCCAATAGCCAGGCTATCTTATCGCCCTCTATCTCATATATGGCTTCCCTAGAAAGACTGGAAATGCTCTCATATATTCCATAATCGATGTAGGTACCGTCTACCGGCGTCTTGATTCGGTTTACTACATTTACCTCCCCCAAACTGCCATCGCTATCAAGACTGATATACACCGTTTCGTCCTTATCTGCTTCTATTTGCACCCCAAACCGATTTTCCGGCTGATTGTTTGGAACTGCGCGAACCTGAAGCTGCAATGCCAGCATTATAAGGACTGCTACCATGGCCATGATTTTTCTATTCAAGTATGTTGCACCTCTCTTTTTATCTTTTCCAATCCGTAACCATATAGGTAGTCTTATATATTATCCTGTCTGCTCCGATCAAAAGCGCAGGAAGTAAAAAAAGGGCCATTATGGCACTCAATAATGCCCCCCTGCCGATAAGTATCCCCATCCCTGAAACGGAGTCCACCTGTGAAATGAGCCCAAAACCAAAGCCTGCCGTTGCCAATATAAGGGCTGAAGTGGCGATTGACGACCCTGCTGTTTTTGCGGCTAAGATTGCAGCTTCTTTTGGGATCGCCTTCCTGCGAAAACTCAAATATCTTCCTGCAAAGAGTATTCCATAATCCACAGTAGCCCCCAGTTGCAGGGCACCGACGATGAGATAGCCTACATAATCCATTTTAAATCCCGTAAAATATGGAAAGGCCATATTCATCCAAACCGCAGATTGTATGACTGCTAAAAGTATAATAGGGATAGAGAACGATTTAAATGTTATAAGAACTATCAGCCCAATGGCTACTAAGGTGATTACTGATACCATTCTACTATCCCTGGTAATAGTATCTTTTATATCTGCCAAGCCGGTGGAAGTTCCCGCTGCTTTCCATCCGTCAGGGTAATACCCGCCGACAATAGACCGTATTTCCTCAACCCCGTCAAAGCTTTGTGGGATTTCACCCACAAAATTGAGGTTTACTATTATTCTGGAATAGTTCTCCGATTCAAAATTCTCCCTTACGCCTGCCGGGATAAAAGAGGGCGGAATAGCGTAATCGGCTAAAGTCCCCAAAGATACTACACTTCTTACATAGTCCAGCCTTTCCAGCCTTTGGGCTAGGAATGCCTCCTTTTTTATGTCACCTTTGGGCACCAGTATCATAACGGGGTTATCGATACCGAATTTGTCTATTATCTTTTGTCCATCATTGAAGGTGCTCCCAATCCCTATCAAATCAGCGTCCCCCCCATAGGTAAACTCATTTTTAGTTTGTGCCATAAATGACGGAATTATAAGGATCAATGCTATGACTAAAATGGCATGTCTACATTTCGCCGCTATCCTGCCAATCCCATAAAAGTCAGGCAAAAATGGTCTGTGTCGGGTCTTGTCTATTGTTTTGCTGAATGCTGCAATCAGTGCAGGCAAAAGGATCACTACCGTCAATAGGCTAATAACGATTCCCTTGGCCAATACCAAACCTATATCGGAACCGATGCCATAGCTCATAAACATTAAGGACAAAAAACCCGCAATAGTAGTCAGAGCACTTGCAGATATGGAAGACAGGGTCTTGACTGATGCCCTTATAATCGCCTGCCGTGATTCCAGACCCCTATCCCTTTCTTCAAAATATCTATGCATCAAAAAAATAGAATAATCCATGGATATGGCCAGCTGCAACAGGGCAGCCATAGAATTCGTAATGAAGGAAATGCTTTTTAGCATGGAGTTTGTACCCGAATTTATTGCTACCGATACCCCGATTACTATTAAATAGATAAGGGGTTCCAGCCACGCAGATGAGGCAGCGACTAACACCAAAATTATTATTGGCAATATAAAAGCTACAATTTTAAACACTTCATTGCCCACCATCATCTTCAAATTGCGGCTGTTTTGTGCATCGCCTATAGCTATCAGACCGCCATTCATTTTCTCCATTTCGTCGAGAGCCCCAGAGGTGCTCTCAGCGAAATTATCTTCCTCAAATTCTACTTGAAAAAGAGCCGAGCCATCTTTATAAAAATCCTTCATAGTATCTTGCGCAATAAATTCTTCGGGCTTTGTAATATCAATTAAATTGTCTAACCAGATGACATCTTTTACCCCGTTTATAGCCATAATCCGCTGTTTTAGGTCTGCTGCTTCTGCCAATGTCACATCCTCCGCCATTATCCTGGCGGTTCCGGAATAACCGAATTCTGCCCTTGCAGCAATAATTGCCCCCTTGGTACCGGAATCCTCGGGCAGATACTCTGTTAAATCATAATTTATAACCGTAAGGGGGATCAGTGCTATGCTTATAACAGCTGCTGTTAAAAACAAGACGATTACCGCTCCCTTATGATCTATCAAAAAATTAAATATTCGCTCCATAACAAGCCGCCTTGATATATAATAAATGGTCATTTTTCATTCCATGCTATTATTTCCTGCTTTGCCTGTAAGTATTTGCGTTATCCTACCGAATCCATTTCCAGACCCGAAAACCCGCTACTAGCAAAAAAGCGAGAGTAAAACTATTATAATAAATTAGGCTGGCAATCACGTTCAAGGGGTGCTGTCAGTGTTATAGAAAAACATTAGGGTTACTTGAAGGACGATTTCAGAGTCTATACTCTACTTGTCCATCCAGTAACCCTAGCTGTATAATAATTTTTTATAAAAACCTGAATCAATTATATATACAGGATTGTCGTTCTATTTAATCTTCGGCACTATAAAATCTTCCTAGAGAATAATACCTAAACCATTTAAGTAATTATATGAAGATTTGGCAGCATCGTTTACTTCGTCCAGATCTTTGGGACCTGCTGAAGTAAACTCAATCTCGATGCTTAGGGGAACATCTAAACCTTTTTCTTTAAGGAAAGCGAATATTGCTTCAAAATCGATGTTGCCGCTTCCAACTGCGGGGAAATTCCATTCTTTTTGCTCGCCTAACTTGTCTTTTAGGTGAATAAATGCCAGCTTATCGTAACATGTTTTTAAATCTTCTAAGGGGTTTACGTTTCCGTACATGATGACATTTGCGGTATCAAAATTGATAAATACATTGTCTGAGCCCACTTCTTCCAGTAGTTCATACAGTGACTGACCCGTCCCAAACTTCTCGCCATGGGTCTCTAAAGCTAATTTAAGTCCCTTTTCTTTGCAGACCTTTCCTAGCTCACGAAGTGTAGGCCTTAATTCCAAACTATCAGTTTCCTCTTTTTCTAGATGGGCTTCATCAACTGAGGTTACGATGAATTCGCATCCCAATCTTTGGGCTAAATCAATATTGGCATAGAAATCTGGCAGGCGTTCTTTATCGGTAACACTGCAATGGCCACTTAGTGCGATTGGTTTTAATCCCAGGTCTGCCATGCGTTTTTCAATTTTGACGATTTCTTCTTCAGACATATCGGGCATAATATGCTCTGTCCAGCCCTTTACTGCTGCCGGTTCAATATACTTAAACCCAGCATCAGCTATCCCCTGCAAAGCTTCCTCCACCGAAAAACCATGATACGTGTTTGTGTTAACAGCAACTACATGTTTCATACTAAGCCACACTCTCCTTATATTTTTTATAATACAGAGATTCCCACTGGATACACCCTTGTTCAAGGAATGATCCAGATATAATGGTTGTATGAAGTTTTTTAATGTCTTCCCCCAGGAGCTGATGCCATTATTCTTTTATGTGCGCACTTGTAGCCAATGGCCCCTTACAATTTTTAAACTGACGGAAATCTCCGTAATTTCAAGGTGTTTAGAATTTAATTAGACTTATTCTAATGATTAGAGTGTCAAAAGACACTTGCTCA
>JAAYSJ010000125.1 GCA_012518395.1 Clostridiales bacterium
AATAACCCTGACTCTGCCCTTGATTATGGATGTGGCTGGTTCCTTCATAGCCCAGATGGGATCCTCCCATGGCCAATCTCTGGGGGATGTGCTATATGGGACTAAACACCTGGCTATGCAGATAATCCTGACCTTTGTATTCTTAGCTCATCAGGCATATATATTGGTTGACGCTATTGTACGCACCCTGGTCAGAGTTCTGTTTACAGGCCGCAATATGCTTGAATGGGTAACTGCAGCGGATACTGACAGGAAGTTTAAGGGGGGTCTGGAGGATTATTGGAGAAAGATGCTCCCTGCTATGGTTATTTCCGTAGCATTTTTCATATGGGTGGCGGTTTTTAGAAGATCCATTCTTATTATTCCTCTTGCTATCTCTCTAGTCTGGCTTATATCGCCACTGGTAGCTTATAAAACCAGCCAGCCTAAGGATAAAAAGGTACCCGAATTATCCAAGGATCAAATAGATAAGTTGCGTATGATAGGTAGAAAGACCTGGAAATACTTCGATGAATTGCTAACCGAAGAAGACAATTGGCTACCCCCCGACAATTTTCAGGAGGAACCAAACGTAGGCCTGGCTCCCAGAACTTCCCCTACAAATATTGGTCTTGCATTGGTTTCCATATTATCAGCAAGGGATTTTGGTTATATAGGCACAAGTCAAGCATTGGAGAGATTTGAGAGGACTATTGATACTCTAAAAGCCCTGGAAAAATGGAACGGCCATTTTTATAATTGGTATGATATCCGCACTCTCGAACCCCTAAAGCCAGAATATGTATCATCAGTAGATAGCGGGAACCTGGCTTGTTATCTGATCTTGCTTAAACAGGGAATAAACGAATTGATAATAAGGCCTTTGGTTAGCCGGGAGATGGCTATGGGCATAAAGGATACTATAAGATTGGATTTTGAGAAAAAGGGCAAGTCCATACCCTCGATAATAAATATGCTGGAGGCCAGCCAAGATATTACTTTAACGGATTGGGGTCTGACTTTAAACCAATTAGGCACCATAGGGGAGGCCACTGATAAACAGATAGGGTTTTTTCGGCAAGAAATGGCCGAGATCGTTCCATGGGTCAATCTACTATTAGAGACTCCAAAGTGCATTCTGGGGGAGAACGGTTTATCTGATGAGGTCAGGGAAAAATATAACGAATTGATGGATAAATTGAATAAGGATTTTTCACTGAAAAAGATATTGGACGAATATTACGAGATCCTTGATAACCTCTCAAAGTTGATGCTGGCCTTTCGCAGGACCGGGGCTCCGGAGAAACAGCATCGTGAAGTGGCAGGCTGGCTTAAACAGCTGGAAATAGCTTTAAGCGAGTCCTATACAGCGGCCAGAAAAATTACCATAAGATGCAAGAAAGTTATCAGAAAGATAGACGAAATATTTAATGGCATGGATTTTGCCCCCTTATATGACAATAAGAAGGAATTATTCTCCATTGGCTATGATGTTTCTGCGGATAAATTAGATGATGTGTATTACGATCTATTGGCCTCAGAAGCCAGGCAAGCCAGCTTCGTTGCTATTGCCAAGGGGGATATCCCCCAAAAACATTGGTTTAAGCTGGCACGTTCCCTGACTCTTGTTGGAGACTCCCGCAGTCTGTTGTCCTGGGGAGGTACCATGTTTGAATATTTAATGCCTCACCTTATAATGAAAAATTATAAAAACACCCTGTGGGACGAGACTTATCGCACAGTGTTAAAGGGTCAAAGGCAATACGGAGACCAAAGACATGTTCCCTGGGGGGTTTCTGAGTCGGCTTTCTATGCCTTTGATTTGCAATTAAATTATCAGTATAAAGCTTTTGGAGTACCAAAATTAGGCCTCAAGAAAGGGCTTTTAAAGGATATCGTAATTACGCCTTATGCATCAATAATGGGATTGACAATAGATCCCTTGGCCTCCATGAAGAATATTGAGCAACTTTTAGGCGAGGGCATGGGCGATGGGAAGTACGGCCTTTATGAATCCATGGATTACACACCGGAGAGGGTGCCCTCAAAAGTAAAACATATGATTGTTAAAACCTATATGGCCCACCATCAAGGTATGATATTTTTGGCTATTAACAATTATCTAAACGGGGATATTATGCAGGAGCGTTTCCACTCCGTTCCTATGATAAGAGCGACAGAACTATTGCTACAAGAGAAAATCCCACAAAGGGAAATATTTATAAAGGACTATAATGCTGATACTGAAGTCATGAATATAGACTTGGAGAAGAAAACCTTTCACGAGGTTCGTACAAGGAGAATCTTTGAGACTGCCAATACAGAAATTCCTCAAGTTAGTGTATTGTCAAACAATTTTTACTCCGCAATTATAACTAATAGCGGCGGTGGGTTTAGCCAATATAATGGCTTGGCTATCAATCGATGGAGGGAAGATGTAACAAAAGATAACCGGGGAATGTTTTTCTATATAAAGAATTTAAACTCAGGTGAGTATTGGTCATCAGCCTATCAGCCTTGCCTTAAAGAGGGTGACAGATATGAAGTCACCTTTGATGCAGACAAGGCAATATTCAGCCGACAGGATGGGAATATAGAGACTAAGACCGAAGTTGTGGTATCCCCTGAACATAATGTTGAAATCCGTAAGATATCCCTGCATAATCATAGCGATCATAAAAGAATAATGGAGGTGACCAGTTACTTTGAACCGATTTTAATCCCCCAGGAGGACGATTCTGCTCACCCAGCTTTCTCTAACCTTTTCGTAGAAACAGAATACATTCATGAACATGACATACTGATCGTTACAAGGAGGCCCAGGGATGAGAACCAGAAACCATTATGGCTGGCCAATGCTCTGGTGGTAGACGGAGAAGCCATTGGGGCAACCCAATATGAGACTGACAGATACAAATTCATCGGGAGGGGGCGGGCGCTGGATTCACCAAAGGCAATGGATGCTGATCAACCCCTATTGAACTCGACCGGATCAGTACTTGACCCTGTGATGAGCCTAAGGTGCAGAGTGGGAATTAATTCTGGGGAAGAAGAGACGATATCATATATAGTCGCAATTGCTGAAAGTAAGGATGCGGCCATAAATTTAGCAAGGGAATACAAGAACACTGCTGTAATTTCCAGAGCCTTTGAATTGGCCTGGACCCATGCCCAGGTAGAGATGAGGTATTTGAATATTACAACATCTGAACTAAACTTATATCAACAGATGTTATCATCAATTATATTTACGAATCCTGCCAGGGGAGAGACCCTGGGATCTGTAGAAAATTATAGGGGACAGGAAGAATTGTGGACCCATGGAGTTTCAGGAGATCTGCCTATTGTAACAGTGAAGGTAGACGAATTGGATCAATTGGAAACAGTCAAGCAGATGCTGTCAATACATGAATATTGGCGTCTGAAGGGCGTCTTTACAGATTTGATCATATTAAATGAATATGGTAATAGCTATGAGCAGCCCGTTCAGGATAGAATCCAGGAAATGCTGACTATAAGCCACTTAAGAGAATTGCAAGATAGATCCGGTGGGGTATTCCTATTGGCGGGATCTTCTATGACAGAAGAAGATAAGACGCTGATACGTTACGGTTCTAAGCTCTTTATTGATGGTAAGTCCGGCTCTGTGGCCTCCCAAATAGAGAAACTAAAAACAGCTTGGCAGATCCCTGACACCAAGGTTTTCCCCGTGGGACCCAAAAAGCTGGCTTATAAGGCCAGGGTGAGACCAGAGCTTCTTTACTACAATGATATCGGAGGTTTCAGCGAAGATGGCAGGGAATATATTATTTATCTGACAAAAAGCACGGCTACGCCCCTACCGTGGAGTAATATTGTTTCCAACGATGGCTTTGGATTTTTGGTTACTGAATCCGGTGGCGGGTATACATGGCAGGGCAATAGCAGAGAGAATAAGCTTACTCCATGGTCCAATGATCCGGTCGTAGACCCTATAGGTGAAGCTATCTATTTGAGGGATGAGGAAACTGGAGAAGTATGGTCTATAACGCCCTCTCCAATACGCACTGATGGGGAGTATGAAATAAGGCATGGACAAGGCTATTCTGTTTTTGAGTATAATAGAGGCCCACTCAAACAGCGGCAGACTATGTTTGTAAACATCGATAAGCCTATTAAATACTACTATATTGAATTGGATAATACCTCAGAAAAAGCAAGAAAACTATCCCTTACCTTCTATGTAGAGTGGATTTGTGGGGTAAGCCCCAACCCTGGGAATATGTTTATAGTTACGGAAAAAGATAAGGGGCATAACGCTCTGCTTGCAAGAAATCCTTACAACAAACAATTTGGAGAGCAAATAGCCTTTATTGCAACCGATAGGGAATATGCAGGGGTTACAGGCGATCGCTTGGAGTTTCTTGGGAGGAATGGGGAACTGCAGAACCCGGCCGCCATGAAACGCGTTGGGCTATCGGGCAGGGTTGGATCGGGGCTTGATCCTTGCGGTGCGATACAGATACATGTGGAAATTCCTCCAGGCAAACAGGAACAAATATTATTTACTCTGGGGCAGGGAGAAAACCGTGATCATGTTAAAGAACTCATAGAAGGTTCTGCAGATATCATGGTTGCCAGGGAAACCCTTGAGGAATCAAAGACCCACTGGGATAAGATACTGGGTATAATACAGGTTGAAACACCCGATAAAAGTATGGATCTGTTGTTGAACAGGTGGCTGATATATCAAACTTTGGCCTGCAGAATTCTAGCCAGAACAGGCTTTTATCAGGCTGGCGGGGCTTATGGTTTTAGGGATCAGCTCCAGGATGTATTGGCTTTGGTATATAGCAAGCCTGAAAGGATGAAAGAGCAGATATTGTTAAGCAGCTGGCATCAGTTCATAGAAGGTGATGTTCAGCATTGGTGGCATCCTCCAAATAGAGGGGTGAGGACCAGGATAACTGATGATTTATTATTTCTGCCTTTTGTTACTGCAAATTATATTGAAGGTACAGGGGATTTAGGCATATTGGAAGAGGAAACCCATTTCCTTATGGATGAACCCCTGGAGGAAGGCGAGGACGATAGATATAATTCTCCCGATATATCTGAATACAAGGAAAGTATTTACGAACATTGCATAAGGGCTATAGACAAATCCCTGAACTTCGGAAGACATGGGCTACCACTTATTGGCACAGGGGACTGGAACGATGGGATGAACAGGGTAGGGGCAGAAGGCGAGGGCGAAAGTGTATGGCTAGGCTGGTTCTTATATACTGTTCTAAACACTTTTATAGGGATATGCCGTAAGCGAAACGATGAAGAAAGGGCGGAAAAATACTCTATGGTCGCTGGAAATTTGCGTAAAGCCATAGAAGAACATGGTTGGGATGGAGGATGGTATAGAAGGGCTTACTTTGATGATGGAACGCCCTTAGGATCGGAGCAGAACGAGGAGTGCAGAATTGATGCCATATCCCAATCCTGGTCTGTAATATCAGGGGCTGCAGATCCGACTCGTGCAAAGATTGCAATGGAATCTATGGAGAAGCAGCTGGTGAGGAAGGAAGACGGATTGATACAGCTTCTGACACCCCCTTTCCATAATTCTACATTGGAACCGGGGTATATAAAAGGATATGGACCAGGGCTCAGGGAAAATGGAGGGCAATATACTCATGGCGTAACATGGACCATATTGGCAAATGCGATTCTGGGCTATGGTCAAAAGGCATGGGAACTCTTTCATATGATCAACCCCATAAACCATAGCCGGACTTGGATTGAAATAAATAAATATAAGGGCGAGCCATACGTTATGGCCGCAGATGTATATTCTGTAGACCCACATGTAGGTAGGGCAGGATGGACCTGGTACACGGGCTCATCTTCCTGGATGTATCGTATAGCAATGGAATGGATCCTAGGCTTGAAACTTAGGGGCGATAAATTATATATAGATCCTTGCATACCCCCAAGTTGGGAAGGGTTTGTTATCAGCTATAGGCATAAGGATGCAGCTTATAAGATAAAGGTGGAGAATCCGGATAAAATCAGCAGAGGCTTAAAGGAGATATGGGCGGATGGAACAAAGTCCGAGGAAAAATATATAACGCTTTCGGATGGGCATGGCCGTCATGAGATAAAAGTGATTATGGGGAAGGTCTAAAAGTCGCATAGGTCAAGCTGTATGAAGAATATTCTATATAGCGGGCCCGCCAAATGTACTAGCCAATAATTACAGGTTGGGGCTCTCTGGAGGTTGTAAGAATGAGGGTTTATTTTATCAATAGGAGATGGCTATTCGTTTTTTGGGCCATTTTAGGGGTAGTAATTGCTTCCCTTTATTTTGTAAAAACTATAGGTGAAAAAACGTTGTTCGTATCAGGCTCCCCGGCTTATGGAGCGGTCATCGTTGTAGATGCAGGGCATGGTGGCATGGATCCAGGGGCAGTCAGCGCAAACGGAACACGTGAGGATAAAATAAATCTAAAAATCGCAAAAAAATTACGTACATACCTGGAAAACGAAGGCTCCAAGGTTATTATGACCCGAAAGACTGATGAGGGACTATATGATAGTGGACATACCGGCTCGAAAAAACAGCAGGATATGGCCAGACGGGTGGAAATCATTCAGAAGGCTGAACCTGATATGGTCATAAGTATACACCTTAATAAGTTCCCCCAATCTCAATACTACGGTGCCCAAACATTTTATTTAAAGGATAACGAAGAAGGTGAATTACTAGCCAAAAACATTCAGGAACACCTGTTGAGGGTTCTAAAAGGTGGAAATAAACGGGATATAAAGGCTGCAGATAATTATCTGATCCTAAAGGTTGTAAACAGACCCTCTGTTCTAGTAGAATGTGGATTTCTATCAAACCCCCAAGAGGAAATGCTGCTTTTAACCGACGATTATCAAGAAAGTATTGCTTGGGCAATATATTGCGGCATAATTAGTTACCTTTCCCAAGGCTAAGCGGCACGATGTCTTTAGCAGCTGGCAATAAAACTCTAAAGGGGTTTTATCTTAGTCATATATGTATTAAGATATATATAGGCAAAGATTTAAAGGAAGGGAGCTAATGATAATGGGTAAAATTGTGGGAGCATATCTAATGCCCCACCCCCCTATAATAATTAGGGAGATAGGGAAAGGGGAACAGACCAAGGCTCAAAGCACTGTTGATTCTATGGTCGCTGTGGCTCATGAAATAGAGAATAAAAAACCGGATACCATAGTGTTGATTAGCCCCCATGGACCTATTTTTTCTGATGCCATAGGCATAATGAATATGCCAAAGCTCAAGGGGAACTTTACGAGATTTGGTTCCCCGGATCTATCCTATACGTTTAAGCAGGATGGGGAGCTCATTGGCAAAATAATAATTGAAGCCCAGAAAATGGGGGTTTTAGCAGTTGGGCTGGATGGTTCCATGTGTTCATCATACAGGTTATCTAAAGATTTGGACTGGGGTGTTTTGGTACCACTTCATTTTGTAAATCAACGTTATACAGATTACAAATTGGTGGCTATGGGCATATCCCATTTACCAGTACATAAGTTATATACTTTTGGTTTGGCTATAAAAAAAGCTGTGGAATCCCATAATGGGGATATAGTAATAATAGCCAGCGGGGATTTATCCCACCGTCTTAAGGAAGATGGACCTTATGGTTATCACCCTGCAGGAGAGAAATTGGACAACCTGATTACTACTCTCTTGGGCAAAGGGGATGTTTTAGGCCTTCTGGGTATTGATCCTTCATTAGCGGAAGAAGGCGCTGAATGTGGTTTGCGCTCTATAATTATGGCATTGGGCACCTTGGATGGTCAGAGCTTTAACTCAGAGATCCACTCCTATGAGGGTCCCTTTGGCGTTGGGTATTGCGTGGCATCTATGGAGCCTGGAAAGCCTGACGAGTCACAATCATATATTGGAAGCCTATATGAAAACACCAATAAACTATTAAAAGAGATTAGGGACAATGAAGATGAATATGTAAGGCTGGCCAGGCAATCCTTGGAGGAATATATTCTATATGGAACAACCTTCGATTCATGGGATACCTTGCCGGAAGCTATGATTAAAGAGCAAGCAGGTACCTTTGTAACCATTAAACTGGATGGACGATTAAGAGGGTGTATAGGGACTATTGAACCCACAAGGAAGAATATCGCCCAAGAGATAATCCATAACGCTATAAGTGCAGGGTCAAAGGATCCCAGATTTTTACCTGTAAGGGAAGAGGAACTCAGCAATCTTGTCTACTCCGTCGATATCCTAAAAGCGCCTGAGGCAATTGAATCTATTAATCAATTGGATGTAAAAAGATATGGTGTAATAGTGAGAAAGGACACAAAAACAGGATTACTATTACCTAATTTGGATGGCGTGAATACCCCGGCAGAGCAGGTACAAATAGCTCTGGAAAAGGCAGGAATCAATAAAGGAGAACCCTATACCATGGAAAGATTCGAGGTGATAAGACACCATTGATAGAAGCACGATTTTATTCAAAGGAAGGACAAGGGCTACGTTGCAAACTATGTCCTAACCTTTGCTTTATAGAAGAAGGAGAAGCCGGCGTCTGTCGGGTAAGAGTAAATTCAAAAGGGAAACTGGTGGCAAGAGGATATGGCGAGGCATCGGCAATAGCCATGGATCCAATGGAAAAGAAACCTTTATATCACTTTTATCCAGGTTCAGAAATCCTATCAATTGGCGGATTGGGCTGTAATTTAAAGTGTAATTTCTGTCAAAACTGGCGCATCGCCCATAATAAAACAAAGACCCGGTTTATTTCGCCTGAGAACCTGGTTGCACTGGCAAAAGGTCGCAACAGCAGGGGGATAGCCTTTACTTATAATGAACCGATTATTAACTATGAGTACATCTTAGATACTGCCTTTTCGGCGAGAGATCTGGATTTAAAAGTCGTATTGATAACCAACGGGTATATTATGCAGGAGCCGTTAAAGGAGTTATTGCCTTTGGTAGATGCTATGAACATAGATGTCAAAGGTTTTACCCAGGATTATTACAGAGATATATGCGGGGGAAGCCTGCATCCGGTTAAAAGAACTGCAGAAACTGCAGCAGGGAGATGCCATATCGAATTAACTACTCTTATAGTAGGAGGGTATAATGATGGCATGGAAGTTATGGAAGGCTTATTTAGCTGGGTAAAAGGTATTGATCCAAATATAGTATTGCATTTATCCCGCTATTTTCCCAATTACAAAATGGATAGCCCGGCCACACCTGTCAGTGATATGATTTCTTTGAAAGAATTGGGCAAAGAATATTTAAATTATATATATTTAGGGAATATAGCCGAATCAGATAATAATACCTATTGCCATAGCTGTGGCAATTTATTGGTTAGCAGGGATCTTTTTGGGGTCAATCTAAAAGGCATCGTACAAGGCAAATGCAATAATTGTGAAACCCCCATTCCCATAGTGTTATGATATCGGGCTTGTTCATATAAAATCTTATTACAAAGTTGATCTATCCTACCAGGGTTTAGCTATATACGTTCCGAAAGAAGGCATAGTATATCCTTTTTTAATTTTTCTATGGTAAAACTCTGCGGAATAATGGTATAATTATAAAAAAGTAAAGCATTGGGTATAAACAAAGGAGGGGGTGGCAATATGTGGGCGGCACTTACTGATTTGGGACAATGGCTGGAGCCTTATTTGCAATTTCCTGATATAATCCGGCATATTGTAGATATTACCGTAGTAGCCTTCCTATTGTATCAGCTCCTTCTTCTTATTAGAAAGACAAGGGCCGAGCAGGTATTAAAGGGGTTGGTTTTCCTTTTCTTTATATATTTTGTCACCAAAAGTTTAAGACTTAACGCCATAGCTTGGATTCTGGAGAACACTGTAAATTTCGGTATCACTGCAGGGATTATTGTCTTTCACCCTGAGATAAGAAGGGCCTTGGAACAGATTGGCAGAGGCCGTATTTTTGACAGGGCTTTGCTCCTTCGTGACGAAAAAGATAGGGATGCTACTAGCATAGTAGACGGTATACTAACAGCAGTAGCTAATATGTCCAAGACCAGGACTGGAGCCCTTATTGTAATAGAAAGGCAGACAGGGATAAATGAAATAATTGAAACCGGTATATGGCTTGACGCAAGGCTAACAGGCGAATTATTAGAGAATATATTTGTTCCCAGTACGCCATTGCATGATGGGGCGGTTGTCATACGTATGGATAGAATAGCCGCAGCGGGTTGTTTCCTGCCTTTGACTGAGAACCCAAACTTGAGCAAGCAGTTAGGGACAAGGCATCGGGCAGCTTTAGGAATTTCAGAAAGTTCAGATGCTTTGGCTATAGTCGTATCAGAGG
This sequence comes from Clostridiales bacterium, assembly GCA_012518395.1. GTDB lineage: Bacteria > Bacillota > Clostridia > Caldicoprobacterales > UBA3941 > JAAYSJ01. The sequence goes on from JAAYSJ010000125.1 coordinate 10,343, forward strand.
AAACCGGTGTAATTTCTATGGCTAGCGGCGGTAAACTTACCCGATATCTTGATATAGAGAGGTTAAAGGGTGTTCTAGGGTCAATTTATCTCAAAGATGAGGAAGCGGGACCTTTCAGCTTTATAAAAAGGAGGCCCAAAAATGAGTAGCTTTTTTGAAAGAAACACGACCTTAAAGATTATATCTATAGTGATAGCGCTTATCCTTTGGGCCACTGCTCCAAATAATCGGGATCCATTGCGTGATATAAGCCTTCGGGACATTCCATTAAAAATTGATGGCCAACACATATTGTCTGAGAATGGTTTGATGGTATCATCGATATTGCCGGATACCTATAACTTTGATATTCGCTCCAAGGGAAGTACAGTTAGAAACTTAGATAAGAGTAAGATAACTGCTGTTATGGATCTCGCTGAGATTACCAAGACAGGCGAGCAGGACATTCAAATCGAGATAAACGGATTACCCAGCAATATTGAAATAAAGACCGACACCAAAATCACCATAAACGTGGAAAAGATAATCTCTAAAATCGTATCAGTGATGCCAAAGGCATCGGATAAGGACAGGGTTGAACTGGGCAAGCGCTATTACGAAATCAATCCTCAGTTTATCGAAATCAGAGGCCCTGAATCCATTATCAGGACTGTAGCTTACGCCCAAGTTATGGTTCCCTCAGGGAATAAGGATGCAAAGATTGAACGCTCATTAGCTGTAGAGCTCCTAAACGAAGATGATGATATATTAGATAGCGAGCTCGTCAGTATAGAACCGGAGTATTGTGTTATTACTGTTTTGCCAAACAAGGTTGTTAGGGTTGAAGCAGTCATAACCGGTAAACCTGCCGATGGCTTTGTAGTGGTGGGTAAGGAAGTAATGCCTGGGGAAGTAACTGTAAGTGGTGATCCGGAGATACTTGACGCTACGGAATTTGTACAAACTGAGATAATGGATGTGCAGGGTGCAAAAAAGGATTTGGTCAGAGAAGTCAATTTGCGTCTCCAGGAGGATATAAAGCTTAGTCCAGGTCAAGCCTCATCTGTGCAAATTTTAGTTCGAATAGAAGAGATCATTGATAGACAGATTAGTTTTGATGGAATTGATTTAAGAAACATACCAGAAGATCTTAGCGCCCAGGCAGAGGAAATAGGGGAAAAAATCACCATAACCCTAAGAGGACCCAAAAACTTGGTTAATTCTTATAAGCCTGAGGATCTTAAGATATATACAGATCTTGGGAATACATCGAGAGGCAAGAGGTCGTACCCAATATTGGTAGATAATTTGCCTTCCGGGCTGGAAATTACACAAATCGAGCCTGAGAGTATAAATGTTATTATTAAGTAAATATCAGTACTGTTGCATAAAATGTTCTTTGCTACGAAAATGAGTCACCTGCACCTTGGAAATTGAAGATTATAGGTAAAATAGCCTACGGCAAACAAAGGCAAGAATGATCCTGCCTTAAAAGAA
>JAAYSJ010000126.1 GCA_012518395.1 Clostridiales bacterium
CCTGAATTTCATAAATATTACAGAAGAAAAGCCGAAATATTAGGGCACAAGAATGGGCTACCCTTTTATGATCTATTTGCTCCACTGGGCAAAACGGATATGAAATTCACATATGAGGAGGCTCGAAATTATATAGTTAAAAACTTTAAAACCTTCAGTGACAAGTTAGCAGATTTTGCTGACAATGCTTTTGAGAGGGAATGGATTGACGCAGAACCCAGGGAAGGGAAGACCGGGGGAGCCTTTTGCTACAATATTCATGCTATCAAAGCGAGCCGTATTTTGTCCAATTTTACGGGGACTTTTAGTGATGTTACGACCCTGGCACATGAATTGGGTCATGGTTATCACGGTTTGTGTTTGGAGGACGAATCAGCCCTCAATAGCGACTACACTATGCCTATAGCGGAGACAGCATCTATTTTCTGCGAAACTATTATCATGAATGCTGCCCTAAAAGAAGCTACCCAGGAACAATCTTTAGGAATTTTGGAATCCTCCATATCGGATTCCGGGCAAGTTATAGTAGATATACTAAGCCGTTTCCTATTCGAAAGCAAACTCTTTGAGATTCGCAAGGATCATCCCCTATCCGTCAATGAGCTTAAAAGAATAATGCTGGATGCCCAGAAAGAATCCTATGGCGATGGGTTGGATCATGATTATCTGCATCCTTATATGTGGGTATGTAAATCTCATTATTATTCTGCCGATCGTAATTTTTATAATTTTCCTTATGCCTTTGGACTACTTTTTGCAAAGGGTGTATATGCAGAATATCTAAAGCGGGGCAAGGCCTTTGTTCCGGAATACGATAAACTCCTTCAAGCCACGGGAAAAAACAATATTGCGGATGTCGCTAGGATGATAAATATCGATATTCGTTCCATAGACTTTTGGAGAAGCTCATTGAGGCTTATCAAAGAGGATATTGAGAGATTTATCAGATTAAGTGAAAAAATGTTATAGCTTGTATAGTTTTTAATTTTAGATTATGAACAACTAGGGATCCCTACATTGAGTGAAAAACCCATATTAGTTCAATTTATTCGTTATGTAAAAAATCGTTGAATCGAATAATTGGGCAATATTTAATGGAATATAGATAAGGGTATTAATTAGATATTAGATGGGCAGAGGTGATAAATTTATGAATATCTTTGGTAGATCTGTTTTTAAGGTGTTAAAGGGGGCGTTAAAATCCTTTAAAACTTATCCTGCCGCCATGGCAAGCGCCTTGGCTTTTACTATCGTAGCAGTCATTAAAATTTTTCTTGACGATTATAAGCCCGCATCCTACGACTTTATATTAGACTGCCTTCAGTATTCTTTTGCTTTAGGTGCTACCTTAAGTTTGGCTACCGTTGTTGCGGCTAAAAGTCGTTTAAACAGTAAAGGCTCATTTATCGCTGCAAACCTAGTGGGAGTAGCTGCTGTGCTTGTCACCTTTATCCTTCTCTATCTCTTCGGGGGAAGGGAAGAGATACAAGGGGGCATAAATGTTATATATCTTAGCGGTCTTTCCATATCCCGCATACTCGTCACCGCAGCAATAAGTATATTGCTATTTATCATATTTACGGGATACCCCAAAGAACAATCAGATTTTTCAAAATCACTTTTTATGATTCAAAAAGCGTTTTTTATTGCCCTGTTATATGGTGTAGTTTTATACTCGGGGGCAGCTGGAGTAGCAGGAGCCATTAAAGTGCTGTTATTTAGAGATATGAATACTAAAATCTATGCATATATCGCTGCCATAGTAGGGTTTATTGCTTATGCTGTCTTTGTAGGGTATTTTCCGGACTTTAGCAGGGGTGTAGTCGATGAAAGACGTGTGACTACTCAAAAACAACCAAAGTTTATCGAAATACTATTCCAATATATTATGGCACCTTTGGCTTTAGCCCTAACGGTAGTATTGGTTTTGTGGGTGTTAAAAACAATTATTACCGGCGAGAAGGTATCCTTTGCCCAGCTTTCCGGAATCGCAGCGAGCTATGCAGGTATAGGATTATGGCTACATATAATGCTAACCCATAGTGATTCGAGACTGTCGGACTTTTACCGTCGAGTGTATCCTCTGGCGGCTCTCGTTATATTGGTATTTGAAGCCAGGATGTTATTGATACAGATTGGACAATGGGGAATTAAAACTACGGAATATTTCTTTACGATTATTTGGATTGTTTCTGTGGCAGCTATGATTCTTTTAATTGCCAAGAAGGAAAAGTCCCATATTATTATTGCAGGTCTGATATGCTTAATGCTTGCAGTTACTGTTTTGCCCATAGCCGGATATGTGGATCTTCCCGTAGCGACCCAAAAGAACCGTTTAGAAAAGCTGCTGACGGAACAAGAGATGTTTGAAGATGGTAGGATTATCCCCGCGGTTACCGAGCCGGAACAAGGTGCCAAGGAAAAGATTACGGATTCTATAAACTTTTTGATCTACGAACCGAATGCCGGGCTGCCTGACTGGTTGGATCCCAACTTAGGGGAATATGAGGTTTTCAGGAGACAGTTTGGATTTGACCAGACATGGCCAAAGGATGAATATGAAGAAATGCCAGATGATTATAAAGGGATCTATATAACCTTGGCTGCAAGTTCAATAAATATAGAGGGGTATGAATGGGCAATAAATATAATAGGGGAAAACTATGGCTCTATCCCAATCTTCCTGGAGGGAGATAAGGGTGATTATACCTTATATTGGAACGCAGAAGGAAACGATGTCCCGACCATTAAGATAGATTTGGAGGGTAGAACTATACTGGAACAGGATATTAGCGATTATATAAATACTATTTTAGAAAAATATCCTCTGGGTACTATAGAAACCTCTCACGGAACGATTGAAGATATGAGCCTAACCATAGAAGCACCTGAGGTCAATATTATGTTGGTATTTAGCACTATAAACATAAACAAAGATCCCGAAACCGGAAGGATGGATTACTGGTTAGAGCCAAGGATACTTTATATGAGGGAGAAATAATAACTACCACGCCATTTTGTAAATGGGAATAATTGAATAGGTATTTTTGGAATGGTAGTTCCCCCCCAGGATTAATGGTATTGAAATTTCATGTGCGGATGGAAAATTGAATAATCTTGGCCTTGGAATAGCGGATAGTTCTGTAGACGAAAAAAGCTATTGGATTGGATAATAGAGCATAGTTAACACGATATCTTGTGATTATTAGGGGCATTCCAATAAAAATGGAATCATGGGTATTACACACTTGTAAATAAAATAAGAAAATGTAGGGAACGACCCCTGTGTCGTTCCCTA